>JARFXO010000017.1 GCA_029194665.1 Nitrospira sp. | reverse complement strand
GAATGGTCCGGAGTTCTTCTAAGATCGTGCGCGGACTGTGGCCCAGCCCAGCCCGCTGTTGCCACTGTTCCAGGGTCTTCCACAGCACATAGGCCAAGAAGCACACCAGAATGTGAGCCTGGACCCGATCCGCTCGTTGATGCCAGATGGGACGCAGGGCCAAGTCGCTTTTCTGAATCCGGAAGGCGGCTTCGGCGTCGGCGAGTTGGACATAGGTGCGCCACAAGTCCTCCGGACTCCAGTCCGGAATGTTGGTGCGGAGCACATAGCAGCCGTCGCTGACGCGAGCCCAGTCGTCCCATTCCGGCCGGCTGGTCCACGTCACCCGAAGACCCGACGCGGTGGTCGGGTCTGCCACCACGTCGATCACGTACCGCCCGGCGGCACGGGGATTGTGCGCGAGGAGTCGGCCGATCTGTCGCTCGATGGGGCCCCGCTCCAGGGGACGGCGCGCCCGACTGAGTCGTCGGGCCAAACGGGCCACCCCGCTCTCAATGCGCTGCCCGAAGCGCGTGTGCATCGCCCGCTCCTTCTCGCGCCGCTCGACGGATCGGACCAGCAGGAACGTTTCGGCGCCCTCGGGCCCGAGGCAGGTCTTCGCGTCCACGCCCTCCCGCACCGTCGTCCAGTCGCGCTCGTCGGTCAGCGCCCGGGCCCACTTGCGCAACTCACTCTTGGGCGTCCCGAGCAGATACCGGCGCCCGCTGGCCCGCAGCCAGGCCAGATTCTCTTCGCTCGTCATGCCCCGATCCATCACCCAGATCCGCTGCGCGAGCCCATAGCGAGCTTCCATCGTCCCCACGATCTCCTCGACCGTCGTCACGTCGGTGCGGTTGCCGGCGAAGACCTCATAGCCCAGGGGCAGCCCCTCCCGCGTGACCACCAAGGCGATGCAGACTTGCTTGCAGTCGGGCCGATGATCCCGGCTGTAGCCCCGGTGTGCTAACGGATTCGCGGCCGCCGGCCCTTCGAAGTAGGTGCTCGTCACGTCATCGAGCAGCAGATCATAGTCCAACGCGAACAGCTCCCGGAGTCGGGCCACCAGGTGGGACTCCAGCGCCCGCTTGTGGGGCAGCAGCCGATCCAGCGCCCGATACAAGCGATCCTCATTGACCAGGTCAGCCGGCACGCCGAGCAGGTCCTCCAGCGCAGTCTGCCGGTACCAGGTCTCGGCAATGTGCAACTCACTCGCCGGTTCACACAATCGGGCCAGGACCAAGACCGCCGCCATCGTGGCCCAGGACACCGCTTCCC
>JARFXO010000016.1 GCA_029194665.1 Nitrospira sp. | reverse complement strand
TGTCAAGGGTCATCCAAATTGCCCCAGTTATGGTCATCGAAAATTCCCCACCCCGTTAGGTTGTCGTTGACGCTTCTTCGACCCGCACAAGTCCGGCTTTGAGTTTCTCCTTCAGCCGGTAGGAATGGCCCCGGATGTTGATGGTGATCGCGTGGTGGAGCACCCGATCCAGGATCGCAGTCGCCAGCACCCGGTCGCCAAACACCTCGCCCCAAGCCCCGAAACTCTGGTTACTGGTCAAAATCATCGGCCCCTTCTCATAGCGGCGTGAGATGAGCTGAAAGAACAAGTTGGCCCCGGTGCGGTCAATGGGCAGATAGCCGATCTCATCAATGATCAGCAACCGGGGAATGGTATAGAGCTTCAGCTTGTCCTCCAGCCGATTCTCCGTGAGCGCCCGAGTCAGCGTAGCGATCATGGCGGCGGCTGTCGTGAACAACACCCGATAGCCCTGGGCAATGGCTTGCAGCCCTAGCCCGATGGCCAGGTGGCTTTTGCCCACACCGGGCGGCCCCAAGATCACGACATTCTCGCCGTGCTCGATGAAGTGGCAGGTCGCCACCTGCTGAATCTGCTTCTTATCCAACGAAGGCTGGTAGCTGAAGTCGAAGACCTCCAGACTCTTGACGAATGGAAATCGCGCCAAACTCGTCCGCATCGCAATGTTCTTCGCGGTCTTGGACGCGACTTCTTCGCCGAGCACCTGGTCGAGGAAGTCGGCATAGGGCAGCTCCTTGACGGCCGCTTCTTGTAAGAGGGCCTCCAGCCGCTCCCGACTCTTCAAGAGCCGTAGGCGCGTGAGTTGGTCACGGAGCCGTTCCAGTTGCGCCGCGTTCATGGCCGCCCCTCCTGCGACGCCGTGCGCTCACACACCGCCTCGTACCAGGCCAGATCCCGCACTTCGACCTCCGGCAAGGCATCGGGGCGAGGGGACCGATCGCTCACCGTGGACCGACGGTGGCGGGCGAGACGCGCACTGGCTCCAGGGCCGTGCTCGGGCTGGATTCGGAATTGGTGCTGGCCCGGGAGCACCGGGTGCGTCGCGATCTCTTGGTCACGGTGAAAGATGTGGACCGTGTCCCCCCGTCGTTGCACTTCAACCCGCTGACCAATGAGCCGGAAGGGCACGGAGTAGCGGTTCGTCGCCAGGCTGACCAAATAGTCCTCGGCCACGATCCGTGAGACGCGCGCCTCCTGCTGGAAGGCGCGCTGGTCCGCCAGCGGGACCAGGTGGTTGCGTTCTC
This sequence comes from Nitrospira sp., assembly GCA_029194665.1. NCBI lineage: Bacteria > Pseudomonadati > Nitrospirota > Nitrospiria > Nitrospirales > Nitrospiraceae > Nitrospira > Nitrospira sp. The sequence continues at coordinate 643 of JARFXO010000016.1, read as the reverse complement.
GCGCAAACCGGACGAGTGGCTCCTCATGCGTCGTGCCATGGATGCGGCGGTCGGCAATTGTCGCGGTCCATTCGTCAAGTTGGGTTTGAAAGTCCACCAGATCGACAAACGTTCGTCCCGGCAGAAAGTTCCGTTTCAGATATTTCACGCCGGATTCGACCTTACCCTTGGTCTGGGCCCGATAGGGCCGACACACGCGCGGCTCAAAGCCCCAATAGTCGGCGAAGGCTTTGAAGGTGGGATTCCAGAGCCGCCGCCCCGTCTCATCCGCATAACAGACGGTTCGCGGTCGGTCATACAGATGCTCTCGCGTGTGGCCACCGAAATGCGCAAAAGCCCGTTCATGGGCCTCGAGAAACTGCGCCAGCCGCTCATCGGCACAGGCGTAATAGAACCCACGTCGGCTGAACCCCAACGTCAACACGAACACGTGCACCACCGTCGGGCCGGCGCGGAAGGGCACGGTGGCTTGGCCCCAATCAATCTGACTCTGCTGGCCCGGCGGTGTCTCAAAGCGGAGGAGGGCCCGCTCCGCCTGCAGCTGACCCTCACGCAGCGGCGCCACCCCTCGCTTCACCGTCTCATAACTGCCGATGTACTCGTGGCTCGCTCGCAGTTCCTGATAGAGAATCCGCGCCGAATA
>JARFXO010000015.1 GCA_029194665.1 Nitrospira sp. | reverse complement strand
GCGCCGGTTGGTTCGGTCCGCCATCGCCGAATGGATCGAGGATCGGGCCGAGGCGTTGAAAGCACATCGGCTGGAATTCTGGTACGCGGACCTCGAAGCCGCGCAGGCCGTCAGGTTCCGAATCGGCCGCGCGGGCGGGAAGTACCGTTTCGGCACGGTGATTCACATGGAGCGCGTGCGCGACCTTTCCGACGAGGCGCTGGTGTTCAAAGTGCGGCAGGAATGCGAACACGCCTTGCAACAATCGATCCGGAGGTGATCAAGCGATGGGACAACGCACAACGTCATTCGTTCAAGCCGACGCCGCGCGGCTCCCATTCGCGGACAACGCTTTTGACCTGGTTTTCGGAAGTCCGCCGTACTGCGACGCGCGGACCTACGGAATCGGCGCACAGCGCGGCTGCGAAGAATGGGTGGCGTGGATGCTGGCCGTCAGTGTCGAGGCGCAGAGGGTTTGTCGTGGCGCGGTCGTTTGGATCGTGGGGAGCGTGACGCGAAAGCGAAACTACTGGCCCGCGCCCGAGGGCCTGATGTGGGAATGGTGGAAACGCGGCGGCGAGTGCCAACTATACCGGCCGTGCTTTTGGCACCGCGTCGGCGTTCCCGGCAGCGGCCATGACGACTGGTTTCGATCCGATGTGGAGTATGCGATCTGCATGAAGCGGCCGGGTCCGCTCCCGTGGTCCGACAACACGGCGCGGGGGAAGCCGCCGAAGTGGGCTCCCGGCGGCGAAATGTCCTATCGGCTGTCTTCCGGGCAACGTGTGGACCAGTGGGGCGGAAACCGGAAGTCCGACGCGACGCACTACAGAAAAGCCAACGGCGAAAGACAAGCCGCATCAAGGCCTTCGCACATAATACGCGCCATGCGGGAACCCGATGGAACAAGGAGAGACCAGGCGTACAAGTCGCCCGTCCTGGCGAACCCCGGCAACCTGATCGTGGGAATCACGGTTGGCGGCGGGCATCTCGGGGACCGGCTCGCCCATCGGAACGAAGCGCCGTTTCCCGAGAAGTTGGCCGAATGGTTCATCTCTTCGCTCTGCCCGCCCGGCGGCAACGTGCTTGATCCGTTCAGCGGCTCGGGGACTACGGTGGCGGCGGCGGTGAGATTGGGTCGGCACGGCGTCGGCGTGGATGTTCGCGATAGCCAAACGCGACTCGGACAAAAACGACTCATGAACGTGACTCCCGGTTTTGTTTTCGACCAGGCGGCTCGATAGCGAAAGCCTGGAAGGAGAATCGCATCAATGGGGCGAGTTTATTTGCTTCGAACATGCGGCCCGAACGGAGAATCCTCAAACGGGTTCCGATGGCCGGTCGAGGTCGGCTCGAAGATCGTGGCACCTTCAATTGCGGCGCGCCGATTGTGCTTGTGGCTTATGGCGAGCGAAACCTTGAGTCGCTGAAAAAATCGGGGCTCGGCTTCACCGTGGCGTTACGCGACAAGGAAATCGGGTGAAAGATTTCGCACAAACCGACGCCGCGCGGCTCCCATTCGCGGACGACACGTTTGACCTGGTTTTCGGAAGTCCGCCGTACTGCGACGCGCGGACCTATGGAATCGGCACGCAACGCGGCTGCGAAGAATAGAGCGACACATCACCAATGGAGAAGCCAATCCATGCCGAACGAACTCTTCACAATCCTTGCGGCCGGACCAAGGAGTTTCCCGCCGGACGGCGTTCCCAGTCGCCGCGTACTGCTGGTCTGGTGGCGGAACAACCGTGGCAAGCCGCGCGGGTTCAGCGTGCATCAGCAGTACTGGCCACTCCCAGCGGAAGACCCGATGGATAAGTCGCCCTACCTGACCAACGGCACCTACTTCACCCCTGGCGGGCTCGACCTCGGTCCGGCCGAGCAAGAGGCGGATGTCCAGGTATGCTACGGGCACGCATTGGCGAAGTTTTTGGCGCTGCTGGCCGATGATTCCGCCAATGGCCTGGCGACATGGTGTAATGCGTGGCTCCGCGAGTTGGGCCAACAGGAATAACAGAGATCGCATTTATTTGGCAGCATGCTGGGTTCAAACCGTCCGCGCAGGCCGGCGGTTTGTGCGGGGTCGCCTCCGCCCTCGGCGCAGGATCGCTTGGAATGCGGCGAACCGCATCCGCATTGCGGTGGCGTATCCGGGAGAAAACGGGAT
>JARFXO010000014.1 GCA_029194665.1 Nitrospira sp. | reverse complement strand
AGACTGGATTCGTGATTTGGCGAAACAGCTCGGGGTCGAAATCTTGGTGACCGATGATGCGGACAGCATGAAAAACGTCGCCGACGCGCTCGGACTGTCCCATCAAATTTGTCGCGCGCATGTCAATCGCAATGTCCATGACTTGGTCGCCGCACTCGGCACGAAAGCGGTGGAGCATCCTGACCGCGTGCCGTGGGAAGTACCCGGACTGAGCGTCGAGCAATTCTTGGAAGATGTCGAGACGGTGGAAGAGTTGATCAAAGGACTACCTGCCAATGGACAAGCCGAAATGCTCAAGTTAGCCGAGCGGTATCAAGGTGCGCCGCCGCCGCCGCAAGGGGGGCGTGCGAGCATGTGGTATCGCCTGCGGTTGCTGACGCTGGACTGGTCCGAAAATTGGGCGCGCTTGACGTTGTTCCAGCGTTGGCGTTCGCCGACAAAACAGAAACTGGATGGTACGAACAATGCGAGTGAACAAGCGATTGGGCAGTGTGTGAAAGAACGCTATCGGACGATGCGCACCTATAAGCGGAAGCCCTCCATTGTGAACGTCAGTGGCTTGCTCGGCTGGCTCTGGATGCAGCGCACGGATTACGATTTGGGTGCAGTGGTACGGAGTTGAGTCAAGCATGGTAAGGCGCAGTCAAATCCATTTCACCAAAGATTGAAGAGTCACGCTTTACTTGTCGCGCTCGCCCAGAAAATTTTTTTCAAAAATACCCAATTCCGGGAATTTTCAAAAAGAACAAGCGTGCTATTCTATTGACGCGTGGCGTTTGATTGCAAACGCAAACGTAACTTGATTCTTTGTTCATTTCAATTTAGGAGGCGCCGATGTAACGACGAAAAATGAAACAGACGGGAGAGCTGTTACGAGCAGTTCTCCCGTCCTAACCCGTCCGCTTGAAACGGCAAGCGCACAGGGTGAAAAAAGTATACTACAACGCATCCCAAAACTAAATTTTTGCTGGTGGGATAGAAGATGCGTTGTGTCTTTCTTTCTCCTGCGCGCATTTTAGAAATTCATCTTGCAGGAGGAAAAATGAAAGCAATTCTTTTTGGAATTGCCGTTCTCGTTCTTTTGATGAGTGCGGCAACTATTCACGCGCAGCCGCGCGCGCAAGCAACCGATACGCCCACGCCCACGTTTACCTCTACACCAACAATGACCCCATCGCCCACGCCAACACCGTCAGCGGCAGAGTGTGGACTGGGCATCGAACGCTTTTGGACGTATCAAACGTTCACCTTGACCGACCGCGTGACGACACGCGTAAATGTCTGCAATGGTAATCTCGTGACACAATACAATGCGTTCGCGATTCCAGGCCGCGGACCCGCCTTGAATTTTGTTCTCACCTACAATTCCCTCTCGAATGTGTGGACGCACAATTTTGCCTACGTGCTGCAAGAGCAAGGTAATGGCGATGTTTTACTGACCGATGGTGATGGGACAAACCATTTATTTGAAAAACAAATAGATGATACATATCAAGCGCCCGCCGGCATTTTCGATACGCTGGTTGAAAACATGGATTCAACGTTTACCCTCACACACACCGATCAATCGGCGCACGAATTTGATGCAAACGGACTGCTCACCGCGTTCCATGACCGTTTTGATAACACCCTCGCGCTCACCTACACGAACAATGTTCTGACCGAAGCAGAAGCCGCCGGCGGACAAACCTTAACGTTTGCGTACACGAACAACAAACTCACAAGCATCACCGATAACGACAGTCATGTGGTAGAACTCGCGTGGGACGGAAATGGGATTGCGAGTCTGACCGACCCGCTGGAATATGTCACTGGCTTTGCTTACAGCGGCGGACACCTCACCACCTTCACCGACCCGCGCGAAAATGATACTGTCTTTGCGTACGATGGCAATGACCGCGTAGAAACGCTTACGCGCGATGAGATTCAGGTAGCAGAATTTGGTTACGATGCGAACGAAACCACCTTTACCGACGGCAACGCCCACGACACGCTTTATACGTTGAACGCCACCGGACAAGTGATAACAAGTATGGATGCGTTGGATGGCGAGACAACCTATACCTATGACGCGGCTTTCAACATCCTCACCCTCACCGACCCGCTCGAACATACGACCACCATGACCTACGACGCGCGCGGGAATTTGCTCACACGCACAGACGAACTCGAAAATGTCACCACCTACACCTACAACGTGGAGAACGACCTGACCTCTGTTACCGACGCACGCGACAACACAACCGAATATGAGTATCAAGACGGCACACTTGTTTCTGTCACCGATGCGCTCGAGAATGTGACAACGTATGACTATAACGCGTATGGACAACGCACGAGTGTCACCGACGCGAACGACCACACGACAACGTACACCTACACCACGGCGGGCTACCTTGAAACCGTTACCGACGAACTCGAAAACGTGACGACGTATGAAT
>JARFXO010000013.1 GCA_029194665.1 Nitrospira sp. | reverse complement strand
GGATGTGATTAGCCAATTGGATTTGAGCCCGATCTATGCGCGCTATGCGCCCACCGGCGGGATTGCCATCGCACCGGAAATCCTCTTGGGCTTATTGTTCTATGGCTATGCCACAGGTGTGTTCAGTTCACGCAAGATTGAACGCGCCACCCACGAGAACATTCCCTTTCGCTATATTGCGAGCGGCTTACATCCCGACCATGACACGATTGCGAATTTCCGCAAGACCTTCTTGGCAGAAATTCAAGAGTTGTTCGTGCAAATTCTCTTATTGGCACAGACCGCAGGCGTATTCCAATTGGGCAACATCAGTTTGGATGGCAGTAAGATTCATGCCGATGCCTCCAAACACCAAGCGGTCAGTTACAAACGCCTGCTCGAATTAGAAACCCAGCTGCGGCAACAAGTCAGCGAGTTGTTTGCCTTGAGTGAACAAGTCGACCAACGCGAAGTCACCCTTCCCCCTGGCTGTAGTGTGGAAGAAGAAATTGCCTTTCGCCAAGAGCGGCTCGCCCATCTTGCCCAAGCCAAAGCCGTGTTGGAAGCACGCGCCCAAGAACGCTATGCCGCCGAAAAAGCGGCGTATGATGCCAAAGTGCGCGAGCGGGAAGAAAAAGCCCGTAAAAACAACCGTCCCCCGCGCGGGCGTGCGCCCAAACCACCGACACCGGGTCCCCAAGACAAAGACCAATACAACTTCACCGATCCTGATTCGCGCATCATGAAAAACAGCACGAACGCTGGTTTTGACCAACACTACAATGCCCAAGTCGCTGTAGACCAAGCGCGTTTGTTCATTGTCGCCGCGACGGTGTCCAATCATCCGAATGATCAACACCAAGTCGAACCGACGGTGGATGCGATTTCGCCACGCGTGGGCACGCCCGATGCCGCCGCATTAGACAACGGCTACTGGAGCCCCGGCAACGTCCAAGCCCTGGAAGACCGTGGCATTGATCCCTACATTGCCACGGGACGCGAACCGCATCACCAGAGTTGGCAGAGTTGGTTTGCGCAACAACCTGCGCCACCACCGCCCGAAGCGAATGCCAAAGAAAAGATGGCATTCAAACTGCAAACCGAAATTGGCAAAACGATTTATGCGTTGCGCAAGGAAACCGTCGAACCCGTGATTGGAACCATCAAGGAAGTGATGGGCTTTCGTCAATTCTCCTTGCGCGGGTTGTTCGCGGTGACCGGCGAATGGTGTCTGGTGTGCTTGGCGTTCAATCTCAAACGCTGGCATACCCTGCAAGCCGGCTAACTGCCGGCGTTGCTGCCACGCGCCTGCACACTGAAAAAACTCCCGAAACTTGGTGAGTCGTGCTTGTGAACTACGAATTGTAAAGGTGAATGGACTCGGTTTTGTTGGAGAGAACTCGCTGAGTAATTCCTCTCCGACAGACTGCTAGGCGAAGGTGGAGTGGCTGGCGCGCCAACTTCCTATGCGGCAGGTACTCCACCTGGACCATATCCTCCTGGCGAAGACTTTGCAGAAACGTTTACATGGTTTGTTGATAGGAAATTTGGGGGCTATAGCCAAGCGATTCGCGATCCAGACGCGGCAAGGCAAAATGCGCTGGATGTTGCCTTGGGGTTCTTGAAATAGAGGAGCATGCCTAATGAATTTAGAATCTAGCCCTACCAGACTAGTCATACCCCTAATCGTAATGATCTGGCTGGTATCTTGCGGACCGATGGGTGGCGTTTCACTCCCTGCTAACGTTACTCCTTCAATCGCCCCAACACCAAAACCAGCACCTTCGGGCGATTGGCAAAGTAGATGGCTAAAAGGAGCCCCATGTTCTCCTCCCTGTTGGGAGGGAATAACACCTGGAAGTACCAGCGCATCTGACGCTGTCAACATCTTGAGAACTAGCCCACTGATTGCCAGAGCAGAGATGACCTCAACCAGACTTGTACCTGACCTCGGGTATGTTCAGTGGGATTGGGCAGGTGGGGGGCAAGGCGGATTTGCAAACTATCAAGCTCAAACCGCTCAACAAATCATATACCTCATTCGCCCGTGGTTTCCAAAACCGATAGGGTTTGGCGATGTACTTGAAGCTTATGGGGAACCTACTGAGATCATTGCACGTGTTGTTCATCCTCCAGATGCAGGAGTTGGTACTAGCTACGACCTAAGAGTGATCTATAAAGACCAGGGAATTCTACTTCTCTCTGGGGGGGTAAACAAACCACGAATAGAAAAGGAAACTGAATTTGACCAAGTCATGTTGTTTGCACCCGATGCACAAGGTTATGCCGCTGCATTGAGTGGGGCGGCAAACTATCCAGAGTGGGTTCAGCCCTGGGAGGGAATGAAAGACTTTAATTACTACTGTCAGAAGGCGTTTGGTGAAAAAGACTGTGCAGACAAGTAAAGTGACTGTCAAAATACTATCAAACTGAAGTCTCCCGCGTCAATCCAATCTGAATTGGCGCGGGAGATTTGTTTCCAATAACTTGCGAACTTGCCACAGAGTTTGGGCGTGACGACAACTTACAGTTAC
>JARFXO010000012.1 GCA_029194665.1 Nitrospira sp. | reverse complement strand
CGACAAAGCGTGCTAGGTGATTCACAGGCAGGGCTTCGCGCAAGGTGATGGTGGAATTGAGAGTCGCGTCGTAATCCGGAGTTTTGAATTCTCTGCTCATGCGTGAATTGTATTACAGTTGGGAGACTTTATGTCTCTCTCCGACAGACTGCTAGACAAGATTTTGGATGTGACGGGCAATGAATGAAATAAGAGGAGCGGACTGGAAACAATCCAGCCGCTCCGACCAAAAAACATCAATGCACATGATTTTACTATTAGGAGACAATGCTTCTATACCAATTGAATAACCTAAACCCATTAACTGTACTCCTTTCTTGAAAACGCCGCGCCACCAGATCAAATGGCTCGATACGTTTGTGTGTTGACCCCACTTGCAATAGAACAGGTTGACCTTGCGTCACTTCATTCTGCCATTCCCCCCCCAGATTACGTCGCACCACTTCGCCAACATACGCGCCAAATGCGTGTATCCCTGTATTTATGGTATCTATTGGTTCGTTGGGCTGGAAACCATTTTCAATTAGATGGTCGACCGTCATTAAACTTGAAATGCTGAAATCCAAAGTTTTCCCCCAGAACTTTTTCACTCCCATTACACATCCTTCTGCCTGACGCTGCATCTCCAATGTAGTTTGCTCACGCACTTGCAAGACGCTCTGTTCAATTCTCTGTCTCATCTCTTGCCCTATTATGGTTTGATTGCGCTCAAATTCAGCCAATTCATCGAGCGTTGCCTTCTCAGTTGGACTTTGGGTTCCCAGATGTGCTTTGATTTGGGCGATAGTCTGTTGGGCTTTAGGTTCGAGTTGCACCAGCGGCGAAGGAGAAATTGTGAACAAAACGCCTCCGTTTGAGAGTTCACGAAACTGATAAGCAGGCACGGTCAGGAGGCGCTCTATTCCAATACGCGCTACGAGGCGGGGCCCAAACAAATTCGCCCAGCTAATGAATGCGGGTTCAAAGAGATCTTGGTGTGCCTGATCATAGGCAGTGCCGTGTCGCACTGCGGGATGCTCCGCTTTCCCGTAATCACCTTCGACTATTTCAAACAAGTCGCCAAGTAGGTTGAGGTATGCCTGAGTAAATAGGGAATCCGCGAACTTTGTGCCGAATGCGCTGACAGTGACCATTGAAGTATCGCTTGGGCGCGGGGCATTGCGTAACTTGCCATTCACCTTTTCTTTAATCATGTCGCCAGTACAGTTAAGGTCAAGATAAATTCGAATGCTTGGGTAATCTCCTTCCAAAATGATCCTTGCGCGTGGTTCCTGTGCGAGTTGATCGTACAAGATATCAGGAGTAGCTGCCCACTTGAACGGGTCCGCTTTTTGATGAGAATGATGTCGCGTCGAGAGAATGTATTTGTTGATGAGAGGGGCAAAATATTCATCAGGGGCGATCCTTGCAAGAATCGCGCGCGTGGTTGCTGCCGGTTTCTGCAATTGATGTGTACGCAGTACAGCAATAATATTTGCGTTTGGGCTGAGCTGACTTGTTAACATCTTTAGGGAAGAATCCATCTGACCATGGTACCAACATCATCAATATACCATACATCTATACCTCTCTCCACCAATCCTCGTGCGACCGTATCAGATATTCTCCGCCCAAAAACATAGTTGAGGGTGTACCCATTTTGTTGGGCATAATCAATATAGGCGTCTGCTTGGCTCCAAAAGTTTCTGCCAATTGATGTTTGGTTTGTATAGTTTTTGAGTTCGTAAATCTGTCTGCCGCCTATTAGGGTGTCGGATTCGTCCAGAATATCCACGCGGCGTGCCCCTTCGAAGATTTCTCTTCCTTTGGCAGAGGGGTTGTTAAGAATATTTCCTTTGAACCAATCGGAAAAAGCCTTGCCGGTTTGGGCTGGGTGAATACCGCCACCTCGAAAATTACGATACTTTGCAACTTCGTCAGCTACAGATTCAAGTCCTTTTCGTGGATCAAGTCCACCTGGACTCGCGGTTTGTCCTCCCTGATCCTGCAAAGTTCCTCTCGCTTTATTTGCTCCAGCAGTCGCGAGCAGTCCAAGCAACATCGCTTGGTCTTTTTGCCGCTTGAGGAATGTATCTCCCAATGTGGTTACAGCATCATTCAAGGACACCGATAGAGCTTGATGATTTTCCGCGATTTCCTGGCCACCCCAAATGGCCGCAGCCGACCCGCCAAGAAAGAGACCAACCTCGATAACACCAATCCCCTCGATAATGCACAAGTCCCAGAGATTGTGCAACTTTGTTTCTGTAAATTCGCTGGGTGTATCCGAAGCGCGATTTGAACCCTTCGGCTACGCTCAGGGCAGGTTCTTAAAAGCCCAGCTCGGTTGTGGAAAAGTGGACAGAAGTGCACTGCCCACTTTTCCACAACCGCTACGACGACTACGACGGCGCGTCCTCGCCCAGCGTGAGATACACTTTCCCGGTCTGCCACGCTTCGTCGAGTTCCATCAAGATGGCACTGATGAGCCGCAAGCAGGATTGCTCACTCGGAAAGATACTCACCACGCGTGTGCGCCGCTCAATCTCGCGATGCACGCGCTCCAGCCCGTTGACGGTTCGCAGGCGCCGCTGATGGGACTTGGGAAAGTTAAAGACCGTGAAACCTTCCGGCAGATCCGTTTCCAACCACGCGGCAAGCTTCGGCGCCGACTTGAGATATTTTTGCACCGTGCGGGTCAAGTAACTTTCTGCCGCGACGCGATCGGGGGCATTGAAAATGATCCGAATGTCGGCGGCGACTTGGCTGCGCATGTCCTGATGCGGGACATAGGCTTGGGCATTTTGCTGCAAGTGAAACTGACAGCGTTGCCATGGAATCCCACCAAACACCGTTTGGCGTGCGGCTTTGAGTCCTGCATGGTCGTCGCTGATAATCAACTGCACGCCACCTAAGCCGCGTGCGACCAAACTCTGCAGAAAGGTGCGCCAATGCAGTTCATGTTCGCTCAAGGCGACAGAAAGCCCAAGGATTTCGCGCTTGCCCGCCGGGTTGACACCCGAGGCAATCAGCACGGCCGCATCCCGGATTTGCCCGTTGTCGCGCACTTTTTCAAAGTGGGCGTCGAGATACAGATAGCACATTTCGCCCAGTGGGCGCGTGCGCCACGCGTGCAACGCATCATCCAGTAACTTGGCGGCACGGCTGACCTGGGTCGAAGAGACGTCGGAGCCGCAGAGTTGTTCGAGAATGGCGGTCACTTTCCGCGTCGAGACGCCTTGAATGTACATCTCGGCAAGCGCCAGATGGAGGGCCCGCTCGCTGCGTAACCCTTTCTCCAACGCGCTGGGATAAAAGTTGCCGTCGCGCACTTGGGGAATGGCGAATTGGATCTCGCCGACGCGCGTTTGGACCGTCTTGGGCTTGAAGCCGTTGGCGTGCCCGCGTCGTTCCGGCGAGCGTTGATAGCGTGCGGCGCCCAGATATTGTTCGCGTTCGACTTGCATCGCGGTGTTAAAGATCAGTTCGAGCAATTGGGGCAAGATGTCGAACCCGTTGTCGTTGACGAGTTCGGTAATCTCGCGGGGTAGTGTAGAATCAGATGGGTAGGTCATGGTGTGACTCCTTTTTGAAGTTGGCGCTTCTAAGGATACACCAGACCTACTCTTTTGTTCGAGTCGGTCAAATTTACAGAAAACAGTTTACACTAAC
>JARFXO010000011.1 GCA_029194665.1 Nitrospira sp. | reverse complement strand
GCAATGGCTACAATCGCTTTGTTGCGTCCCAAACGCGGTTCGAGCCGCGCCAGTTCCGCACGCCAATGCGGATGATGTAACACCGCCACCTGCGCCGCTTCCACCAGCGCCGCACGTAATTCCCGCCGTCCGGCTTTGGTGATTTTGCCTGTGCGGGTGGTCATCCCGCTGTCATGCACCCGTGCACCCAAACCCGCATATCCCACCAACTGTGCGGCATGCACAAAGCGCGTGATGTCTCCTATCGCCGCCAACACCGTCAAACTGTTGATGAGCGAAAAACCCACCAGTTGCAGCAACAACGGCATGCGTTCATCCTGCGCCGCAAGCGTGGTCAACGTTTCTTCCAACGTGCGTTTCTGCGCATTCGCAAAATCCAACGTCGCCAAATCGCTCGCAATCCGCGTGCGTTCTACCACACTCACGTTCAAACGCTGCCACCACGCACGCTGTGCTGGCGCAAACAAGTCCCCTTGCGGTGGCGCCAGATGATAGCGATGCAACACCGCATGTAAGCGATTTTTCGCCTGCGTCGCCAAGCGCACTTGCAACCGCCGATGTGCCAACAACGCGCGCAACTCGCGCACTGCCGGCGGCGGCACCCACAGCGCCGGAATCATCCCTGCTGCATGCAACCGCGCCAGTTTCAGCGCCGCAAGATTATCCGTCATCACTTGGGCACGCGTGATGAGCGCCACGTGTGGCGGATGGACTACCGTTACCGAGTGTGCGGACGGCAAGAGTTCGTCATACACTTGCCAGGTGTTAGTGGTCATTTCCAACACCAGCGCATCGGTGGGCAGCAGCGTTTTTTTCGCCCAGCCGTCCAGTTTTTGCAAGTCCACGCGCACGGGTCCGTAGATTTGTTCTTTCGCCGCGTTCACACCGATGGCGATGAGATAATGTTTGTGGACATCGAGTCCGATGTAACGCAGCGCTTTGCGTTCGTCAGCCATGTCAACCTCCTCGTCGTTCCAAGCCACGCCGGGCTTGGGCGGTCGGGCGCAACCGTTTTAGGGTTCAAGACTTCACACACAGATACGCGTTCGTTCGGACACCTTGCGCCGAACCCCACAGTTGAGCGGATGCGAGTGAGACAATCAAACACGACGGCGGGCTTGGACGAACCATCCCATAAGCATAGCCGATTGTCCCTGACGCCGCGCCCCCGACGCACACGTCCTCACTCCTCAACGCGAGAGAGTATGCGCCCGGTTGCGCCTGACCGCAAGTCAAGCAGCGTCCCGCCCGACTGCCATCATGCTAACATGACGCGGTGGGCAATCGCACGAGCATGACCGATGCGGCGAGCAACACGACAGAGTTTGAATACGACGAGGTAAATCGTGTTGTCACCATCACGCTGCCTGCGACTACGACGCAAACCTTCACCTACGATGCAGTGGGAAATAAACTTGCTTTTACGAACGAGAATGACGAAACGACGACTTTCACCTATGACGACGTGAATCGGCTAGAAACGCAGACCAATGAATTGAATGAAACGACTGAATATGAATACGACAATGTAGGGAACGTGTTGACGACGACGCAGCCACAGAGTTTGGTGACGACGTTTGAATACGACGATGCCAATCGGCTGGTGAGCAAAGAGACGCCGAACGATACGACCACCTATGCGTTTGATGCGGCGAACAATCTTGTCTTGCTCACAATGCCATCGGGCGCGTATCGAGAATATGAATATGATGAGGTGAATCGCGTCGAAACGGAATCACGCTATGAAGCAGACGATGATTTGATTACAACGTTCACGTATGGATATGACGAAAATGGTAATCGCACGAGCGTCACCCAAGCGCGCCCGGGACAGAGCAACGTGACCGTTTCGTATGAATATGATGCTCTGAATCGGCAAACCGCGTTCACCGACCCGAGCAATTATGAGACAACGTACGATTTTGACGCGGCAGGGAATTTGCAAGAATTGGTGAATGGGAATGGCATCGTCAATACGATGACCTACAACGATGCGAATCAATTGGAAACCACCACCCAAACCGTTGGCGCGCAAACGTGGGCAGAGACGACGAACGTGTATGAAGATGGACAACTTACAGGATGGGTGACCAGCGATGTTCAGAATTCGCTCACGTTGACCAGCACGCTGGGTTACAATGGGAATGCTTTTATCGAGCAAGCGGATGTGAGTCATGTTGGCAGCGCCTCTCATTCACTCACTTCCACACTCGGCTATACCGCCAACAATTTGCTCGATACCTGGGAACAGCAAAACCAAAACACCAATCACATGGTCTATGACGACGCGCAGCGGTTGGTCTGTTCGGAATTTGGCGGCGCGGCACGTGAATACATCGAATACGACGACAGTGGACGCCGCGAAAAACGCTACTGGCAGTTGGGCAACAATTCGTGCGCGACGATCGTGGCAAACCCCGCGTCCTTTTTTGCCAACAGTTGGGGTTACAAGCGTTCCGAATATGAATGGAACGGCAATCGCTTGGTGTCCGAAGAGGCGCGCGAGTGCAATATCCTCGGCAGCGGTCCGTGTGGCTATAGTTATTTCTATGACCGCACCCTTGCGTATGATGACGACGGGAACGTGAATCAGATGGTCAAAGTGACCAACAGTCTCACCGTGACGATGGAGTATGCGTGGGAACCCGGCACGCATCAACTCAACAGTGTCACGCGCACCGCGACGGGACAATCGAGTTACACGGCGAGTTTGAGTTACGACCCGTTGGGACGCATCAAACAGTTCTGTCAATGGGTCGCCGGCGGAGATTACTGCCACAAGTATTTTTATGTGGGTGACGGCGAGTGGTTGTCGTGGGTCGAGGATGGCGGCAACATCACGCGCGAAATCTACCTTCATGCCAACGGACGCCCCTTGCGTGTGGGACTGCGTTACATCAACCAATTTCCACCGTGGTATCATCGTTACAACGGACGCGGCGATGCAACGTTCGTGCCGCAGAATGGTGATGGCGGAGCGGGTTGGCGCAGTTATGGCGCGTGGGGTGACGTGAACTACGCCTCCGACAATAAAGGATACTACAACTGGAACGCGGCATGGGGTTACATGCGCTTTCCGGATCGCTTCAATTTCAACTTGCATGATGTGTTGGATGTGGGCTTGTATTATGCACATGGACGCTGGTATAACCAAGATACGGGCTTGTGGTTGTCGCCGAATGAGAAGGGGGATTATTTGTATGGCGAAGAGGATAAAAACGAACCAATCAATACTGCTCAAACTCAAACCCCGGGTTATTCACGAGAATATTTTACGAATCTTGCAAAGCAGGAACGGCTGTATCTTGAGTTATTTCAACAGATAAGAGATCGCTCTTACCTAGACGACGCTGATCAAAGCCTTGCGAGGTTAGCAGCGTTTGAAGTTGTAGGCGAAATCGCAAACTGCCCGAATCAAACAACCTGCAAACTTGAAGCGGGTGCCATTCTCTTAACGGTGCAAAATCGGTACGAGATTTGCCGCATGCAGGCGCGCTGTCCCTATAGCGTTCGCGGTCTCCCCTCTCGACCAACTCGTAGCGAAATCATAGTTGCTGATTGTGAGCGCATTCCATGCTTACAATACAAGGGTCTAGAGCATTGGATACGAATACTGAATAGTACTCGCTGTGATATAACGCGTGGAGCGGAAGGCAGCGAATGCTATAGTCTTACCAAATCAGCCCACAGAGATAGGTTCGATTGGGGATTTGAGGTTGCCCAGAAGATTTTCAGTGGCTCGTACAGGCATGATGAGTTACTGGACGAGCTTGTTCAAACAATTGGTGGTCGAGTGAACTTTGGAAACCCATGTGGCAAACCAAGCCCCACCGTACCATCACCGTCTGTGCCAAGCCCAACCCCTGACCCCACCAGTTGCACACGACCCTACGGAATTCATTTTTTCTGGGGGCCCTAATTCAGGAAGAAAAAGGAGTGTGACTTGAGAGTCAAGTCACACTCCCTAAAAGGCCTAACACAATGAAACATATTCTATTTGGTTTCACGCTCCTTTCCTGTCTCGCTTTTTGTAGCTGCAATAACGAGGCAAGTTCAGGAAATATTTGGTACATCGAACTTGAACCTGAACATAAGATCGGAACCTACAATCCTATACAACAGCAAAAACAAATTATCACAGAAAGCGAGGAGTTCATCAGTGATGCAGGTCTTTCTCCAAGTGGTAAGCAACTTGCCTTCACCACAGCTACTACGAATGAGGATTTCCAGATGTGGGTTATTAATTCAGACGGCACCAATCTAAAGAGGATAGAAATGTTTTCGGAAGAACCTGGCTTCGTCTGGCTCAATGAGAACCTTTTGGTGCTTGCAACTCTGTGGGACGATTGGGCTGACCATCCGAATGATGCCTATAAATGGAAGCGATACGACATTCTCACTGACAGGCTTCGTCCGTTAGTAGCACAGGGCGTTGGGTATTATCAATGGTCTCGCAACCACTCTGCCTTTCAAGAAATTGCGCGTTATGAGAGGACGTCATATTTGGGCTTAGGTTCTCTACAACTAGAGGGCGACACTCTAAAGCAAAAAACTCAAATTGAACTGGATCCTCCCAAAATTCCCAAATATGCAGGGGCAAGAAGATATCTCTCGTGGACTACGAATGGGCAGGCTATTGCATTTTCGGGCAAGGGTAGCGACAATAACATGGAGATATTTCTAGCAACCGACTATGGACGCACCGTACGGCAAATTACCGACTTTCAAAAGAATTATGGTTTATCTTCAGGCGGTAACATCTCTCTTTCGCCGGATGGCCAGTGGATTGTCTTTTGGATGGTTTTGGAATCCCCAAAAATATCGGGGCTGCCGGAAGAAGGACAGATTGGGTTGCTGAATGTTAATGACAAGAACATAAAATATCTTATTGACGCAAACTGGAGTTTGCAAGGAGAAATTGTTTGGTCGAAGGACAGTCATTACGCAGCATTCTCCAACGGAGAAATTCATCTGATCGATGTAAAAACATCTCAAGTGACTCAGTTAACAAGCGAGGGAACGAACAAGATGATCTTTGATTGGAAATGAAATTTTTCTATTGACCCGTGTTTGCAAGAGTACGCGCATATACAAAGTCGGGATGTCAATGGTTGTATTACGTCGGCGACAGCGACTGGTTGGCGTGGGTGGAGGACGGGAGCAACATTACGCGTGAGATTTACCTCCATGCCAACGGCAGACCACTACGCGTGGGCTTGCGCTACATCAACCAATTTCCACCGTGGTATCATCGTTACAACGGACGCGGGGATGCCACGTTCGTGCCGCAAGATGGGAATGGTGGTGCGGGTTGGCGCAGTTACGGCGCGTGGGGAGATTTAAATTATGCCTCCGACAACAGAGGATATTACAACTGGAATGGCGCGTGGGGCTACATGTCATTCCCACTCAAGTTCAATTTTGACATGAACGATGCGCTGGATATGGGCTTGTATTATGCGCATGGACGCTGGTATAACCAAGACACGGGGTTGTGGTTGTCACCGAATGAGAAGGGGGATTATTTGTATGGCGGGGACGGGCAGGATCCGGTCAATATAGGAATGGTGGATGACGGTTTTTGTGATTGGATATGGATCCCGTTTCTCTGTCCTCCCCAAACTCCAACGCCGACGCCGACACCAATTCCACCATCACCCAGTCCGACTATTCCTCCGTCTCCGCGACCACCAACTCCGTCTCGGACATGGACGCCAGTTCGTGTTTTGACGGCGACCCGATTGATCACGCCAAGTTCCACACCGCTGACACCAATCTGTGCGCCACCGTCAGATAACTACCATTGCATTAACCCATCTGTTGACAACCTCCAAACGATGGTGGCTCATGTGCTTTACGAAGAAGGTGGTTCAATTATGGGGGACCCAATAATGCGCAACATTTCTCAAGTTATACGAAATCGTATTGGTGATCGTCAATTTGCTCCTGATATCTTGGGCGTAATCTCACAAGGGAATGGTACTCATTTCAACGGTTGGCGCGTG
>JARFXO010000010.1 GCA_029194665.1 Nitrospira sp. | reverse complement strand
CCGATGGCGATCCGAAACCGCGAGGGAACGCCCGTATCGGGTTTTGGCAAATGAGGTGCCATCAGCTCCACTCCTCACATCGTTCCACCGGGTTTCACGAAACCACCGAGTCGGTCAAGACAGCATACCAGGCGGCGTGAGAGGAAAGGTCACAGGAAGGAGGCGAGTCCTTGTCCATCTTGTGGTAGTCGAGGGATTCACTCTGGCCTCGTCCCCCTCGCAGTTAATCCGGCCAGTCCGGGTCGCCGTAGCGGAGCAGTTCATTGAGTAACCTGCCGGGATATTCTGGTGAAACTGCTATCGATCGTAACTAGTCCAGGCGTACCAACAGTCGCTGCAGAGCGTGTCGTCCTTACCGGTCACACACAGCTCGTCCATGGGGCGGTTCATAAGATACGGCAGATTCTTAGACGAAGGCTCATGAATGCCTGCATCTTCGGCGTGGGCTGAGAAATGCAGTCCTGCAGCAGGGCGGCACTGAGGAAGGGAATGCAGAGCACAAGTCTGCTACGATCAAAGCAGCACGTCATACCAGCCAGCTCCTCACAGGAACATCGACTTACAGCGAGAGCATCGAGTAGCACACCTTCCAGGTTCCCGTCCAAGCTCTTTCCTCAAAGGGTCCGGTAATATTCCCTCATTCGAGTTGTCATCAAACCCCGACGTTTTTCAAGGAATTCTTGGTAACAATCTAATGTCATGTCAAATATGTCTTCCGGGATATCATTTTCCGCTAGATTCTCCATAAGGGCATCGAACGATTTTAGGCTCCCGTACTTTACTGAGCCACCCTTACATTGGCTGCGCATCTCCTGCATGTATAAATTCGGAGCCTTATTACCAATCCCCACATTTATTTCGGTTTGCGTATAAGTGTAATTTGCAACCTGGTTGTATTGCCCCTTGGTTAACCCACCTTTTTTTAGATAGTCTTTAGGGAACACGTGGTGGACGTCGCCCTTTACCTCAATGAGATTCTTCACCGCGATTTCTTTGGACAGAAAACCCTTATTACCCGACTTACACAAAGCAGCAAGATACACATTGAATGAGGGACCATTCGCGGTTGCAGTATTGAGCTGCTGGCTCAGACCTACGTTCCAGAATGCATCTGATAGTTCAGCGGCCTCTATGTCAGTCAGATAGGCGGCAAACTTCTTCTCGCTAATGCTTTTGATATCAAGATCAAACATAGATTCAGGAGATCCCGAATATCGACCCGTGAGCAGGGAAAGCACCAGCCATTTCCGAACATAACCCTCTATATCTCCTTGGTGGTAATTCTCTGAGCGGAGCTTGAGATAAACGATATATGCAAAGTTAAGTGCGTTTTGTGATCGAATGAGGCTCGAATCGATAAACCCTGCAGACTTTACGATCATTAAGAACCGCTTGAAATTTGTCTCATTAATGAACCTGCTCACCCCCTCTTTGAGTTGGGCAAAGGAGCGCTCGGCAATAGTCTCTTCAAACGTTCGCGTTTCAAAGTTTCTTCCCGATAGCAAGCTCACGAGATCGGCTAACTTTCCGCGATTAAATTCTGACGTGAATGACACCCGCAGGAGATCGCTATAGTCAGGATCGTAGAGATCGTCGGTCTCCTTGCGAAGCCATGCGATCTTTTGGAAATAATCAGACTTGGCAAATTCCTTATCCCCTTCGGATATATGCGTATAGAATTCAGGTGCTACAACCAAGTGGCTGAAATAGTCGATGCAATTTCGCAAAAGTGGTCCCCCATAGGACTCATTGGCGGCAATCTTGGACATTGCAAAATCAGCCTGACTAAGGACGACTCCCTTCGAGTTAATCCTGATAAAGATCTCGGTTACAGTTTCAATGTCTAGATCGGCATCGAGCTCTATAAGGCCAATTTGCTTTCGAGGAATACTACGGAGGCATTCAAGGCTGGCCTCGATTCGTTCCTCAGCTGCTTGAGGATTAGCGTCACAATATTGTTTCACAAGTCGAATCAAACCGACTTCTCCTGAAAAGATCTGGGAAATGTCCGGAATCCATGCCACATCTTTTTGAATCGCTGGATTCAAGACTTCAAATCGCTCTTCCATGGGATGGAAGGCAATTTTGACCCGTATCTTCTGATATTCGGTATTAATTACCTGTTGGCCTAGAATTGCAGCAGTGAGAGCGGTAACTCGTTGTTGACCATCAATAAGAACCTTTTTCCCTGACGAAAAGGTGCCGTCTTTAAGGCGAACACTGGGATTTTTCCACGCAATGATGTATCCAACCGGATAGCCCTTGTAGAGAGAGTCCATCAGATCTCGCACCTTCGTCGAGTCCCATACAAAAGGGCGCTGAATCTCCGGAATAGCGATTTCTCCAGAGCGTATCCAGGCCAACAAAGTTTCAAGAAGGTGCTGATTAACAGAGTACTTTTGAGTTCCCATTTACCCCTCTCTTCATTTCGTACTAGCTATCCAGATCCAAATCATGATTTTGACAGTAACGCACGCATGAGCCGATTTTCAGGTTTGGAGTACTGGTCGAAAAGATTTCTCAACTCCAGACCCTACATATCCGTCGTATGGTCATTTTCTGAGAATTTGCGCACTGCAGCTACAGCCGCTCCAGCCCTTCAACAGCAACATCCAACTCACGGATGAGCGCCTGTGGTCCGCCTTCCAATGCAGTGACACATCCTCGATAGAACCATTGCTGATCTGTCTTGCCGGCATTGAATCTGACCCAGATTGAGTCGCCAAGGTTTCGATAGTCCGCAATAATGGCGCGTACGTTATCAAGTTTGTCTGCCGCGGCGACAAGCTTTATCGACGATGACGCCGCGCTCAGATGATGGAGGTACCGCTCTTTTCGTTCCCGCCATGGTGGCTTAGGCTGCACGTCTGTGTCCGTGCAACCCTTGACGATATCGGCGACACACTCACCAAACCGCGCGCGGATTCTTTCCAAAGTCGGCTTCCCTCCCTGGTCTTCCACGGCATCGTGGAGCAGCCCCGCGATGGCTTCATCCTCATCTCCACCATGGGAGATGACGAGACTTGACACGGCCAACAGGTGGGCGATGTAAGGGATTTCAGTCCCTTTCCTTGTTTGGGTGACATGAAGCCGCGTTGTAAAGACCAGGGCATCTTCGAAGCGATGGGATAAACGTGGGCTCGTGTACACCGATCCTCCTGCAATACGGCTGTTCGCCTCTTTTACCAAGCGATACGCTATGGCTTAGTTTGGTCGGCGAGAAACTAAGCTCTAACCTGCCATAGAGTTCTAAATCCAAAAAGCTTCGGGCAGAAATGCGCTCAGCGGAATCGGTGACGGGAGGGGGCAAGATTCGGATCTATTCCCTATCGGGAGTTGGGATTTCCCGTTATCACGTTGGCGTCCTGGTTTCTTATCCATTCCTCAGGTACAGTGATGGAGATTAGACCCGTCCTGGAAGAACGATATGCACCCCGAGATTCGACGAGCTTATGACGCAGAGATGACGGAGGCGGTCAGCCAGTACCACGCCGGAGACCTTCAACCAGCGTTTTCCAATCTTGAACGGGCGCATATTTTAGGACAATCGTTTCCGATTGAACATGCAAGAACCCACTGGTGGATGCTCAAGGTCGGTTGGAGGCGTCGCGATTTTGTAGAAATTACCGGCCAGATTCCGAGGATCCTGGGAGCACTATTGTTCTCTCTGATTTGGGTTCCGATTGGTAATAGTGGAGGCGCCCGAGTACCCCCGTTCAAATCCATGCCGATCCCAGAAGACCTTCAACCTCTGCTGGAGAAGTACGGACGAAGCGCCAAGGCTTGAGGCGACTCAAGGTCGCAGTCTCTATTCTTCCCGTAACCCCTCTACGATCGGTTGCCGTGCAGCCCAGCGGGCAGGAAAGTAGCCCGCCACCAAGGTTGCAATGACGGCAAGCGCCACGGCCTGAATAAGCGCACCGATCGGAACAATCATCTGAATAGTCCATCCGAACGACTGCTTGTTGATGACCTTGATCAGCAACAGAGAAAGCAGACCTCCACCGATAAGTCCCAAGGCAATCCCTATCACACCAAGGTAGGCCGCCTCCCATAACACGAGCTGTTGAATTTGCTCAGCGCTGCCGCCGATGGCCCGGAGGGTGGCAAACTCCCGGCGACGTTCGAGGACAGACGTGACCAGTGTATTGACGATCCCAAGCATGGCAATCACGATCGCGATGGCCTCCAGAACGTAGGTCAGAAGAAATGTGCGATCGAAGATGTCGAGGATTTCCTTCCGTAACTCGGTGTTACTGATCACGAGCGGAGGAAGCCCCCCGCCGACTTCGCTGCTCAATTGTTCGGTAATCCTTTCCCGAACTTGATCAATATTCGATCCCGCTCGCAAGTACACGGGAAATACCGTGACCAGATCATCGTGCCAGAGCGACTGGTAGAGTGCCCGATCCATGAGAAGCTTGCCTCCGTCGGTCGAGTAATCATAGAACACGGCCACGATCGGGAATTGCATGGGGCCGCTCGGCGTCATAATGTCAAGTGTCGATCCCTCCTCCACGCCAAGCCGATTGGCCAACACCTCAGAGACGAGGAGGCCATGGATATCCGCCGCCTGTCTGAGCTGTTCCGAAGAGTCGCCCCTGCGCACGAGATATCGACTCCATTGGGCATGCAACCGCAGATCCCGTGATACGACAGTCACTTGCTGACCCTTCACCGACACCCGTACGTCGCGATAGCTATCGACCGCCGCCACGTCAGGGATGGAAACCAGGACGTTCGACCACGCGGGCGGGAGACTCCGGCCGACGCTTCCGACCTCCGTACCTCGCAACCACATCGAGGGTGCCACGACCAAATCGGCCATGACGGTGTCGGCGACCCATAGGTCGACCGTATGGCGAAAACTTCGCACCATCATAAGCACACCGATCATAATCGCCAGTCCCACCATCAAGGCAGAGACGGTGACTCCGTTTCGGCCCGGACTGCGGGAGGCATGCTCGACGGCAATCCCCCTCATAACTCCATGTACTCCAAATTGACGTCCCACGTATCGGCGCCGACCGCGCCATCCAGTGACACAGATTGGGGCCAGACAGGCTAACCCCGCCAACAGCGATAACGTCGCCACATAACCAAAGACAGGAACCCCACCTATAGGTCCCGGCAGACTCAAGAGTCCCGTGACAAGGAGCAAGCCCAACCCCATCACGCCAAGCATCCCCACTCGAAGCTGCCGGCTTGCTTCATAGTCTCCGGGAGCCAACGCCCGTACAGTCGCCGTGCGGCCGGCATCCAGGCTCGGACCGATGGCACCGATCATGGACACAACGCACCCGATCATGATTCCTTCGATCATAACGCTCCAGAATTGGCCTGCCCAGCGTAGCCCTCCCTCGCCAGCACCGACCGGAACGTAGAGATCCGAAATGGTTCGGCTGAGCAGCGCCACCAGTTCTTGAGCCAATGCCACCCCTGCTGCACTCCCGGTGATCCCTCCCAAGAATCCGAATAACCCCGCTTCCATTAGGAACAGAACCATCACCCGAGACTGAGTCATCCCGATAGCTCGATAGATTCCGATTTCCCGCCTCCTCTGGGCGACGGCAAACGCCATCGTGTTGTAGATCAGGAACATCCCGACCAACAGACCGACCCAGCTCAATACCGTCAGATTGAGGCGGAAGGCCCGCACCATTTGCTCAACCTGTCTCGTTCGATTAGCCGGCCGCTCCACCGTCAGATAAGGCGGCAGCACAGTTCGTAGGTTCTGTGCCACCTCTTCGACGGACTTTCTTTCGTCGGTCACGATATCGATTCGATCCACCTTCCCGACCATCCCGAACGCAATTTGTGCGGCAGCAATGTCCATGACGGCCATGCGTTCCCAGGATGAGGTTCGGTCCGATTCATTTTGTAGAATCCCTGTCACCAGACAGGTGAGGCGCTTGGTCCCCATCAGAAGATCGACCTGGTCATCAACCGACAGATTCCACTCAGCGGCCAATTTGCCTCCCAGAAACACCGCCTCCGGCTGGATCATACTCAGCAACTGACTTTCCTTGGCCGGTTGGTCCAGGCGAAACCCACGTGTATCGGATTCAGCCAAGAGATCAAGACCCACCACTTGCACTGCTTGGTAGGTTTGTTCCCCCCTCATGCGAACAGCCGTCTGTAGAATCACGGGCGACGCAGATGTCACGCCAGCGACGGGTCGTACCCTGGTAATGATGCGTTCATCAAGCCCCGCCTCACCTCCCGACACTTCCAGGGTGGTTGGACCGGCCACTGTCATGACAGCCTGCTCAAAGGATCGGAGCACGTCGACGTTGGCGCTCCGGACGGCTACGGAGGCCGACACTCCGAGAGCCACTCCGACAATCGTCAGCAACGTACGTAACGGCCATTGCCGGACATGAGAGCTGAGAAGAAGCAGTAACACCTTTACAAAGGCAGACATGTAGCGTGAGAGGGCCTTCCATCTGGGAATGGGCTTATCAGTCCCATCTGCGTGTTGACACGCTCGGCATATATCAGTAGTTTCGTTTACACATTTTCGGTCGTTTGCTAAACTGAATCATAGCAACTTCCGAGAGGAGAACAAATGGCAAGAAAGAAGAAGACCGCCGCACGTCCGCTCCACCGAATGGAACAGCGCCCCAAATCTTCTGTGCAGATCACGCCCCGCCAACGCGAGATCCTCCGATTGGTCGCCTTGGGCCACACTAATCGCGAGATCGCCGCATCGCTGGATATCAGCGTCCGGACGGTCGAAGTGCATCGTTTCAACTTGATGCGCCGACTCGATGTTCGGAACGTCGCCCAACTCCTGCGTCAGGCCCTACAAAACAACTTGTTGCCTCGCAACTTCGGCAACAAATAGGTTCACAATTCCTTGAGCCGTCCTCGGCATTCGAGAATCGACCGGTATCCTTTTCTTGTCAGGACAGCGGTCAATTCCGCTTCCAGTCGGCCGAATACACCCAGCCCTTCCTCCACCAACACGGTCCCGATTTGAACCGCTGAAGCCCCGCAGAGGAAATGTTCGAACACATCGATTCCCTCCACAATCCCTCCGGTTCCGATGATCGGGATCTTCCCCCCCCAAAACTTGTAGAAGGCACGGACGTTCGCCAATGCCACCGGCTTGATCAGTCGTCCACCTAACCCGCCGAACCCTCCTTTCGGTTTAATGACGACGGTTTCGCGTTCCGGATCGACAACCAAACCGTTGCCCACGGAATTGATCATATTGAGAAAGTCGACTCCGCAACGCCCGAGTACCTTCCCTATGGCTTCATGATGCGCCGGATCAAAGTACGGGGGTAACTTCACTCCCATCGGAACCGATATCTTGGGCCGAATTTTCCTAAGGACCCGTTCGGAAGCTTCTGGATCGTAGCCAATTTGAGGCTTACCTGGAATATTCGGACAAGATAAATTGACCTCGATGAGATCCGGCTGAACTGCATTGATTGTTTCCGCAATGGTCGGAAAGTCTTCCTCTCTGAGTCCAGCCACGCTGGCGATAACCGGCTTTCCGAACCGCTTGAGGTGAGGGATCAACTCAGCGTAGGCTCTATAGCCAAGGTTGGGAAGGCCCATCGAATTGATCGATCCTCCGGGAAATCCATAATACCGTGGCGTAGGGTTGCCTTGGCGTGACTCCATCGTCATCGACTTCGTGACGATCGCTCCCGCCCGGGATTTCCCGAGGGCCTCGAGTTCCTCCCCTGTGACACACAGCGCTCCCGACGCATTCATGAAACAGCTGGGAAAGGTCACGCCGGCGATCGTTGTGGAGAGGTCGATCACGGGGTTACCAGTTCGGTCCTACGTTCAGTGCGTGAAATCAGCTGTCCATCTCGCATCGTCCACACATAGTCGGCGGATTGTGAGGCCTGCACGCTGTGGGTCACCAGCAGCACCGTCTGCCCTCCAGATATCGCCAGTTCACGAATGAGCGCCATAATACCTGCTCCTTGATGAGAATCGATATTTCCTGTCGGTTCATCAGCCAACAGGAGACGGGGGCCATGGGCTAATGCCCGCGCGATCGCGATTCTTTGTTGCTCTCCACCGGATAATTCGGCGGGTCGATGTCCACGCCGGTGTCTCATCCCCACCCTATCCAACATATCCTCCACCCGTTTTGCGATCTCCCGCCCATTTTCTCCGCGCAACATCAAGGGCAGCGCAATGTTCTCTTCAGCCGTCAAACCATGAACCAAATGGAAGGCTTGGAAAACGATCCCGATCGTTTCACGCCTGAGCTGCGTCCACTCGTAACTGGTCAGATTCTTGGTGGATCGCCCATCCAGCACAATCTCTCCCGATGTAGGCAGGTCCAAGCCCGCAACAAGGTTCAAAAGGGTACTTTTCCCGCAGCCGCTGGGACCCACGAACGCGCAGAATTCGCCGACCTTAATCTCTAAACTCACATCGTGCAAAGCCGTGACCATGGCTTCGCCACGCGAATAGGTTTTCGAAAGTTGTCTCAATGTCACCATGGACGGTCCGCTCGCTCCGGCAATTGATCACCTGGGTACCCGGTCATTCTTCTTCGTATAGCACAATAAATCGGAAGCGGACAACCTTGACACCGGCAGGCTCTTCGCCATAAAGAGGGGGTGAGAGCAAGCAAGAATCAAGAATTCTCAATGGTCAATCATGTGACAGAATTGGTCCCACGTCTCGCGCGCCGTGCGATGAGGTTCCTTCTTCCTGTTCATTGTGCGAGTTGCAGCTCATGTCTGAAAGATGACCCGATCCCGCATTTTTGCTCTGATTGTTGGAGCACGATTTCGCCCATGCCTGACGCTCGATGCGCCCGTTGTGACCACCCCTTCCCTTCTTCCATCGCCTCGACCTACAGCCCCCATCACGTCTGCCAACCCTGCGCTGTACGTCCGCCTTCTTATACGAGGGCCTGGACGCTGTACCCTTATCTGCCTCCGCTCCAACATGCAATCCGCCTCTTTAAGTACCAGGGCAAAGTTTCACTCGCGGCTCCACTTGCCGGGCTCATGATGGCTCGACTTCCTCCACTCAATACTGTAGATATGATCATGCCGGTACCCCTACACATTCAGAGGCTTCGTGAGCGAGAATTCAATCAGTCTCTGCTTCTTGCCGATCACATCGGACGTCACCTCGATATTCCCGTGGTATATACCAATTTGATCCGTACCGTTCCTACACCGCCCCAGACCACCTTGTCACGGAAGAGCCGTCAAAAAAACCTTCGGCGATCGTTTGCTGTCCGACGCCCCGATGCGATCCTCAATATGCGCATTCTGCTCATCGACGATGTCTTCACGACCGGCACCACGGTGAATGAATGTGCAAAAGTCTTGCGTAGAGCTGGGTCTGCCGACGTATTCGTTATCACATTAAGCCGAACCGTGGGTACTGATATCGTCCCCGACCGAATCCTGGCTCAGCATCCATACCCCTTTTGAACCATTTGGAGGGAAACCCATGCCAATTTACGAGTACTCCTGTCAGGAGTGCTGCAGACGAAGTTCGTTCCTGATCATGAACCCTCGCCATCCCAGATCGATTGTCTGTCGGCACTGTGGCAGCTCCAAGTTGGAACGCCTCCTGTCGCGATTTGCCGCTCCCAAGTCCGAAGAAGCTCGCCTCGAATCGCTCTCAGATCCAGCTACCCTCGGAGGCATTGATGAGAATGATCCTCGGAGCGTCGCCCGCTTGATGAAGAAAATGGGGCAGGAAATGGGAGAGGACGTCGACGATATCGAAGCGATAATGGAGCAATCCGAAGATGGTGAAGGAGTACCAGACGGAACTGACGGCCTTTGACCTGTAATGTCATATACTTTCGCTTGACATTCCTGTTGCGGTCTCTAGAATAGCGCAGTACTGGAGGCAGTATGAATGTTCCTCGCTCTAGTAACAGGTGGAGTGATGAGCAAGGCTCCGAAAACCGAACTCATGACAGCGACCGAAACCTGTCGCCATCTCAAGATTACTCAACGTACCCTCTACCGCTATCTTCGAAGTCGGCAGATTCCAGCCTTCAAGCTGGGAAAGGAATGGCGATTTGTACGTTCGGATCTCGAGCAATGGATCCGCGACCGAACCAGAACCGCCGTGAATTCCTAAACACAGGATATCTCAATGTTTGCCGGTGAATACCTTTGCAAGGTTGATGAGAAAGGGCGATTCATCGTCCCCTCACCAATCCGCGAGCAGATCGAGGCCGAGGGCCAGACGGTCATGTTCCTGAAAGGTCCGGAACAGTCGCTCCTGATCTATTCCACGAGAGAATGGGAGAAGGTCCTTGAACGAACCAGGACGTCTCTGGACGAAGACCAAAGTCGCCTGTTTATGCACTTTGTCGTCTCCGAAGCCGGATCATCGGACATCGACAAGACCGGGCGAATCCTGATTCCTGGTCGTTTGCGAAAATTGGTTCCTGTCGATGAAGATCAAGAGATCATACTCGTCGGCCTGTATCACCGAATGGAAATCTGGAACCCAAGTGACTGGCGTCGATATATCGCCCGTACGGAAGATCGGTATGAGCAGAACATGGCTAAGATCATGAACCTCCTCTAGCTCGGGTCCATGCCATCACACCGACGTCGCCACACCGTCTTCTCTTTGAGACTACGCCCTCCCACAGCAATCCAGCGGATACACAAGCGATCACGGCCAAGCTCAACGACACCCGTGCCCCACAATGGTTCGGCCGTAGCGCCGACGCTCGCTCCATTGAACTCCAAGCTGGTCGTTCGGAATCCATCCCACCCGCCTATTATCACATCGAGCATGCTCACGGTTACATTGCCTGTCCCTCCCAGCATCAATCATCAATACGCATCGGTGAATGGACGCCGTTTGTTGTCCTCTGCCGGACGTGCGTATAAAACATACGTCGGCCAGCAAGTGTGGCTGGTCGTGGCCCAGTCCCCTGCTCGATGCTCCTTGCGGGATCGGCTTCGATCTGGACCGCTCGCGCTCACGATCCGGTTCTTTTTTGCCTCCGCCTTACGACGCGACCTCGATGGCGGTCTTAAGATCGCCCAAGATGCGGTCTGCGAAGGGCTTGGCTTAAATGACAATCGCATCGTTGAAACCCATCTGTACAAACAGGTCGACAAAGCCGACCCTCGCATCGAGCTCACTCTCTCGTTCCTTCACCCGCCTGATCACTCGGACTGACCACTCAGCGTAACCATTACTCAGCTACAGGTATCTGCCCTCGGTGCCGATACCTCAAAGGAGGTGTTTCTGCAACCTCATTACTTGTAACCGGAGCCCGATGGCGAGAACCCGCGTCTCTGTCCGTGAGCTTCAGATCGGAATGTACGTCGCCCATTTGGACCTTTCGTGGTTCCGCTCTCCCTTCCTCCGCCATTCATTTCTAATCGAGCATCCTTCACAGATTGAAAAATTGGTACGGGCAGGAGTGAAGATGGTCGACATCGATCTCGACCAAGGAATCGGTTCCCAGTCCCCTCAAGTATCAGACACAACGCATTGCCCGACCGTGGCGGCACCTCTTTTGAGCATGAAGCAACCCAAGCCTTTGGCTCAGCTCAACGAAGAATATGCTCAGGCCAAGCTGGCCAAACAACAGATGGATCAAGCTGTACAATCCGTTTATACGACCATCACCAAAACCGGGACCGTCAACCCTCAGCAGGCAGCCGAAGCCGTTCAAGAAATCACGATCGCGATGAGAACTCTCACTGACTCCGCCATTTTCATGGCATTGAGCCAAAACCGGGCGGGCGACTCCACTCTCAGCCGGCATGCGCTGGCCACCTGTACGCTGTCCCTGGTCTTAGGACAGGCATTCCAATTCAACCCCCTGGAACTGCAAGAGCTTGCGACCGCCGCTCTCCTGCATGATATCGGGCTCCTACAGATCCGGCCTGCCGTTGTCCGCCATGCCCACGCCGCGTCAGGACTTTCCAAGGCCGACCAACAAGAATTGGAAACCCATCCCCGCCGCGCGGTGCTTATGTTGGAGCGACAAGACCGGATTGAGGCTGCCATACTGCATCTCATCGCGAATCATCATGTCTATCTCGATGACAGCGGCTACCCGAAAGAGTCACGAGGACAGTTTACCTCAGACGGCACCCGCATCCTGATCGCCGTGGATCGATACGATGACTTGATAACGGGATTCGGCGGGACTGCTCCGCTCACTCCGCACCAAACGTTCCAACGCTTGTATCAAGAAGCTCAACAAGGCAAGCTCGATCAACGAGTCTTGTCGTCATTTATTGCGAGAGTCGGTATCTATCCGGTCCACAGTCATGTGCGACTGAACACACAAGAGTTGGCAGTGGTCACAGAACTCAATCAGGAGAAACTGCATCAACCGATCGTCACCATCACCCATCAACCAGGGGGTACCGAGTACCTCACACCCTTGGTGGTCGACCTCGCACGTCAAACCGATGAACCTCAACCTCGGGCGATTGAAAGAGTCATCGGGATGGATCCTTGAGGGGCCTTGTGCGGATGATTGCAACCCTATTCGTAGCGCAACGCTTCGATGGGGTTGAGTCGAGCGGCTTTATTGGCAGGATATAAACCGAAGAATAGGCCTACCACGACGGAAAACACAAAAGCGACGGCAACGGTATCGCTTGAAATAATGGTCGGCCAACCGGCAATCACAGTCGTCAAGCGGGCCGCCAACACCCCGAATAGGATGCCGATACAACCACCGACCATACTGAGCGTCATAGCCTCGATCAAGAACTGTATCAGGATATGGGCTCGCTTGGCCCCGACCGCCATCCGAACTCCGATTTCCCTTGTCCGCTCCGTCACAGAGACGAGCAGAATGTTCATGATGCCGATACCTCCAACGAGTAGTGAAACGGATGCAATGGCCATCAACATGACCGTCAAGGTTTGACTCGTGCCCTCCTGTATTTTCCCCATATCGACTTGCGTCCTGATCGTAAAATCATCAGGCTGCTCATCTTCCAAGCGATGCCGCGCCCGCATGACCGCTCGAATTTCCTTGACCGCATCCTCGATGTCCTCAAGCCGATCCGTGGATGCGGAGATGGCTCCGACCGATCCGAGAAACGGCGTGCCAAGAACCTTTCGCTCACCGGTTGTAAACGGAATGAAGACGACGTCGTCCTGATCGGAGCCGTACGAGTTCTGTCCTTTCGGAGAAAACACTCCGATGACCCGGAATGGGATGTGGTTGATGCGAATGGCGGCGCCGACGAGTTCTTCGCCGGGATCAAAGAGATTGTCGACCACGGTCTGTCCGAGGATGGCCACACGGGCCGCGCTATCCATATCGGTCTGAGTAAACGGCCCTCCACTACTGTAGGACCAGTCACGTATGCTGAGATATCCGGGAGACGCTCCGTACACCGAGCAGTTCCAATTGCGGTTGCCGTTCACGATTTGCATTGCATCCCGCCGGTACCAACCCGTCTCAGACAACAAGGGGACTTTCCTTTTTAAGTCCAGCGCGTCTGAAACGGTCAGCGTGACGGCGCCGCCTTGCGCGCTCCGCACGCCGCCGACAACGATGGCGCTCGGCCAAATGAGGATCACGTTTGTGCCCATCGAAGCGATTTGCTTCTGCACAGCCTGCTTGGCGCCCTCACCGATACTGACCATGGCGATGACGGCGCCGACACCGATGACGATTCCCAGCATGGTCAATCCGGCCCGCAGCCGGTTTCGCCGGAGCACTCTGAGCGCGGTGATCACCGTCAGCCATACAAACGCCAGCATTTACGCTCCCACTGCTTGGGACCGCCCCTTGACCGTTCGATCGCTCAGGACCTGACCATCCTTGATGACGAATTCCCGCGAAGCATAGGCAGCCACATCCACTTCGTGCGTGACCAGGATCACCGTCATACCGTCCCGATTCAATCCTTCTAGAATCCCCATGATTTCCCGGCTGGACTCTGTATCGAGGTTTCCTGTTGGCTCGTCGGCCAGCAACAAAGAGGGCGACGTCACCAGAGCCCGAGCGATCGCCACCCGTTGTTGTTGGCCGCCGGAAAGTTGCGTGGGGGAGTGATGCTCGCGTCCCTTTAATCCGACGCGTTCGAGCGCAGCCGACGCGAGCGTGCGCTGCTCTTTCAGAGAAAGGCCTCTGTAGAACAGGGGCAACTGAGCATTTTCCAGGGCGCTGGTGCGAGGAATAAGATTGAAGCTCTGGAAAACAAAGCCGATTTGCTGATTCCGGATCTCTGCCAACCGGTCCGGCCGCAAACGTCCGACCTCGACGCCGTTCAACCGGTACTTCCCCTTTGTCGGTTGATCCAGACAACCGAGAATGTTCATCAACGTAGACTTACCGGACCCGCTCGACCCCATGATCGCGACAAATTCCCCCTGTTCGATGGTGACACTCACCCCGCGCAGAGCTTGCACCTCGACATCTCCGACCCGATAGACCTTCCAAATATCTTCGCCGACGATCAATGAATTCACAGATCTATGTCATCCTACGAACCAACGAGGATCATCAAGGCGAAAAATGTGGGTAAAAGTGCTTTGTCCGCGCCCGCCAACGAACGACGCTCAAACACCGTCCTTGAGCCTACCGGATGCTTCATCGAGAGCGCGGGCGTTGCTGGTTCCCGAACCCAGGCGGCAATTCGCTACCTTTCCGCTCGCCGAACGGTTGTTCGATACCGACAACAACAAGATCTCCCTCCCGGAGACCGTCGGACAGTATTTCAGTGGTGACACCGTCCGAAATACCCGTTTGGATCGACAGAGGGGCGAGATCGCCGCTTTCTACCTGCGTCCAGATAGTTTTCGACAGCATCGTTCCATCATCCATCTTGAACGAACCGCCTCCATGTCGGTTTGCTGCCTGCCCATCGACCTCCCGACGACTCCCGTCGCCCTTCGGAGGCACAAATCTGAGAGCTGCATTGGGAACCTTGAGCACCTGGTCTCGTTTGGCCACGATAATCGATACATTCGCAGTCATCCCGGGTTTTAGCAGTAAGTCCTTGTTCTCCACACTGACAACTACGTTGTAGGTGACGACATTCTGGACGTTGATGGGCGCGAGTCGCACCTGTTTGATGATACCGGTAAAGGTCACCCCAGGGTAGGCATCGACGGTGAACATCGCTCCCTTCCCTTCGGTCATCCCTCCAATGTCCGACTCACTCACATTGGTATCAACTTGCATTTTGGTCAAATCGAGGGCAATCAGAAACAGATTGGGCGTGGCAAAACTGGACGCGACCGTCTGGCCGACCTCTACATTCCGGGCAACGACAATACCGTCCACAGGCGACCGAATAACCGTATATTTCAGCTCCAACTCAGCCGCATTCAACGCTGCTCCTGCTTGCTTGACCTGCGCCGCAGCGACCCGCAACTGTGCTTCTGCGCTTTGAAAATTCGTGAGTGCAACATCGACGTCGTTTTGTGAAACAAACTGCTGTGGCAACAGTGATTGAACACGGTCCAGTTCTCGTTTTCGCTGCGCCAGATCGGCGTTGGATCGCGCTACGTTCGATCGCGCCATTTCCAGATTACTGGCCGCCTGTTCTCGACGAGCTTTGAACGGTTCGGGGTCAATGACTGCGACCGTTTCACCGGCCTTCACACGCGAGTTAAAATCGGCGTGGAGGCTCTTGATCATCCCCGACACTTGCGTGCCTACCTGAACAGCGACCACCGGATTGATTGTACCGGTCGCACTGACGACGGAAATGACCTCACCGCGTTCGACTGCTGCAGTTCGGTATCGGACAGGCGCCTTCCTTTCCCCGTTAAAAAATACGTATCCTCCGATTGCAAGTCCGATGGCCACGATGCCCATGATGAATCCGATCCGTCGCATATGCTCCACTTCTGAGTGCACTTATCCTAACAGGAAGGTCATAGCGGATTCACCTTCGCCGTCTGCAACGGGCCGACGTCCGCTCCACAACAGATGCTCAGCTTAACACGAGTCTAGAAGGCTACCAAGAAATGCGCTCTTGAGAGGACAACCGTCCTACACAGCGATGTAGGAGAGAGAACTCGCGACTTATCCTGCCAGGAACTGTTCCAAGAACGTCGTCGACACATGGCCTTTTTGAAACTCGGGATCATCGAGGATTCGCCGGTGAAGCGGGATCGTGGTCTTGATACCTTCGATGATAAACTCGCCGAGCGCCCGTTGCATACGAGCCACTGACTCCTGTCGATCACGGCCATGGGTGATCAGCTTTGCAATCATGGAATCGTAGTAAGGAACGACGACGGAGCCTGACTCCATGGCTGAATCGACCCGGATTCCAAACCCTCCCGGAGAACTGTACTTGGTGATGACTCCTGGAGAGGGCGTAAATTTCTCGGGATCCTCGGCATTAATACGACACTCCAGACTGTGTCCCGTAAGAATAACATCCTGTTGGCGAATAGAAAGCGGATGACCGGCCGCCAAACGGATTTGCTCCTTAATCAGATCTACGCCGGTCACCATTTCGGTGATTGGGTGTTCCACCTGGATGCGTGTATTGACTTCCATGAAATAGAACTGACGATCTTTGTCGAGTAAAAATTCTACCGTGCCCACGTTTCGGTAATGCGCAGCCTTCACCGCCTCCACAGCTACTCGACCAATTTCCCGGCGCAATTTGTCATCGACCACGGGAGAGGGGGTTTCCTCAACCAATTTTTGATGTCGCCGTTGAATGGAACAGTCTCGTTCTCCGAGGTGGACCACCCGACCGTGGTGATCAGCCAAAATCTGCACTTCGATATGACGCGGTTCTAGAAAGTACCGCTCGAGGTACACACCGTCATTACCGAAGGTCGCTTTTGCTTCAGCTTGGGCAGCCTGAAAGGCTCGGCTCAGGTCGTCGGCCTTGTTGACGACACGCATGCCTCGCCCTCCCCCTCCGGCCGTAGCTTTAATTATGACGGGAAAGCCGATCTTCTGCGCCGCCTGCAACGCGTCCTCCTCACTGCGCAATTCGCCTGGACTCCCGGGCGTGACCGGAAGGCCTCGCTTCGCCACGATCTCCCGCGCCTTCGCCTTATCCCCCATCATGGCGATATTTTCTGAGCTCGGTCCGATAAACTTCACGCCGATTGACTCGCAAACTTCCGCAAAATGGGCGTTCTCCGACAGAAATCCGTACCCCGGATGGATGGCGTCGACACCCGTAATCTCTGCAGCACTCAAAACATTGGGAATATTTCGGTAACTCAATGCCGATTCGGCCGGGCCGACACAGACTTTTTCGTCGGCTGCTCGAACGTGCAGCGCAAGCGCATCTGCCTCAGAATGAAT
This sequence comes from Nitrospira sp., assembly GCA_029194665.1. Taxonomy (NCBI): domain Bacteria; kingdom Pseudomonadati; phylum Nitrospirota; class Nitrospiria; order Nitrospirales; family Nitrospiraceae; genus Nitrospira; species Nitrospira sp. The sequence goes on along the minus strand of JARFXO010000010.1, from coordinate 53,339 downwards.
GGCCACGGTCTTGATGCCGAGTTCTTTACAAGCGCGGATCACTCTCAGCGCGATTTCTCCGCGATTGGCAACCAGAACTTTCTTAAACACGTCTCGGCTCCGATACGATGGCGAGAACAGCCCTTAGAATGACCTATGAGGCGGCTTTGGGATCGATAAGAAACAGTACCTGACCATATTCCACTGACTTTGTGCTTTCCACCAAGATCTTGACAAGGCGACCGTCCACTTCGGACTCAATTTCGTTCATGAGTTTCATCGCTTCGACGATGCACAGCACTTGGCCCTTCTTCACAAACTCCCCCTCTTCAACATATGGATCGGCGTCTGGTGAGGGAGATCGGTAAAACGTGCCGACAATTGGGGATGTGACGGTCACAAAACCCGTGCTTGCGTCCAATGCTGGCGCCGTGACTGAAGCAGAATGCATCGGTTGCTGAGGCGGGGGTTGGACAGACTCCTGCGCTGAAGTCGCGAGAGGTCTGGCTACCAATTCGTGACGGACGCGGATGCGGACACCCTGTCGTTCATACTCAAGCTCGGTCAAATTATTGCGCCGAAGCAAATCGATGAGTTCTTGGATTTGCTTGGTGGAATCCCCTGTGAGTAAGATCTCAGGGCTCGTTTCGTTCGTTGTCTGGGTCAACAGAATCCGACGCGTCTTAGTCTTGGATTGAATAGATCGACGACGGCTCACCGAACACGCTCCACATAGGATCTGGTGCGAGTATCAATCCGAATGACGGTGCCGACCTCCAAATAGAGCGGAACTTTGATCGTCGCCCCCGTTTCCACGACCGCCGGCTTGGTTCCTCCAGAGGCAGTGTCTCCCCGCACACCGGGCTCCGCATCGACGACCTTGAGCTCAATAAAGTTCGGCAACTCGACGGCAATCGGACGATGCTCGTAGATGAGAATCTTGGCGATCATATTTTCTTTCAACAAATCGGCATTCTCTCCCAACTGACTCTTTTCAAACGTCAATTGCTCGTACGTCTCGGTATCCATCAGCGTGTATGAATTTCCGGATGCGTAGAGGAACTGCATGTCGCGCTCTTCCAAATCGGGCTCTTCAAACCGTTCTCCAGAGCGAAACGTTCGGTCCAACAGGTTTCCAGAGAGGTAGCTTTTCAACTTCGTACGTACGAAGGCACCGCCTTTACCGGGCTTGACATGCTGAAACTCGACGATATAAAAAGGCTCCCCCTCAACCATCAAACGCACCCCGCTGCGAAAATCCACCGTAGAAATCACTCGCTACTCCCTCCTGTCATTAAAAAAGCAACGGACAGCTTGATCATACCTTTACCGAGCGCCTGTCTTCGCTCCGCTTCCTGAGGCACTCTCATCAGCAGAACGTTTTGATCCGGTAGCAGATATTTGTTCGCACAGTCCTCGTAAGGCCAACAGATAGCCAGCCACACCGAACCCAGAGATCTGTGCCAATGCAACTCCCGACACATACGAATGTCGCCTGAATTCTTCACGCCGATAGATGTTTGATAGATGAACCTCAATGGTCGGCAAATCAACGGCGGCCAGCGCATCTCGTATCGCGATACTGGTGTGAGTATAGGCCGCTGGATTGATGATAATGCCGTGGTAGCCTCGTCGCGCTTCTTGAATCCAGTTCACCAATTCCCCTTCAAGATTCGACTGGCAGATGACAAGTTCAGCCCCAAGTTCCTTACCCAACTTGATCAGCGACGCATCGATCGTATCAAGAGTCGCCGTCCCATAAATGGATTCCTCCCGATGACCCAACAGGTTCAGATTCGGACCGTGAAGGACTAAGATGCGCATGTCGCGTGGGATACCTCCCCTCTATAGCTGTCTCACACCGCCACGCCAAAGGCGGCATTCTATCAGCACACTCCTAGAGGGTCAAACCGTTGAAGTCATGAGGGGAGTTTAGGAGTCGAGTCGAGAGGAGGCTTGGGGATTTCGTCGACGTGTCTGGACCGAGTTCAGCCACTGCTCAAGCTGTGCGATCACTGCGCTTTTCGTTTTGTCTGAGGCGTGGTCCGTGCAACCGGCTGTCTGAACAAGTCTTTCTTCCGAACTGGGTGCGCTACCGGACGCCCCGTTGGTTTCAGCTTTGGTTGCCGAGATCGCATCGCTTAATGCGCATGCCAAGTTCCCATCGCCAAGCCGGTCAGATTCAAAGCTAGCGGTCTTTACCGGCTTGGCATGCAATTGTCTTTGCGATTGTGCCGCACCATGAACCATCGGTACGTCGAACCCGGCGCGAAGGGATAACGCTTCCTGGTCGTATGGGTTCATGGATAAAATAACATCGCACGACCGAACGGCCGCTTCCTTGGCCCCTTGAGCCGCGTAGAGCTTCGCTAATGTTCGATGGGCACGAAGATTGTCAGGGCTCAACTTTATGGCTTCTTCAAGAATGGCCTTAGCCTTGACTGGTTGGTTCATCTGCTCATATGCGCGACCTAATGCCACCATGGCCGTGATGAAATTTGGATACGTCTTCAACCCATCTTCAAGAACAGCAACGGCCTTCTCCCACATGCCGGCTTTGCCGTATTCTTCTGCCAGCGGGATGAAGACCTTAGACCTTGGCTCTTTCGCTAAGGCCAAGGCCAACTGATCAATTACAGCGGCATTATCCGTTTTTCTTGAACCTGAGGTCATAGCTCGACTCCCTCTACCAGGGACGCGCGACGAGGTGCTGTCAGGCACAGTTCGCGCACGGTCGTCAGAATTTCGTCGGCCAGACGGCGCTTGGGCATCGGGCCGAAGGCTTTCTGTTCGCCTGTGGCCGAAAGCATGACGACCGCATTGTCGTCACTGCCAAACCCACTTCCCGCTTGGGCGACATCGTTGGCAATGATAAGATCCAATCCTTTCCCTCTCAACTTGTCTGCCGCATGAGATAAGACTTGTTCCGTCTCTGCTGCGAAACCAACCACAATTTGCGAGGTCCGGCGTGCGGACAACATCGCGAGAATGTCCGGAGTGGATTCAAGTTCGAGCACCAGCGCAGATTTACCCTGTTTCTTGAGCTTCTGCCCAGCCGGCATTCTTGGGCGGAAGTCTGCGACCGCTGCAGCCATGATCAGAACCGTAGAGGACTGGAAATGCCGACTCAACGCGTCGCTCATCTCGCTCGCGGTGTTGACTGAAACGGTGGTGACCCCTGGAGGAGGCGTTAGAGAGGAAGGCCCTGTAACCAAGACCACTTCGGCGCCTCGATCCCTTGCGGCTTCTGCAATGGCATACCCCATTTTCCCGGAGGAGCGGTTGGAAATAAACCGAACCGGATCAATTGGTTCATGAGTCGGGCCCGCGGATACCAACACCCGCTGTCCCTGCCAATCCAGCTGAGGAAACAGTGCCTTATGAACGGCATCCAATATTCTTGACTCTGCTGGAAGCCTCCCTTGTGCCACTTGACCTGATGCCAGCGGACCCACCTCAGGATCAAGGACAACGATTCCGCGGGCGCGGAGCAGCTGAACATGTTGCACAACCGTGGGATGTGCCCACATGTCCCCGTCCATGGCAGGAGCCACAATCACGGAACACCGAGCATTCAATAGCATCGTGCTCAACAGATCATCCGCCAGGCCAAGCGCCGCCTTTGCCAAAACATTTGCAGTAGCCGGCGCAACAACAATTGCGTCGGCTTGCCCTGGGACGATGAGATGAGCCATCTCTTCATGAGATTCAAAAAGACCCGTCGTGACCCGCTTTCCGGAGAGGACTTCAAACGTAAGGGGAGTCACAAATTTCGTGGCGGCCTCAGTCATCACCACCGAGACAGTGGCCCCTTCACGCGCAAAGGCTCGAAGCAAGCAAACCGCTTTATACGCGGCGATGCTTCCGGTTACTCCAAGGGTAAGCCGCTTACCCCACAGATGTGCCGGTGATTGTGTTTCGTCCAATCTTTACTCCTCAGCCGGAGCCGCCGTCGGCTGTACCGTATCATCGACGTACACACTGAGCTCCTTCTTGATTTCGCGGGCGTCCTCTCCAGTCATCATCGCTATCCGCTCGGTTTCCCCCTCTTTTCCTCGTTTCGCTTCCTTCATCGCATCGCGAGCCTCCTTGCCGGTCAAATACTTGGCAAAACCTCTTAGTACCTCGTCAAGCGCGATGGTTGTTTCTTTTGTGAAGCGAGAGGACCCGGCTTGCTTAGCACCTTGAGTCAAGTGCTTCGCCCGCTGTGAGGCGACGATGACCAGTCGATGGCGCGAATCAAATTCATTGGACGTATATTGCGGCAACAAACTCAGCATGTCGATCATAATAGGTCTTGCCCCCTTGCTATAGAGTGGTTGACGGTTCCCTTTCCGACAATTTTGCATCTTTCTCAAGCATGAAGCTTCGCTCAAGCCAATGCATATCCATTCGCTTGGTTCTCAGACGTTCCGCCACGAAAACGCTTTGCAGCTCATGGAGAGACTGCGTCAGATCAACGTTGCGGACAATGTAATGGTATTCTCTGAAACTCCAGACTTCTTCCCTTACTTTTTGCAATCGGCGAACAATCTCCTCTTGAGAATCGGACCCGCGACCTTGGAGTCGAGCGCGCAGGATGTCCATCGATGGAGGGAGGATAAAGATATAGACGGCATCGCCGAATTTCTTTTTAATCTGGAGCGCGCCCTGGACGTCGATTTCCAGCAAGACATCGATGCCCTGGTCCATCTTATCCATTAAGGGCTTCAGCGGTGTTCCGTACCAGTTGGAATACACATGTGCGTATTCCAAGAACTCATTTCTCGCAATCATATCGTGAAATACGTTCTCTTCGATAAAGAAATACTCACGTCCGTGTTCTTCTCCTGAGCGTGGCTTTCTAGTCGTAAACGACACAGAATGCCACAGCCCTGAGACCGATGCCGCGATCTGTTTACATAAGGTCGTTTTTCCCGCTCCTGAAGGGGCTGAAATAATGTACAGGATTCCCCGGCGTTCAGAAGCCTGCCGATTCCCCGTCACACCCGGAGGTTCGTTACTTGTGGTAATCGCGGTGTTCATTCGACATTCTGTATCTGTTCGCGCACCCGCTCAAGCTCGGCCTTCATTCGCACGACGTTGGTCCTGATCTCCGCGTCGTTGGCTTTTGATCCAATGGTATTGACCTCCCGACCCATCTCCTGAAGTAGAAAATCCAACGTCTTCCCCACCGGTTCGGTGCCTTTGAGCACACACTCAAACTGTACCATATGCGTGTCCAGCCTAACCAATTCTTCCGTAATGTCGCACCGGTCTGCATAGAGGGCCAGCTCCTGATTGAGCCGAGGGAGGTCGGGGATAGGGTCTCCCAACAATTTTTCCACTCGCTGCTTCATACGGTCGAAGGTTTCCTGCGCAATAAGGGGAGCACGGAACGATACTGCACTCCTGCATTCACGCACCTGATCAAGTCGAGCCAGGATATCCTGTGCAAGCAAGCCCCCCTCTTTCTCCCGCATCTTCGTCATATCCGACACCGCGCCTAGCCCCAGTTTCTCCACCACCCTTGTGAGCTTAGGATCGTCGGTCGGCTGCTCAGAAAGAGCTATGATGTCGCGGAACCCCGCCATCAGTCCGATATCAATGGAGCCTTTAAGTTTCAGCGTGCGCTGAAGTGTATGAAGGGCACGATGGTACTGTTTCGCCAGTTCAACGTCAAGTTGCACCGCACGAGCGCTTCCTCGGCTACCCTGTAGCAACACCGTAAGCTCGACTCTTCCACGTCCACAATGTTGTTGGATCGCTTTCTTGAAGCGTTCTTCGAGCCCGCTCATCGACCTCGGCATGCGAATGGATGTTTCGAGGAATCGATGGTTGACCGATCTCACTTCAACGCTGACGGTTCCGTCGGACCATGTCCCCTGTCGCCGACCAAAGCCTGTCATGCTCTTAATCATTTCTGAAGTTTTCCTTCCCACTCACAAAGATCGTAAATCGGACAAACACAACAGCGAGGCTTCCGTGCGAGGCACACATACCGGCCATGAAGGAGCAACCGTTGGGACACATCCGTCCACTGGCTTTGGGGATACAGCGATTGCAGATCGCACTCGATTTGCTCGGGATCACTTGAATGGGTCAGGGCCAATCGGTTGGCCACCCGTCTCACATGCGTATCAACCACAATAGCCGGTTTTCCAAACACGGCTCCAAGGAGCACGTTGGCTGTTTTTCTCCCAACACCAGGTATCGACGTGAGTGCTTCCATTGTGTCGGGAACTTGTCCCTTAAACCGATCCGTTATGACCTGCGCACAGCCGATCAAGTTTTTCGCCTTGCTCTTAAAAAAACCGGTTGATCGGATCAATGCTTCCAGCTCCGTCGGCATCGCCTTTGTCATGGCTTGCGGTGTTGGATATTGCCCGAATAGTGTCGGCGTCACTTGATTCACACGCTGGTCCGTGCACTGTGCCGATAGAACTGTGGCGACCAGTAGCTCCCACGGAGAACGATGCGTTAATTCCACACGAGCCACCGGCATGGCGTGACGGAGGCTTACGGCAATCTGCGCTGGACGGTCGAGGGCCAGCGGAGTCCTCATACGTTTGGCTTGTTTCATAGCGGCCCGATTGTGCAGCGGTTATCGACGAGATGCAAGCACCGGCGCGTCGTCCAACTTCGGAAGGCCAGCTGTCTGCTGTTCACCGATTGACAGAGTTCTCACATGCGCTTCCAGTCGAGCGAGGAGAGGATGAAGTGTGGCGGGCTGGAGTGCCGAAATGCCGATGGCTCCGTAACGTCGGCAGAGTAACTCGACGCGCGATGGCAACATCTGGTCACACTTATTAAACACGAGCAATCTCGGTATCCCATTCAACTCCAACTCCTCAAGGATGGCGATGACAGCCGTAATTTGGATATCAATGTCTGCTGCGCTACCATCGACAACATGCAGCAGGAGATCAGCCGCTCGGAGCTCTTCGAGCGTCGTCCGAAAGGCGCCGACCAGTTCTTGCGGAAGATCTCGAATAAACCCCACCGTGTCGGTAATGATGACTTCGCGATCCTCAGGAAACCGGAGACGGCGGCTCGTTGTGTCCAGGGTTTCGAATAATCTGTTTTGAGCGGAGACCTGACTGTTCGTCAACACGTTGAGCAATGTGGACTTACCGGCGTTTGTATAGCCCACGAGTGAAACGATAGGAAGTCCGTGCCGACCTCGCCTGGACCGACGTTGGTCCTGCCGTCGGCCAAACTGCATCAGTTCCCGTTCTAAATGCGTGATCCGGTCGCGCACGCGGCGACGATCAGTTTCCAATTTGGTTTCGCCCGGCCCCCGAGTGCCGATCCCGCCACCTAGACGCGAGAGTTGGGCACCTTTCCCGGACAATCGCGGAAGCAGGTAACGTAACTGCGCTAGTTCCACCTGTACTTTGCCTTCACGGCTGTGGGCTCGGCGAGCAAAAATATCCAGGATCAGTTGCGTCCGGTCAATCACCTTAATATCAGTCATCTCTGAAATTGCTCGCAGTTGAGCCGGCGACAAGGTTTGATCAATGATCACCATGTCGGCACCCCGATGGAGCGTCTGAATCAGGACATCCTTCATCTTGCCGCGTCCCAAGAGATACCGCTGATGGCCATCCGGCGTTCTTTGTACGATGCGGTCGACCACCGTGACACCGGCGGAGATCGCCAACTCCGCCAGTTCGGCTAAACGCTCTTCCTGCTCGGACCGACTTTTGACAGAGGCACTGACAAGTATCGCCGCTTCCTTGCCGGTCTCAATCGCATAGTGAGCTCTCATCTGCTGAAGGTCTGCCTCCAGCTCTTCGATGAACTGATCGAACACCATTGTCAGGTTGTGGAACGGGACAGCCTTGAGCACTTTGAACAATTGACCGGCCGAATTGGGTGCCAGCAGATGAGCTATGAACAGATTGCCTAGTCGGCCATCCTCCGTGATAGAGAGGAGGCCGATAAGGTCAAGTCGCAAGAAGGCAAGGTCGGTGAGCATCTCTTGATTTAGCGGCTGATCGTGCAGCTGAGTGCGAATGAACCTCAAACCCCGGAGCGATCGCGCACCCGCACGGAACAAGGTCAACGTTGTTGGAGACAACGTCAAATCCGTTCCCACAATCACTTCCTGAACTTGTCCTCGCCTGGTCAACAGCACGCCGATTGGGCGACGGAGCTCAATGGTCAGCTGGGCCATTGTCTTCGCCAGCTCCGGAGTAATGACCTTGTCGGGTGGTACACGACGTCGGTGGAGGCGTTCAATCGACTCGACTTGGCCGGCGCGTAGTCCTGTGATCTGACCCCGGATGTCAGGAATTGGCTTTCTCCTTATCCACTAGAGAAACCGACATTCGCTCGGTCTGCTTTATGAATCGTCACGAATCTCTCAGACGGGCTGATGTCGAAATCTACAAATGGTCGTTCTCCGTTCATCAGCAACTGGCGCCCCGCTGAGGCAATCATGGCAGCGTTGTCGGTACAATACTCAATGGGCGGCAGCAATAGGCGAATATCTTCACGTGCCGCGCGCTCGTTCAGCACGGTTCTCAACCGCGAATTAGCCGAAACCCCTCCCACGACAGCCAGCGCAGCCAGGTTCGACTGCTTGAGGGCAGCGAAGGCCTTCGTGGCCAAAACCTGCACAATAGCCTCTTGGTAGCCGGCCGCCAAGTCGGCGACCAGTTGAGAGCGCAGAGGACCACCTAGCTCTCGTAACTTATACAACAAAGCCGTCTTGAGACCACTGAAGCTGAACTCAAGACTGTTCTTTGCCCGGTGAAATCGAGGGAATCGAAAGACCTGTACATCACCGGAACGTGCGATTTGATCAATAGCTGGTCCACCCGGATATCCCAAACCAAGCATCTGGGCCCCCTTGTCGAACGCCTCACCAGCGGCGTCGTCGCGAGTGCGTCCTAGTAGGATACACAGGCCACCGACTCCATGCCGATAGAGGTGGGTATGGCCACCCGATGCAACCAGCACAATGCAGGACGGCGGAAACATGGGGTCGGCGAGCCATGCAGAGGCGATGTGTCCCTGTAGGTGGTTGACCCCGATGATCGAAATACCTAACCCGTAGCTCAAGGCTTTTGCATAATTAACTCCTACCAAAAGCGCTCCAGCCAATCCAGGTCCCTGGGTGACGGCTATGGCCCCGAGAGTATGTTTCGAGACTTGGGCTGTCGCCAAGGCTTCTCTGACCACCATGTCGATCTTCCCAAGGTGAGCTCGCGCGGCTAACTCTGGGACGACGCCACCAAATTTTTCATGGACGGCCACTTGTGAAGACACGACGTTGGAAAGCACTGCTCCTTCACAACTGAGTACGGCTGCAGCTGTTTCGTCGCATGAAGACTCGATGCCAAGAACCGGGCTCGGACACCATTGAGCTTCAGGTTGAAATTCTGGCCGATTGGAGTGTGAACACATCTCGTTACGAAGCAGCAGGATGACATTGAATAACAAAACGGCCCCTGCAGCAATCAGCCACAGAGGCCGCCAAGGCTTGTATGAGAATCTGAACGATCACAAAGGACACTAGACTTCGGCCATTGCCTCCTGTTCGATGAATGTCGGAGCTCCGTCCCGCAGAACCACTTTCACCTTGTGGCTTTCTTTAAAACGCCCCCTGATCAGCTCATCGGAGAGCGGGTCTCCGATGGCACGTTGAATAGCCCGCCGCATTGGCCTTGCTCCGTACAACGGCTCATAGCCCTCTTTGATGAGCCACTGCTTGACTTCGTCGTCGACCTCAATCTCAATCCCTTTCTCCATGAGGCGGAGGTTCAACTCACGGAGAAGGATATCCAGGATGCTATAGAGCTGTTCTTTTTCTAATTGATGGAAAATCACGATCTCATCGATCCGGTTCAGGAATTCTGGACTGAACGATTTCCGAAGTTCTCCGAGCACTTCTTCCTTCTTCCGTCGGGCGGCTTCGCTTTCTGTGCTCTGGAAACCGAGGGAAACACCCTTCTGAATCAATTTCGTCCCGATGTTGGACGTCATAATGACGACCGTGTTCTTGAAATCAACCTTTCGCCCGAGACTATCAGTCAACACGCCGTCATCTAATACTTGGAGCAGGACGTTGAACACATCCGGATGCGCCTTCTCGATTTCATCGAACAACACGACGGAATAAGGCCGACGGCGAACCTTCTCGGTCAACTGTCCCCCCTCTTCATACCCCACATAACCGGGAGGGGCACCGAAGAGTCGAGAACTCGTAAACTTCTCCTGATATTCGGACATATCGACACGAATCAACGCATCTTCACTGTTGAACAGAAACTCGGCCAACGTCCTGGCCAGTTCCGTCTTGCCCACGCCCGTCGGTCCCAAGAAAATGAACGAACCGATCGGTTTCCGAGCTTCCTTCAAGCCGGCACGAGATCGACGGATGGCGCGAGCGACCGCCGAGATCGCCTCGTTTTGACCGACGACTCGTTTATGGAGAAATTCTTCCATGCGCAAGAGCTTGTTGGACTCTTCTTCCTCCAGCTTAAAGAGCGGAATACCGGTCATTTTTGAGACAACGTAAGCGACATCCTCCTTGCCGATCACAGGCTTACTCTTCTCCTGGTTCTTTTTCCATTCTCGCTTGGATTCGTCGAGCAGCTTACGCAGCCTCTCTTCTTCCTCACGATGCCGTACGGCTTCCTCGAAATTCTGCATGGAGATCGAGAGTTCCTTCTCCCGCGACACCTTCTTTAGCTCTTGCTCCATTGCTTTCAATTCGGAAGGGAGCGCATAGGTCTGGAGCTTCGCCCGTGACCCGGTTTCGTCGATCAAATCGATCGCCTTGTCCGGGAGGAACCGGTCGGTGATGTATCGATCGGACAACTTGACGGCCTCGATAATGGCGTCTTCCGTGATTTCCACCCCGTGATGTTCTTCGTATCGGTCTCGAAGCCCTTGAATAATACGGACAGTTTCGTCGAGGTTGGGGGGCTGAACGTGTATCGGCTGGAATCGCCGTTTCAACGCGCCATCTTTTTCAATATGTTTTCGGTACTCATCCAACGTCGTGGCCCCAATGCATTGGATCTCGCCGCGCGACAAGGCCGGCTTCAGCATATTGGAGGCATCGATGGACCCCTCCGCAGCTCCTGCCCCAACCAGCGTATGCAGCTCATCGATGAAAATGATGATATTGCCGGCTTGGACAATCTCCTTCATCACGACCTTGAGACGTTCTTCGAACTGCCCGCGGTATTTGGTACCGGCTACTAACGAACCTAGATCCAGGGCGATGACCCGACGAGAGAGCAGATTGTCCGGAACTTCAGATTGAACAATCCGCTGCGCAAGCCCTTCCACGATGGCGGTTTTTCCAACACCAGATTCACCGATCAGCACAGGGTTATTCTTGCTCCTTCGACTGAGGATCTGCAGTACACGCTCAATTTCATCAGCCCTGCCGATCACGGGATCCAGTTGACCTTCTTGGGCCAACTGGGTCAGATCACGGCCGAATTCGTCGAGAGCCGGAGTATTACTCTTCCGATCCCGCTCGCGCGGAGCCGACTTCCGGAGAAACGTCACGGTCAACTGCCGTGCCGTCAGCAGATTTGCGCCCAGACTGCGAAGAATCTTTCCACCTATGCCTTCTTCTTCACGAAGAAGGCCGAGAAGAAGATGCTCGCTGCCGATGTGATTGTGGCCCAGCAGTCGAGCTTCTTCGACGCCGTATTCAATGACCTTCTTGACGCGTGGACTAAAGGGAATCTCCCCGAACGTCATGGTGGTCCCTCCACCAGGCAGATTTCGCTCGATTTCTAGCCTGATCTGCTCTGTAGAAAGCCCCATCTTTTTCAAAATCATAAGAGCAATGCCGTCGGACTCACGAAGTATGGCCAAGACGAGATGTTCAGTCCCTAGATAGTCGTTCTGGTGTCGCTCGGCTTCCTCGCGCGCGAGAATGATGATCTTTCGACCTTTGTCCGTGAATCGTTCGAACATCCTGCCTCCTTACTCGTGACTGCGAATCCTGGCCGCGTTCGAGCAAAACCGTTGAAAAACCTTGGCCTAATTTTAACCACAGTATTCTTGAGAGTCAAGGTTGAGCGGATAACAAAACGGCGTGACACTCACAACAAACATCGCTCGTTGTTTTTTCTTACCACATGACGACTCTTGGATGCGCTTGGCCCTGCGTTGACATAAAAAGAAGGATCCCGATACAATCGTCACCCTTTTGCTCCGTTCACGCAGACGCGATCCATGAAAAGTAAAAGTATTGGGATTCTCACCAAACCCAAGTTCCCCGAAGTCAAAACCACGTTGCTCGGGGTCGTTGCGTGGCTCCGAGCCCGTAGCATCAATGTCCTTCTCGACACGACCTCAGCAAGCTTGCTGAATGAACCGGGCGGAATTCAGAAAACTCAGCTCGCCGAAAAGGCCGATGTGCTGTTGGTCCTGGGCGGCGACGGAACCATTCTGAGTGCAGCACGACTAGCAGCTGAACGGAGTATTCCTATCCTAGGGGTCAACATGGGCGGGCTCGGGTTCTTAACCGAGGTGCGGCTGGACAACCTCTATCCGTCGCTGGAACGAGTGTTCGCCAACGACTTCACTCTCGATGAACGACTGATGTTAACGACGCACGTTCATCGGCACGGAGAAACGGTCGCGCGAGGAATCGTACTCAATGATGTCGTCATCAGTAAAGGCACCCTCGCTCGTATGATCGAACTACAGATCGCCATAGGAGGCCAGTTGGTGACCACCCTACGCGGTGACGGCCTGATCATCGGCACACCGACAGGCTCTACCGCCTACTCCCTCTCTGCTGGAGGCCCCATCATGAACCCCGCCCTCCAGGCACTCATCTTGACCCCTATCTGTCCGCACACCTTGACGCATCGCCCGTTGATCGTACAAGGCGATGTCGTCATTGAAGTGACGTTGACGAGTAAAGATGAGGGATCAATGGCCACACTCGATGGGCAAGTCGGCGTGGCCATGACACAGAGCGATACGGCAGTGATTCAGGCTTCAGACTACCGGACGAGATTGATCAGATTTCCAGAAAGCCACTATTATGAAGTGTTGCGGGAAAAACTGAAATGGGGTCATGGCTGAAGACGTTGCTCTTCAACTGGTGTAGGCTCTCGCCTCCTCAATGTGTTTGAGCATGTCCTGATTTGCTGAAAATTTGAACTCTCCGATGCAGTCGACTTTCCCAGCGAACGAGCGTTCCGCCACATCGAGTGCTCGCAAGCCATTCACATCGACCGGGCGACTTTGCCGCTTTCCGAGAAGCGAGTGCAAGTGCGCAAGGACAATCTTGGCGTCATTGCCGCTCTTGGCCGTCAGATAGCGCTCAACGACTTCGGCACACCAATCACCGTCACGCTTCGCGACACCGACAAGGCCTTCACTCGCTTTTCGTGCCCAACCGGCCAAAAATACGCCCTCCATCACCTTGCCGGTAGATTCATCGTAGGCCTGAAAGAGCGCATCATCGGGATCATTACCGGTGTTATTTGGGTTCGTGGAAAACACACCGTTCTTATAGGGTAGACCGACCGCCTCATCCACCTTGTCCCCGACGGCAAAAACGACCGAATCACAGGGAAATTCGTAGTGCTGCTTCAAACCCACAGCGACGGTATCTTCACCTTTCGGGTCGAGCCGGTTATCTTCCATTTCAAGTCCGCGAACCCGATTATCGCTGTCGACCAGAATACGCTTCGGCGACGCGAGAAACCGAAATCCCATCTTCGTCGCGGATACCTTCGGCTCGCATTTGGTAAATTCGTCGGTAAATGCCTTCAAGACTTCATCGGGATTCTGGCCAACCTTGACGAGACGGTCCTTGATACGTTCAAACTCGGCTTTGATTCCCGCGATGTCCATATTGGCACAGATACTGCGAATCTCCTTTGGGTTGTACTTACGTTCCACAGGTCCCCGCCTGACAATTGCCGTGACCATCTCAACCTTCTTGTAACGGATCAACCAGTGGGCAATATCCACCATCACATCTCCCGCCCCGATCACTGCTGCATGTTTCCCCATTTCAAATGGGCGGTCGCCAAACCCCGGTAAACGATTGAAGTGATAGACCACATCTTTTGCGTGAAAGACGCCTTGCGCCGAGTCTCCCTCGACGCCAATGGCCTTGGTTCCCTGCGCACCGATCGTAAAGACAACTGCGCTTGCACCCAGCCCGCGCACATCTTCGACCGTGAGGTCCTTTCCGTTCCCGATGGAGACGTTCCCAAAATAATGGACGTTCTTCTGTTGAAGAAGTTCCCAATACTGCTTCTTGAGACCGCCACGGAGTTTGAGCTTTGAAGGGAATATCCCGTATTCAGCCAATCCGCCGAATTTGATATCACGGTTGAGAATAATGATTTCGTGACCGACCTTCGAAAGCGCACTGGCAACGGCCATTCCAGCCGGTCCCGCTCCTGCCACGATAACTACATGCGCCTCTGTCCCGCCCATACGGTGTTCCTCAAGAAATTAAGGAAAGAATGACCTGAAATATCGACAGTTCGCGGACTGTAGCATAGCCGTTCCCGCGCTGTCAAAACGCGCGGCAGCGGGCCTAGCCAACCGGATAGACTTCGGCTTGCACGGGTATCCCCTGTCGTTTACAATGCCGCCCATCTCCGCATCTGGTTCTATGAGAACTCCCTATGCCCACTGGCGAATCACTCTCGCTACCATTATCGAGAGAGAAGACTCTAGCACCTGCCGTACGCTACTGTCCCGTCAGCAAGAGCAACTGTGTCCTTCCTCTCAAAGCGCTAAGCCCAGATGAAGCATACGCCGTCTCGGACTTCGATCTTGCCGAGGAGCTGATCGCCCGAGGCGCCGACAGTGCGCGCATTGCCGTCAGCCGCCATGATATGGGAAACCTGTACCTTGAGTATTCCCAATCGGCGGCAGGTAAACAGCTCATCCCCGCCTCACCGTTCGATTTCAAACAATCGATCGTTATTGTCCTCCCGACTTACAATGAACGTACCAACCTTGAGGCGCTTGTCCCGGCGATCAGCCAATATCTTGTGACCGATATCTTGATCGTTGATGATAACTCGCCGGACGGAACCGGGGAGTTAGCCGATCGGCTCAGTTACAAGCATGGACATGTCCACGTCCTGCACCGGACGAAAAAGGAAGGGCTTGGACCGGCTTATCTTGCAGGCTTCCAGTGGGCGCTGCAGCGCAGTTACAGCCTCATCCTCGAAATGGATTGCGACTTCAGCCATGCTCCCTGGGATCTGCCTCGCCTCGTAAACCGCAGCCGGACTGCCGACCTAGTGATTGGGAGTCGCTATGTGGCCGGCGGGGGGACCGAAAACTGGAATGCAAGTCGTCGCTTCGTCTCTCGCTGCGGGAATGCCTACGTCAGCCTCTTCCTGGGTTCGACCATCCACGACTGGACGGGAGGATTCCGCTGCTATCGCCGTGAGCTCTTGGCGCGGATGAACCTTGCGACCATCCGGGCGAAAGGATACATCTTTCAAGTCGAATTGGCTTGGCGGGCACTGCAGCTCGGTGCGGAGGTGAAAGAATTACCCATCCGTTTTTGCGATCGCATTGAAGGCCACAGCAAACTCGGCTGGCAGTCCATCGTCGAAGCCTTGATTGAGGTACCTAAAATGAATCTTTGGGGTCCACCTGGTCGGTAAGGCTTTTCTCTACCTCCTTTCCTTCGAGCGACCTCTCGTCGTATCAAATAGAATGCCGTGCCGCCCGCGGTCGTTCACACAGCGATTCAGGATTCAGACAACACCGTATGTATGAGAGAAACCCCCGGATCTGGAGGATCGAGCTTGGTCAAATCGATGATGAGTTCGTCCTTCGCATTGGCCAAAATTCCGTCCAGCAGGCTGCTCTTCACCGGAATCACAGCTTCGGGAGGTTGAAAGAGCAAATCGAATCCCTTCGCCGCAGTCGGCCGCATAGGGTAACGCCGATCATAGATCATCCCATAAGCCGGAATGCCGTAAAGGATCCGCCAGTTTCCCAGAAGGATATGCAGTTCCGTTCCATGAACGTAGAGGCCGCCCGTCGTGATGATTCGTCTCGTCAATGTTTGCGGTTGACTCAAATAGAATGTGACACGTTCGTTATACTTTGCCTCCGCTAGCGCCTCCGATATCCGCACAGACAAGATCCCCAGTTCCTCATCGGTGAAGGCTGCAACGAGCTCAGCCTCGCCACGGATCCACCGTTGCATCGCAATCCGATGTTCTCGCACCTTCAGGCCTGACAGAATCTCGCGTACCTGTCCCGGCTCTATCGTGATGGGATGGGCATGATGACTTGGAGGCCATTCAGCCAGAACACCAGCGTCCTCTTCCAGTCGCACGTAATTGACCGGGTCCTCATAGACAATCCGTGATGGAACTTGAGGAATGGCACAACCGACCAGCAGGAAGGCTGAGGTCAAGGCTAAGATCAGACAACGGAAGTTCAACGGCATGTTTGACCTTCTGCCTCAGCCTCCAGCTTTGCTGATCGTCACCGTCATCTCCGCGCGCTCCAGGGGATTGTCCCGCCCATCGCGCTTCAAATTGACGATCTGGTCGGCAACCTCCATTCCGGCGACCACCTCGCCGAAGACCGTATATTGCCAGTCGAGGAAATTGGCGTCTGCAACGCAAATAAAGAACTGTGACCCCGCGCTATCCGGATCGTTCGCGCGCGCCATGGACACAATGCCTCGCTTGTGCGGCGTACTGTTGAACTCCGCCTTCACCTTATGACCAGGTCCGCCCATTCCGTGGGATGAACGATCGGAATTCTTACTGTTGGGGTCTCCTCCCTGAATCATGAAACCGGGGATGACGCGATGAAACGTCGTCCCATTGTAAAATCCCTCTTGGCAAAGCTTGACGAAGTTGTTGACGTGGTCGGGCGCCACGTCCGGGAAAAACTTCAGCACGATTTCTCCCATCGCTTTCCCCTTACTCGTCACGGCGATCGTTGCCCGTGTCTGCCCGTCTACATCAGCCATTGCAGATATCCTTTCTGCGGTTATCGAAAGAGAAACGGCGGCGGCGCCATCTCCGCTTCCAATCCTTGATTAACGCCCACCCACGACAAACCGTCATCGCTGCGGAAGACCCCTGAGCTGGTCCCTGCATAGAGTCCTTTCTCACCAGATCCGATCAACACTTGAATTGCAAGGTTGGTCAGCCCCTTATTAAGGGGAATCCATCGTGTTCCCTTATCTACGGTCTTAAAAATCCCGTTCCCGGTCGCGACAACCAATCCTTGGTCGCTGAGCACAATGCCTCGGATAGAATCGTTAGGCAGTGCCCGGCTGATCGGGCGCCACGTCAGTCCGCCGTCGGCACTACGAAAGACCCCGCCGTCGAACGTGCCGGCAAAAATACTCTGGTCCTGATCAATCGCCAAAACACGAATGAAATTTTCGGTCATCCCCTCGTGATCCTTCAGCCCCTGCTGCATACGCACCCAACCGGTTGAGCGAGGGCTGAACCGAAAGATGCCCTTCCCGGACGTCCCTGCGAATAGTGTTCCGTCCGCAGCGCGAACGACCGCATGGACCAGAATATCATCCAGCCCTGTCGTCACAGGCGTCCAATGATCTTCGGAGGCGTGCAGACGATACACGCCGTCTCCGGTTCCGGCGAATAGTTCATGGTCCACTACCAGTAAGGCCTTGATCTCCAGTCGTTTGAGCCCAGCATTGATCGGCTGCCAGCTAGCCCCTTCATCACGCGAACGAAACACTCCACCACGAAATGTACCGGCATAGATTGCACCATTTTTCGAGCAGGCCAAACTCAAAATAAACGGATCAGTGATGCCCTGTCCCACCCGAATCCATGTTGTTCCTCGGTCCACCGTTCGGAAAATTCCGTGCCCGAATGATCCAGCATAGATGACACCGTTTCCGCCGATCACTAATGCCTGTACGCTGGCTGCGGATTGTTCCTGTCGTTCCGAGATCATTAACGGCGACGGCATCCGCGACTGATCGAAGGATTGAAGAGTTTCCCCACCGGCTGAACCGAGAAGACCACTCCACACCAGTAGCCCCGACATGATGGCTCCTATCTGTTGAGTCTTCACGGCCTCGTGTCTCATCGTCCTCTCGTTCCGGCTGTGTTGATCGGCAAATCAGGATCAAGGGGCAAATCAACCCCCTTTTCGTCTCGGCTTCGCCCGAACAGCCGGGCACCCACAATCCCGATCTCATACAGCCCCATCAATGGAACCGCCATCAAGAGCATGGTCAAGAGCGTTGCGTCAGGAGTCACGATAGCGGAAATAATGAGACACAACAACACGGCATGTTTACGGTACCTCGCAAACGTGTCTGCCGAGACCACTCCAATCACAGCCACAAGACTCATGGCCAAGGGCAGTTCAAAGGCACAGCCGAAAATGAACAGGAATTTCACGTTAAAATCAATGTAGGTGCCGACGCTCAACTGCGGGGTAATATCGCGATCAAGTCCGAAACTGACGAACAGGTCGATCACCAGCGGCAAAATCACCAGATTGCAGAAAACCAGCCCCAAGGCGAAGAGCCCTCCCGCCACCATAAATAGCGGGATTGCCCACCGCTGTTCTTTCGGCAACAGGGCGGGCTCGATGAACTTCCAACATTGATAAAAAATGACCGGCAAGCTGAGAATGAGGGCTGCTAACAATGACACCTTGATCGAAGCGAACAGCGCCTCAGTGGGGCCATAAAACGCAAGTTGATTGGGAAAGGGGCGGTTGAGCCACGCGACCATTTCGGTGGAAAAAGAAAAGGTCAGCACCAACGAACCCAAGACTGTCACACCAATGATGATCAGTCGTCGCTTGACGGCTTGGATGTGTGAGGCAAGCGGATGGTTGACCTGTTCCATATTAACTGATTCAGCCGCCTGCAGAGTCGATGGCCGATCAGCCTGTCACCGCGCCGGCTCGAGCCTTTGCTCGCGGTAGAGGCGAATCAGTTCTGCAAGCTTGTCTTTCTTCGCCAATTTTTCCTTTTGTATACGCTTTTTCTCGATCTCCTCAGTCGGGGTCAGGACATGGCGCTTTTGCAGCTCGTTGAGTTCAAGATCCAGACGATGGTGACACGCTTCGAGTTCCCGGAATTCGGTGTTGGAGTGGCGAAGCTGTTCGGCAATCGTTTCTTCTGTCAACATAACGACACCTCCTAGTTAAAGTGGGTTTGTCGAAGCTGGTTCACCTCCTGAGGCAAAACTCTTATCCCGCTGCGGGCCGCGCAATATCACGAGCGGGTTCATTTCCATCAGCACGGCGTCTTCGGTGGGATTCGTATAATAATGAGGGCGACTACTGATCTGCACAAAACCTAGACGTGTATAGAGAGCAAGCGCGGGCTCGTTTGAGGCTCTCACTTCGAGGACCGCCCGAGTCGTCGCTTGCTCTAATCCCCGATGGAGGGCTTCGGTGACAAGCGCTCTTCCAACCCCCCTTCTCCGCATCGACTCTCGCACCGCCAAATTCATCAAACGCAGCTCTTCAAAGACGATCCAGAAGCAATGATACCCGATAATCGTGGGTTCTACCTTTGTTGCCGACTCCTGGTGGTGCCTCGCGACGAGAAAGTGGGCGAATTGGTTGCCCGTCAACTCAGCTTCCAGCATTTTGCGCGTCCAAGGGGACGAGAAGCAAGCCTCTTCCAAAGCAAGGATGTCCGGTAACATCTCCAGAGTTGCCGGGATGATCCTGAACGCAGACCCAGCCTCGCTGCTCATATTTCTTTCATGTTCTACCGGCGACGAGCTCGACCCATTCGCTCGGCGATTTTTGTTTCAACCCGCTTCTGGCGTCGCGCAACCGGCGAGACGCCTCCCGACCGGTCGTACTGGATTTCCGCTTCGGCCCGCTGAACATACAGCGGCGCAATCACTTCGCCGGCGACCTCGCCTCGGCGAAGCTGCTCCATCCCGATACGAGCGACCTGGCTAGCGGAAGGTCTGAAGACTCGATCGGGCCCTGACGTGACGGTGACTGACGGCGGCAATGCCGCTTGGATATCCTGCCCCATCGACGACCATCCGGGCCCAAATACCATCGTGTGTTCGGTGAGGCTCCGTGCCAACGCGCTTGGGGTTCCCACTTGTTCGCTCAGGGTGCGATTCAATCGCTGGCCCCCCACCCAACGAAAAATCGCCCAGTACAGTTCTCCACGACGACCGACCAACATCGGACAGACGGGAACGGTTGCTGCTTCCAGACTCCTCGCCATTGCTTCCAGCGTCGGCACCAGCGTGAGCGGGAGACCAACGGCGCCCCGAAGTCCGAGGCATGTGGCAAGACCCACTCTGATACCGGTAAACGAACCAGGCCCGATCGAACAGGCAAGACCACTGAGATCGCTGAGTTGCAATCCGGATTGAGACAACAGTCGATCGATAGTGGGCAAGAGGAGAGACCCTTGAGCGCCACCGGCCTCCTGCTCATGCATCGCCAGGATGAGGTCATCTTCGAGAATCGCGACGCTCTGCCACGTCGTGGACGTTTCAACCGCAAGGATTTTCATCGACGATTACGAGGCCTGACCTAAGTCTTCTGCACGTATGGCTTGATTATGATGCATCTCGTGGAAGGTGACTTGCAGTGAGCCTTGCCCGCGCCCATCTTCCAGAGAAATCTTGAAGGGGCGGAATAGCCGGGCATCCTGATCACCTATGCCCTCTATCGGAATACTTCCCACCTCGTCCAGCGGCCTAAAGTCGTCATACTGAATCGTCGCCTCGACCTCCCCACTCGGCCCAAACCAATCTTCTTGCACCACCAGCAATCGGACGTCAAACCATAGGCGTCGGATTGGATGATGCGATGGGCTCGTTCCCTCGGTTGTCGACGCATAGACGTCGAGACGATATCGACCTTTCTCTTCCACGACCTTCACCGTTTCGCCCCCGGCAACGGAGTGTGTCCCCAACACGCCACCCACCGCCCATACACTCAACTGAGAGAATCGAGCCAGCTTCCCACCAGCTTTCAGGTCGGACTGGTGACCGGCATAGGCTTTCCCCTCGAGAGGCAAGCGAAGCTTGTACAGATCATCACTTTGAACAAAGTCGAACAGCTCGTTCCCGAGAGGAGTAAACCCCCTCAGCCTCAACGCGTTCGGCCGACGGTAGTAGACCGCGCCTTCGACGCGAGAGGCAATCGGCAAGAACCCGCCACGCACTTTCGCGCTGAACAGCCCCTTGAAAGAATGGATCGCTGCATCTCGCTGGCGCAAGAGCTCGGTCAGTTCTTCGGCGGTCACCTGCTTAAGCGGCGGCGCTTCATGCTTCGGTACGAACAGGGCGCATGCGGTGAGAAGGAGCCAGAACGCTGTGAGGAATGTAAGGGGAAAAGCACGTTTCATCATCCTATTCTTCACTATCCCCCTCCCCTCCTGCCCCCCCCTCACGCCAACACCGCATCCAATGCCTCCCGCAGTTCCTGAATACCGATCAGCTCCATTCCGTCGATGGGATCGAGCTTCGTCAGATTTCGCTCAGGCAAAATGCATCGCTTGAATCCCATCTTGGCGGACTCGCGAATGCGCAATTCAGCCTGACTGACGGCACGTATCTCGCCTCCCAGGCCTACTTCTCCCAACAATAACGTCCCTGGCTCGACAGTCACCTCCCGTAAACTCGATGTGACAGCTGCGACGATCCCCAAGTCAATCGCCGGTTCGTCGATATGCATGCCTCCAACGACATTCAGATACACGTCCTGCCCGGAAAGATGCACCCCCAGCCGTTTCTCCATCACGGCGAGCAACAGCGAGACTCTGTTGACCTCCACCCCGTTCGCCATTCGTTTAGGCATCGCATAGGTGGTCGAGGACACCAACGCTTGCAGTTCAACCAGTATCGGTCTCGTACCTTCGAGACTCGACACAACCACAGATCCGGTACTCCGTTCAGGACGTTCCGCCAGAAACAATTCTGAAGGGTTATTCACCTCCTCGAGCCCCACATCCTTCATTTCGAAGACCCCGATTTCGTTCGTCGATCCAAAACGATTCTTCACGGCGCGGAGAATCCGATAGCTGTGCCCTTTATCGCCTTCAAAGTATAAGACCGTATCGACGATATGTTCCAGCAGCCGCGGCCCGGCAATGGCCCCTTCTTTGGTCACATGCCCGATGATAAAGACCGGGACACCGGCTCGTTTCGCAAACCACATCAGCTGTCCGGCGACTTCCTGAACTTGACTGATGCTGCCGGGAGCGGAGGTAATTTGTTCTGTATACACGGTCTGAATCGAATCGATCACCACCGCAGCTGGCCCAGTTTCCTGGATGGCTTTCAGAATATGTTCGAGAGAAGTTTCGGCGAGAATCAACAGATGCGGATGCTCGATGCCGAGCCGCTGCCCACGCATCTTGATCTGCCGAGGAGACTCTTCCCCGGAGACGTAGAGAACAGGCGTCTCCTTGGTCGCCAACCGTGGCAAGGCTTGCAAGAGTAACGTTGTCTTCCCGATCCCAGGATCGCCCCCGATGAGAATGACCGAGCCGGGAATCACCCCACCACCCAAGACACGATCGAATTCACCGATACGGGTGAGGTGACGATCCTCTCCCACTACCTCAATTTCACCAATGGGCGTGGCCTTGGGCTGAGCTGCCTTCAGGGCAACAGGTCGCCCTTTTCCGGTCGCCGCCTGCCGCTCCTCTTTCATCGTATTCCAGCCGCCGCAGTCAGGGCAGCGGCCAAGCCACCGTGGGGCCTGATGGCCGCAGGCTTGGCAAGAAAAAACGATCTTGGATTTCAAAAATGACCTCGCGGAGGAGGACGATACCAGGCACCTATCTTAATGAATCCACAAAGGGAATAAAAGCTGGAAAGCCTGAACTCTGCAATGATCGAACTACCCGAGACGTCTCCTGTGTCGGCCACTGATGAATACTCACCTCAGAAACTTTGACCTTGACGAACCGTCGACATTTACTCTATTGTGAAACTTGTTGACAAACTCACTCTACTTTTATGAGACTCTCGAAAAAAAGTGAATATGGTCTCCGAGCGTTGCTTGAGCTCACCTTGACTCACGGAAACCGAACTCTGCAGCGCCACGACATCGCCGCTCGCCAGCACATCCCTGTTGAATTCTTGGAGCAGATTCTTCTCACACTCAAGCGAGCAGGGCTCATCTCCAGCCGACGCGGCGTGCACGGAGGGTATATCCTTATTAAACAACCGAACGAGATCACATTGGGTCAAGTCATACGCATACTCGATGGTCCCCTGGCGCCGATCGGCTGCGTCAGTAAGACGGCGTACCAGAAATGCAACGACTGTCCCTACGCGAATAAAGCGCGATGTCCCGTACAACAAGTCATGGGCACAGTCCGTGATGCGATTGCTGGAATCCTCGATCACTATTCCCTGGCCGACTTTGCCGCAGGCCATCCCAAAGGCTAAGCCCTCATGGATGCAGTCGTTCTCGTCCTCATTACGTTTGTCGCCGCCACGGTCAACGGTGCACTCGGCTACGGCTTTTCGTCGATCACTGTTCCAGTGGCATTGCTGTTCTACACCAATCGCATCTTAAACCCTGCCCTCGTGCTGATCGAGCTCGTCATTAATGGCTATGTACTGTTCATGAATCGGAAGAGCATCCCGAATATCTGGCGGCGTGTAGCCCCGATTCTGATTGGGCTGGCCATTGGAATCGGCATCGGCAGTTACATTCTCTTTCTGGTTCAACCCGCGTGGATCAAATTCGTCACTTATTTCTTTCTATTACCGTTGATCCTTCTTCAAGCTGCCGGCATCCGAAAACCCATTCAAGCTGAAAGGGCTATTGCCATCCCGTTTGGAATTGGAATCGGGACGCTCTATTCGGTCACAACCATTTCCGGTCCCCCTCTTGCCTTGCTCTTCAACAATCAAGGGTATGCCAAACAAGATTTCCGGGCAGCCTTGGGAGTCATCCGTGTCGCTGAATCCTCTCTCACGGCGATTGCTTATGGATTCATCGGCTTCTACAGTGTCGGCAGCATGGATATTATCCCCTACATCGTTCCGAGCGTCATCGTCGGTATTCCACTCGGAACCTACCTCATCCGATTGATGGACCCTGAAACATTCAGACGCATTTGTATGGCATTCGATGGGTTAGTAGTCGGATTCGGTCTGTCTCGGGTGCTGGTAGAACTCGATCTGGCCACACCCATCACGACCTACAGTATTCTATCCATCGTGGTCCTCATAAACGGCTATCTGCTGTTTCGATTTTTTAGAGATCGACCAGATCCTCAACGAATCGCTTCTTGATCCCTTCTCTTGATCAATCATCACAACGGTCGTGAGTGGGCCAATCCTACGGTGCGGGCTCATCACGTCCTCGCTGGCTGTCGGCACTACTTGAAGGTTGATCCCTTCACACTCAGCATGCTGATCCGTCCTGCAAATTCTCAACGCACTGAATAGTAACGCATTTTTTAATTCACGCATGGGCATACACTTTGCTACTCCACTGAAACCGTCGTTGCTTCGTACACAATTTTCACCTAATTCTGAGGGAGTTTCTTATGCTGAGAAACGCGATTTCGTTTGGTCTCGTCCATCGAAATTTCACGATTGTGATCGCCCAGGTCATAGCTTTGGGTCTCATCGCCCTCCCGCTAGCTGGATGTGGTGCAGACGGACAAGGGGTACCACCTATCTCGTCTCTCTCCACACCATCCGACGCCCAATCGGGTGAAGGGACCCAGTCTGGCTCTAACCCTGCTACAGCGGGATCTCCTGCCGAGGAGGACCCGACAGCAACTCCGACAGAACCCGCGGCCGTACATGTGGCCGCAGAAGACACGACCGCAGAACACGCGACCGCGCATGCCGCCGAGCAAGCCGCCGAAGAACAGGCGACTGCACATGTGACCGAAGATTCTGACCCTTCAGTTGAAGGGGAATCTGCTGAGGGCGAGGAAGACCCGACCATCTCAGTGACCTCTACCCCAACCGGAGCTACTGCACGATTGACTTGGGATGCGTCGACTGATCCAGATGTGCAAGGGTATTTTGTCCACTATGGGAAAAAATCGTCTGGAGAACCTGGCTCATGTTCCTACGAGGAAAGCCAACGGGTTGGGGCTCCCCCAGCCACAATCACCGGCCTCGAACCCAATACCGTCTATTTCTTTTCAATCAGTGCATTCGGCGAATCGGAGAGTGAATCTGATAGCCCTTGTTCAAATGAGGTGCTCGTGGTCACGCCTTCGGTTCAAAGCTAAGCGATAGCATTCGCTACTATCACCTTTCATGTAGCGCCCCTGGTTCTCTCCAGGGGCGCTACATCTCTTCATTGACCTCTACCCAGCCGATTTGTTAGCCTCAAGCTCTCTCAGACCACTGCCGAGAGTATACAATCACACAATACTCATTCTCTGATCTCTATCCCGAAAGGATCTCCCATGGTAGGTTCAGCTGCTTCGCCTGAATTGCTCAGCACCTTACATAACAAGGCCACCCAACTCCGCATCAACAGTGTGCGGGCCACCAGCGAGGCAGGGAGCGGTCATCCTTCGAGCTGCGCCTCCGCCGCCGACATCGTCGCCGCATTGTTTTATTCCGTCATGCGTTACGATCCCCATGATCCAAAGTCGCCTAACAGCGACCGTTTTATCCTGTCAAAAGGTCATGCGGCTCCGCTGCTCTACGCAGCATGGGCGGAAGCGGGCCTCTTTCCTCAAAGTGACCTTTTAAAGTTGCGCACCTTGACGTCCGACCTTGAAGGACATCCGACTCCTCGCTTGCCCTTCGTTGATATGGCGACTGGTTCACTGGGACAAGGACTTCCCGTCGGGATCGGCATCGCATTGAATGCAAAGTTCGTCGACAGGCTCGATTACCGAACCTACGTATTGATGGGGGATGGAGAATCGGTCGAAGGATCGGTCTGGGAAGCCGCTGAGATCGGACGCCAATATGGCTTGGATAATTTGTGCGCGATTGTTGATGTGAACCGACTGGGACAGAGTGATCCCACCATGCTGCAGCACGACATGGAGGCATACCGTTCCCGGTGGGCCGGATTCGGTTGGCATGCCATCGTCGTCGATGGCCATGATCTCGTGGCCATCCTCAAGGCATTTGATGAGGCTGGCCGCACCAAAGGACAACCGACCGTGGTGCTGGCAAGAACGTACAAAGGCAAAGGTATTTCGTTCATCGAGAACAAGGCAGACTGGCACGGCAAACCACTTAAAAAAGGCGAGGAGACCCAGAAGGCCCTCGACGAACTCACGAGGCAATTGAGCCAGAACGGTGCGGTGGTCCAGATCCCAAAACCATCGGCTTCCAGCACCCCTCCCTCAGCCAACAGCCCAATGCCCGCCGCACCCTATAAAATCGGTGACTCCGTCGCGACGCGCGAAGCCTTCGGTGTGGCATTGGAAGCCTTGGGTTCCGTGAACTCGTCGATCGTCGCATTGGACGCCGATGTAAAAAATTCCACATACACCGATAAATTCGGCAAGAAGTTTCCCAATCGGTTCTTTGAGAGTTTCATCGCCGAGCAAAATATGGTGGGTGCCGCCGCCGGTCTGGCTGCCTGCGGCAAGATCCCGTTTGCAGCGACTTTTGCCTGTTTCTTCAGTCGCGCCTACGACTTCATCCGTATGGTCGCGATCAGTGGTTCGAATGTTAAGCTCGTTGGAACTCATGTCGGCGTGAGCATCGGCGAAGATGGGCCGTCGCAAATGGGCTTGGAAGATATCGCGATGATGGCGGCGCAACCAAACGTGACGGTACTCTATCCCTCCGACGGCAACTCAACGTATCAATTAATCGAGGAAGCCGCCAAACACAGAGGCATGGTCTATATACGTGCCGGAAGGCCGAAGACTCCGGTGCTCTACGGACCAGAGGAACGGTTCCGCATCGGCGGCAGCAAAATCCTTCGGCAGAGTGCATCGGATGTGCTCACAATCGTGGCCGCGGGAGTGACGCTGTTTGAAGCCTTGAAAGCCCATGACCAGTTGAAATCATCTGGCATTGCGGTTCGCGTGATCGATCTTTACAGCATCGCGCCTATCGATAAGACCACCTTGATGGAAAGCGGACTGGCGACACAGCGTCGAATCCTCACGGTTGAAGATCACTACGCCCACGGAGGTCTGGGCGATGCCGTTCTCAGCGCTGTTGCAACGGAAGGCATGAAAGTCTTTAAACTCGCCGTTCGTGAAATCCCGCATAGTGGAAAACCTGAAGAACTCGTCGATCACTATGGGATTGGAGTGCGGTCCATTGTTGAAGCGACCAAACAAATCCTCCGCGAACCATAATATCGAATCATGGAACTATACGCCTCAGAAATCGCGGGTCGTCTAGTGAGTCAAAATAGGGGTTATCTTACGAAACATTCCTGGAGTCAGGCGTCGATACCACGCAGTCAGGCCAGATGACCGCATGATACATCGCATGTTTTCAGTTTTTTCGAGAGAAAACAGTATGGTATAGTCCATGCCGATCGAGAGCATGCAGCACACTCTGACCGAGCGACCGACTCAAGCAAACAAGACAGGCAACTCATCCATACAATTCAATTAGGAGGTGCGAATGACGAGAAGAAATGTGTGCCTCTCAACGCTGATGGTGGGATGTGCCCTTGTACTTTCAGGAGGCATGGCCTCCGCCGAAGACCTGCCTCCATTGCCTTCACCTCCACCCGAGTATGCCGACAAGAAAATGCCGGCTGGTGGATGGACTGACCCAAAAGCCATTGAGGAGGGAGGGAAGATTTATCGAGGCGAGTTTAAGACCGAGGTCAACTGCAGCAGTTGTCACGGGACAGACGGCACACCAAAGAAAAAGGGCGCACGGGATTTTCGTGACCCGAATATCGTCTGCCGCTTCTCGGACGCGTTCTGGTTCTGGCGTATCTCGGAAGGTGTCCCAAAGACGAAGATGAAGGCCAATAAAGGCCTGATATCCGAAGAGCAGATCTGGCAAGTGATGGCATATGAGAACCAGTTCTCGCACGGAGGCAAGCCGGCCGACCGCTCCTGTTACAAGCCCTAAGATTAGGGTTCAGAGGATGCCCGGGACGGGGTAACGACTGACCGAGCCTTCTATACAAATGCGCAACACGACAAGGGGGAGAGAGCATGATGCTCTCTCCCCCTTGCCCATTTTGTACTGCTGATCCAGTTAGACTTTAGACTGGATTGGGGGCAACGAAGACCAACACTATGAGTCGCTTGCTCGTATGGTTCTTTACCCCGTGCTCCTCGCCAGCCTGGGCCACGGTCCCCTGCCCTGCTTCGAGCGTTCGATGGTCGGTACCGACCTGAAATGTGCCTTGTCCCTCCAGGACGATATACACCTTATCCTGGTCACCATGAACGTGGCCCTTTTGTGCTTGGCCCGGCTCAAAACAATAGATGTCGCAGAAGAAACGCTCCGTTTGAAACAGGTTGTTCTTTTTCATCTTCTCGCCGGTGAATTGCTGAAAATCGGCAAGTGTCACAACCTTCATCATTGATACTCCCCTGCCTCGTCACGCAGGACCCGACAGTCACTGCATATGGCACAGCAGTTTCCGGCATGATAATGGAGGCCAGAGTATATGCTGTAACGATTTCAAAGTCACGATCACTCAACCTTTGTCGGAAACCAGCCGAAAAGGGATGTCGTGACCCATAGACTCGAATTCGAGGAGCAGATCCATATGGCTTCTGAAATAGGATCGGTAACCACCCCAATTGAACGGTTGGAACAAGCCTTGATTCAAAAAATTGAGGCGGAAGAGGTTGAGCTTCCCCTGCTCCCGCAAGCAGCCAGCCAGGTTCTGGCACTGGCGGCGGATCCTGCCTCCGATGCGGCGAAGCTCTCCGCATTGATCCATCAAGACCAAGCCCTTGCCGCTCATGTGTTGAAGATTGCCAATTCGCCAGCCTACATGCCCAGGAGTCCGGTCGTCTCGCTCCAGCACGCTGTCGCCATGTTGGGGATCACTCTGCTCTCGGAAATCGCCTTTACTGCCTCATTGAAGGTCGGCGCGTTCCAGGTACCGGGATATGAAGATGAAGTCAAACAGCTCTGGCGGCATTCGTTAGCCACCGGGGCCTTTGCAAAAGAAGTCGCCCGGGCGAAACGCATGAATGTCGAAAGCGCCTATCTCTGCGGACTATTGCATGAAATCGGGAAACCCGTTGTCCTGCGAATAACCACGACGATCGCTCGAGAAAAAAGCGACGATTGGGTCAAAGCACTGGCCACGATACTGGATAACAAATCTCACATTAAAACATTGATCGAGGGCTACCATACCCATGTGGGCGTTCTGATCGCCGATAAATGGAGTTTGCCCAAACAAGTGGCAGAGGCGATCCAATATTACAGGGACTACGAGCATACCACCACCTTCCGCCAGGAATGCATGCTCACCTTTATTGCAGATCGATTGGCGAGCCACCTCCTCACGCCAGAAGAAATGCCCGAAGAAAGTCTCCGCGATCATCCGGTATTCGCAGAGTTGAATCTGTACCCTCAAGACGTCGATAAACTCCTGATGACTAAAGATCAGGTCTTAACCATTGTCAATGCGATGAACCTATGAGCATACCAAGTACGTACGACATCATCGTGATCGGAGCCGGCCCAGCCGGCCAGAAGGCCGCAGTCCAGGGTACCAAAGCCGGGAAGCGTGTCGCCCTGATTGAACGAGAGCGCGGCATCGGGGGCAGCTGTGTCTATCGCGGAACGATCCCCAGCAAGACATTGCGAGAAAGCGCCCTCCAGCTGGATCGGCTCAGGCGGGCAGGAGAAGCGTTCCGATTCAGTCTGAAACCGGATACTCAAATTGCGACACTCTTGAGCCGTCTTGAAGATGTCGTCCAAGCCCACGACTCCTTTATGAGCCGTCAGATTCGGCGCAACGGGATCTCGCTGTTTCACGGACAAGCGCGTTTCCTCAGTGAGCACACAATCGAGATGCAAACCGTGGACGGAGCGCAACAACAATTCATGGCAGATACCATCGTGGTCGCCACGGGCTCGCGCCCGAGAAACCCCGAGGAGATCCCCGTCGACCATGAGCACATTCTTGACAGCGACTCGCTCCTTTCCATGATGTACATACCACGGTCACTGGCTGTCGTCGGAGGTGGTGTGATCGGCTGCGAGTATGCTTCTATCTTTGCGCTGCTGGGTGTAGAAGTCACGCTGATCGATCGAGCTCCCCATCCGCTTCAATTTATGGATCGAGAACTGGTCGAACAGTTCATCAAAGGCTTTGAACAGCGGGGTGGCCATTATCTCGGCGGACAGCATATCGAGCAGGTGCGATGGAACGAGGTAGCGCACGTTGCCACGAAACTGAGCGATGGCACGATAGTCAATAGTGAGAAGATGCTGGTCGCTCTGGGTCGGCAGGCCAACGTCGATGATCTGAATCTTTCCGCTGCGGGGATCATGGTTTCTCATAAAGGCGTGATTCCCGTCAATCAATTCTGCCAGACGAATGTTCCTCACATCTACGCCGTCGGTGACATGGTTGGTGCGCCGGCATTGGCATCTAAAGCCATGGAGCAGGGCCGACGCGCCGTCCGCCACGCCCTCAACCTCCCGATCGGTGATGCCGCCTCGACCATCCCGTTAGGCATCTATACGATCCCGGAAATGGCCAGTATCGGCCTTGACGAGGTAGGCGCTCGAGAGCGCTATCGAGATCCGTTGATCGGACGGGCGAAGTTTGAGGAGATCGCCCGCGCCCAGATATCAGGTGCCGGCCACGGTCTCCTTAAAATGGTAGCTGATCCAGCAGGTGCGCGGCTACTCGGGATACAAGTCGTCGGAGATTCTGCCACGGAGTTGGTACACCTGGGACAATTAGCCCTTCAGAGCGGCGCAACGATCGAATCGTTTATCGACAACGTCTTCAACTTTCCAACATATGCCGAAGCCTACCGAATCGCCGCTCTCGATATTCTTGGACAGGCAGCGAAGATTCGAACTGCCAAAGCTGCCTAGCGGTGAGCATACCTGGAAGCCGTGCGCCTATTCGTCACTAGCCCTTTATATTGCCTATGGGCCGGAGTTCCGCCACAGTCTTTGTGATTCCCGCACGATCGACCGCCTCGACCACTTCGGATATGTTTTTGTATGCGAACCCAGCTTCTTCCGCCAAACCCGACATTGAAACCGCCTTCACGAGGATACCGCGCTGTTTCAGTTGTTTCTGTATCTGCTCACCACGAATTGCCTTCTTCGCCTGGGCCCTCGACATTGTCCGCCCCGATCCGTGCATCGTCGAAGCAAAGGTATCCCGCACCGCTCCTTCCGTCCCCACCAATAGATACGATCCGGTTTCCATTGAACCGCCGCAAATCACCGGTTGGCCTGTCATACGATATCGTGGCGAGAGATCTGGACTTCCTGGACCCAATGCTCTCGTTGATCCTTTCCGATGGACCACCAATTCTCCTTCCGGATACCGCTCAACTTTGGCGATATTGTGCGCCACGTCGTAGACCAGCTCCATACCCAGCTCTTCTGCCGGCCGGCTGAACACCGTGGCAAACGCTTCTCGAATCTGATGAGTGATGACCTGACGATTGGCGAAGGCCGTGTTGGCCGCGCAGTTCATAGCCGAAAAGTAATCCTGTCCTTCGACGGAAGCGAACGGGGCACAGGCCAGTTGCTGATCCTTGACGGTAATCCCGTATCGCCTCATTGCTCGTTCGAATATCTTAAGGTAGTCGCTCGCGACCTGGTGGCCGAACCCACGAGATCCGCAGTGGACCATCACCACGATCTGGTCGTGGCCGGTGATCCCCCAAGCTGAAGCAGTCTCTTTGTCAAATACCCGATCACTGGATACCACCTGTACTTCGAGATAGTGGTTACCTGACCCCAAGGTCCCCAACTGATTGATTCCTCGTTTGACTGCCTGGTCGCTGACTTTTGAAGGGTCGGCTCCGGTTATGCAGCCTCCTTCTTCAATTGTCTCCAGATCGCGATGCCAACCGAATCCCTGAGCAATACACCATTGAGCCCCCTTGGTCATGACTTGTTCAAACGACGAGCGGTCCAACCGTACAAACCCGCTTGCGCCTACCCCTGCCGGTACTCGACGAAACAATTCCGTCATCAATCGATCAAGCTGAGGCTGCACATCCTGCCGGGTGAGATCTGTTCTGATGAGACGCATGCCACAATTCACGTCATAACCGACACCCCCAGGCGAAATGACTCCTGACCGGACATCAAATGCGGCGACACCTCCAATAGGAAATCCGTAGCCCCAATGACCATCCGGCATGCAGAGCGCGTATCGTCTAATTCCAGGGAGACAAGCGACGTTCGTCACCTGCTCGAATACTCCGGCATCCATCGATTGGAGAATGGTTGGGGTGGCATAGATTCGGGCAGGAACAAGCATGCCTGATTTTTCGGTAACGGGAATTTCCCATACCTCATCACTAATCCGATTGACCTGCATTTCGGTATTCAGCTTCATACGTCCAACACCACCATGACCGTCCACTGCTCGTCTTTCTGTCGAAGACGATAGAGATGCTTGGTAACTCCCTTCACATCGGCCCTCAGGGTCTGAGCTGAGCCGTTGACCGGCTCTCCGTACAGGAACCCCGTCAGTTTCCAGCAGTCGTGGTCCTGGCGAGCCAGCGTGAGTTCCGACCGACTGAATACTACCCCGGCTGCATCCTTCCAGTACACAAGTTCCGAGAGCCAATCGAACAACAGTTCGGCGGGATCCTCATCGGTGCGTTCAAGCATTTGCCGCCAAGTAGATCCCACTGTCGTGGGATCAGCCAGCGCTTCGATGACCGCACAGGTCGCCCCTTGGAAGAGTTCCTGGAGCGAATTGCCGGAGGCCTCGAACGCCAGATCGGCTATGGCGACATCGTCCAGAAAGTGAAATGCGTGGGACATCTCAGCACCACAAACGGAATGCTTACCCGATAAGGAAAGGTGGAAATGAGGGGACTGGCCCGAACCGCCCTCTATCCGAGCTCGAAGACTTTGGGAAAATTGGTGAGATTGCGGCAACCGTCCTTCGTCACGAGCACCATGTCCTCGATTCGGACTGCTCCCAATCCTGGATAATACAGTCCTGGTTCGACCGTGACGACGTGGCCCTCTTGGAGGAGTGACCCAGTTCGACTGATCCGTGGCGCCTCGTGGATATCAAGCCCCACACCATGTCCGGTTCCGTGAAAATACCCCTGCATGCGGCCGTTCATCAAGCCGGTCTTGTACCCTGCCTTTTCAAATCGGGCACAGATACCTTGGTGGATCTTCATTCCATCGGCGCCGTCCTTGATCTGGTCGATGGCATCTTCCTGGGCATCCTTCACAGCACCATACAACCGCTTGAGTTCCGAACTCGCCGTCCCGCGTATCACCGTACGGGACATGTCGGCAAAATAGCGAGTCGTCGCTGAACGAGGGAACACATCGAAAATAATGCTGCCATGAGCCGGCAACGGTCCGCTCCCTTCGTTGTGCGGATCACAGGCTTGTTCCCCACCAGCTACAATCGTATGCTGAGCCACACAGTTCCGCTCCATGAGTGTGACATTGATCAACTGCTTGACCCGCTCAGATGTCAACAGCGCTCCGTCAAACCACAGCTCCCCATCCCGGATGGTCGCCCGTCTCAGCAGGTCATGCGCCGAGGCCACCGCGTCCTCAGTGGCCCGCTGGGAGAGCTCGATGGATCGAACCTCCTCCACGTTTTTTATGACGCGCTGTTCGTAGAAAGGATCGCGTTTTGGTTTGAGACTGTACCCCAACTCCTGTAATCGCGTGGCGTGAATGAACGGGAAATTGGCCGGCACCAACAGGCGGCGGACTTTGAACTCCTTTAACACGATGTGCACGATATCAACCGTCGTCGGGCTCTTGATCCCCTGTTTCTTCGCCTTCTCTTCGATTTCAGAATAAGACAATACTCGATCCACTGAAGATTGGGTCCTGGCACGATCCATTTCCAGATCGCTCATGACCATCAACCGCTCACCTTTGATTTCGAGGTAGATGAACGGGTCCGGCGCCACGAAGCGCGTGGCGTAGTACAGGTTCGAGTCCTGCTCGCTGGCCGCGATGAACAGTGTGGCCGCCTCTGGTTGTGAGATCGTGGAGCGTTTCATGGATCTAGCAGTGGGGTGGCAGGATCGAATGGAATCCTTAGAGGTGTCCAGAGTCGCACTTCCAGTGATGCTAACATGAGGGCGTAGGTCGGTCAAGAAATGGAAGTTGCTCAAGAATGAAGGGGCGTCACGGCACGGCAGGAGCCGGCGACGAAGTCATATCCTTTGGTCGCACTCCGGATTCTTCATCCGGCGTTACCAAATCTATCGGCAGCGTCAGGGTGTTCGTTAGGACATCGACCGCGAGTTGGGCCAATCCCGACAGACCGGACGCAAAGGACTTCACCGGCAGATAGGTCACGTCTGGATTCTCCATCGCTCCCTTCACGGTGAACATCGCCGTGGCGATACCCTTGCGATCGCCCGCCACGATACGTCCAAAGAGTGGAATCGTCTTGAGGAATTGTGAGTATGACCCGAACGGACTCACGGCAACGACGAGATCCAGCTGGTCGGTCGGCAAATCGTAATTCCCGGCAGCCGTAATTTTCAGAATCGGGCTGTCGATGATCAGGCTTTCCGTCTGAAACATCCCATCTTGAATGGCAACGATCGCGGAAATCCTGTTGTAGGGCAGCCCCTCCTTTTCAAGATCCACCTTTCCCTGCAGCACAGCCGGGAGGTTCAGCAAACTAATAATCTTCCATATCGCCCGCTCGTTCGATTTCAGGATACGACCGTTTTCCAACAACAACTCGACTTTCCCATTTAACGAGGGATAGACCCCATGAGGATTGCGCCCATGACCGCGAAGCATGCCGCTGAAGCGAGCCTCTCCTGATACGCCATGTACCTGAGCGTTGGTCAGGCTCATCAAGTCTTCAAATTCTACGCCGGTAGCCCGGAACGAAAGATCAAAGTCCGCCGGTGCCTTTCGGGGAAGGTGCAGCACCAGCCGTCCAGCCACTTGCCCATGGGTTGACTCGGCGGAAAGACGATCGATGTCAAGCACTCCGTCCAGAATATTGATTCGCGCGGTAAGCGCGCCGACTTTCATGTGTCGGTAATGCCCCCGTGCGATGGATGCAGACATCGTAAGGTGACCGGTGGCCGCCAGAGTCTCGAGGAATTCACGAATCGGAGTCCGTTCACCCTTCGGAATGACCAAGCTCAAATCCAATTGGTTTGATTCGATCTTGCCGGTGATGATCGGTTTCGTCATCCAATTTTGAATCACAGCTTCTATGGCAACGTCGCTACCATGGACCTTAAACGACAGCCGTTTGAGTTCGACCTCATTGCGGGCAAGCTTCACACGAGCATAGAGATCCTGTAAGTGCCCGTCGATCCCTTTGGCCTGCATTAACCCATTCGTTAACCCCATCCATCCGGCAATTTTCCACGTCCGCCAATCCGTCTCCCTTCCTTTGATATCGAGCGAAACTTCGAGGTTGCCCGCCTCAAGCCCACCTTTGGGCATCCATTCCGGAAGACTGGCAACCGACACTGTGCCGGTTGCCACTGCCATATCGATCATGAAACCATTCCCGAGCTGCATCGTTCCTTTCGCGGGAATGGTCAAAGCTGGCAGTACCAGCTCCACGCGATGGAGCTTGATGGTGGTAGCCTGGGGCATGACGCCCTCGAATTCCACCGTCGCGTGAGGGCCGACGGGTTTTTCCATTGCTCCAACCACCACTTTTGCGCCATCCAACACAACGGACCCGCGGATATGAGGTCTCGCCGTGAGACCGGAGAACGCCACCGTCGAGCTGATCGTCCCTTCGAACGAGCGCTGTCCGAGCGCCGTGGCGTGGAACAGCCGCATCATCTGCGCCGCCTCACCGCTTGTGCGAATCACAAAGTCTTGGAACCGGCTTGTCCCTCCACCTGTGATGGTCCCTTGGACTTGGACATCGGTCCCGCCGAGATGTCCGGTGATTTGATCAAACTGTGTGAACCCATCGGCGAAGACAACTCTTCCCTGCATCCCGGTCAAACGCTCAGGCCAATTCACATGGGTGAAACTGACTTGGTCAGCCGTAATTTCCCCACCGGCATACGTGATCCCGCCGGACTGGTTCAACGGTCCCATCAAACGAAACGTCGACTGAACTGTTCCCTCTGCATCACGAATACCGGCTAACCACTGCCCGGCTCGTTCCGCTTTCACCGTCTTCACAAAATATTCGACAAGATGAGTTGCCGCCGTCTCTCCCGTGATCTCCAGTTCCGCCCATGGACCTGCGTCGAGAAACGACACCTCCCCTTTCCCACCGGTGATATGCATCGCCCCATACATTCCGCTTACCTTGGTGATACGAACACGCCCTGTCTCGACCACCACCACGGCAGCAAGGTCTTTCGCCGCTATCCGATCCCGGCCGATCAAACCTCGACCTTCGCTGAGATGGAACTCCCCGATCGTCGATAGTTGGAGACCGGTCGTCGTTGACCCGGTGAGCGTCGCGTTCACCACTTGCACCTTGCCGTCGATCTGACGATCAACCAGCAAGGCTGGAAGCTGCCGATGGATCCAGTCAGGGGAAATGGTTTTTAGTAGCTGGGGAAGGGCAACAGGAGAACTGCTGAACGTGACGGCAAACGTCGGTTGAGGAGTCAGAAGGCCGGCCAGATTGGCCTTTCCTTTCAGCGCAATGTTATTTAAATGAGCGGTCATGTCGGACAGGACCATGTCATATCCGGCAACACCCGGCATGACGCGGACGGTACCCTTAAGATTTAACGCTCCTTGAAGATTCTTCGAAACCGGCCTGGGACCAAGAAAGTCGGCTGCGTCCCGTATCCTAAGATCGGCGGCGTCAATCTGTCCTTCAAACTGAAATCCTGTGGCCGATTCCGTCGTTTGTTCGCCGGACAACGACAGCGTTGGTTCTGCTCGTTTGACGACGCCATCCAGCGACAGAGCGGATAGGCCTGGTTCTCCTTGCCCTTGGTGATCCGCTGACAGGTGCAATTCGGCGAGGTTGCGATCAGGGCGGACCAGCAACTTAAGCTCGACATGCTCTAACTTGATGGACCGAATGCCGTCAGGTCTGGCCGCATCAACAACCGTGATCGTTCCGTTGACGAGCGTCGCCTCTCTGATCATGAACGTCCGTGCCATCAGCTCCATCGTTTGCTGGTCGGTATCCCCTTGCCCGTTTAACCCGTCCAGGAGATTCCAACGACCGCTTTCGTCCCGTCGAAGAGTGAGCGTCGGTTCCTCAATCAACAACCGTTTTCCGACAATTTGCTTTTTCAAAAGCGGCAAGAAACGCAAGACCAGATTGATCCGTTTCGCCATCAGCACCAGCTGATCTGACCGTGGATCATGAACCGCGACTTCGGACAACTCCACACGAATACTAGGGAAGATGACGAACTTGATGTGACGAACGTCGATTTTCCGGCCCAGACTCTCCTCGAGTTGATCGAGAACAAAGTCCTTGAGATAGTTTTGACCGGTCAGTTCCCTTGAAAACGAGAGAAATGTTCCGGCCAACACGACGAGGGCCAGTATGACGAGGAAGGCAAGCCGAATACGGGACACAACAACCCCTTCAGATGACGCACAGGTCCTGTCGGCATCTTACCGGATCAATCCCTCGAAATCCATGAACTCAGCGTTCTATAAGGAGTTTTGTCTCCTCCGATTTCATAGTTCGAAGACCAATCCTTCCGAGTATCGCCATCCTCACGTAAGCTATACAGGAGCTTCCGAGGCAACCACTGCTATTGATACCTGACAAGACCGAGGTCTGCTTTCCTATTACGTTGACACTCCACAGTTGACAGCGATCGGACTGTCGAATTACATCTTACCTATGGCTATTCATCCTTTCGCCGGTCAGCCGGCACCCCGCTCAATCCTCGTGGATATCGAAAAGCTCTTGTCCGCGTATTGGACTGAGAAGCCGGACGCTTCAGTGCGAGAACAACGTGTGTCGTTCGGCACATCTGGACATCGCGGTTCTTCCTTCAAACGAAGCTTCAACGAGAACCATATCGCGGCCATCACTCAGGCCGTTTGCGAATACCGGTCGGCACAACACACGACCGGGCCGCTGTATTTGGGAAAAGATACACATGCTCTATCAGAGCCTGCGGTCGTGACAGCCCTGGAGATCCTCGCAGCGAATGGCGTTGATGTCATGATCGACAAGGACGGTGGGTTCACGCCGACACCGGTGATCTCTCATGCAATCCTCACGCACAACCGTGGCCGAACATCCGGTCTGGCCGACGGGATCGTCATCACGCCATCCCACAATCCGCCGGAAGACGGAGGCATCAAATACAACCCGCCACAAGGAGGCCCAGCCGATACACAGATCACGAAATGGATCGAGGATCGAGCCAATGTCCTTCTAGCCGCTAACCTTCAAGGAATGAAACGTCTTCCGATTGAACAGGCCCGACAGGCATCGACCACACGTCGACACGATTACATTGGAGCCTACGTGAACGATCTGATCAACGTCGTCGACATGGATGCTATCAGGTCCGCGAGGCTGAGGCTTGGGGTTGATCCGCTGGGCGGGTCCGGGGTGGCCTACTGGCAACCGATTGTCGAGCGTTACGGGCTGAATATCGAGGTCGTGAATCCGACTGTCGATCCAACGTTCCGCTTCATGCCCTTGGATTGGGACGGCAAGATCAGAATGGACTGCTCTTCCCCCTATGCCATGGCGAATTTGATCGCCTTGAAAGATCGCTTCGACGTGGCATTCGGGAATGATGCGGACAATGACCGACATGGGATCGTCACTCGTTCCGGCTTGATGAATCCGAACCATTACCTGGCCGTCTCGATTGCCTACCTCTTTGCCAACCGTCCCGGCTGGAAATCGGATGCCGGGATCGGCAAGACACTGGTGAGCAGCAGCCTCATCGATCGTGTGGCGGCCAAACTTAACCGAAAGTTGGTCGAAGTACCGGTTGGATTCAAGTGGTTTGTGAGTGGCCTGCTCGACGGGTCACTAGGTTTTGGCGGCGAAGAAAGCGCCGGCGCGTCATTCTTACGGAAAGATGGGACAGTATGGTCGACTGATAAGGACGGCATCATCATGGATCTGCTAGCAGCCGAAATGATGGCTAAGACCGGTCGCGATCCATCCGAATTATACCGAGACCTCACAAACGAGCTGGGTGAGCCGGTCTACGAACGGATAGATGCACCTGCCACGCCGGAGCAGAAAACGATTCTGTCGAAGCTGTCACCCGATCAAGTCAGAGCAACGCAGCTCGCCGGTGACAAGGTCACGGCCATGCTCACTAAGGCTCCCGGCAACGGCGCAGCCATCGGTGGCTTGAAGGTGGTGACCAAGAGCGGCTGGTTCGCCGCTAGGCCGTCCGGAACCGAAGATGTGTATAAACTCTACGCAGAGAGTTTTAAAGGGAAAGAGCATCTGAAGAAGATCCAGGAAGAAGCTCAGGCGCTCGTCGCCACCGCATTGGCCTCTCCCACATGATCTTCATCGCCTCATGAGCAAGCAGGCTCCGCGCTGGCCTCTTCCGAAGCACGATTATTGGTCCACGCCATTCGCTGAATCGTTGCTGCAGCACCTCGCCCTTCGACCAGGGCTGCGGATCCTGGATGTCGCATCCGGCCACGGCATTCCTGCTTTCTATCTGGCTGAGCAAGTTGGTCCAACCGGTGAAGTGCTGGCGATTGACATCAGTGCCGGTCAGATTGCTCGTGCCAGGGCGATTCAAGGATCACAGCTACCATGGCTCCGCTTCGAATGTATAGACATGCGATCTCTGCCTCCTGATCTGCCGACCTTTGATCGCGTCACAGGAAATCTCTCCGTGATGTTCTTCCGCCCTAATAGATTCGAGGCTGTCCGTGGACTCGTCGAACGGCTTAACCCTGGTGGTCAGCTCGTCCTGACCTTTCCGTCCTATGGAACATTCGATTCACTGTGGCAACTGGTAGATCAATCAATGACCCGGCAGGGCCTGACAGGCGAGCGGGAGCGTTTTCAAATTTACCTAAACGAACGACCATCGGCACAAGAAGGGCGAACATGGCTCGAGAAACTCGATCTTGAGCGAGTCGAGGTGATCGAATATCCGCTCGAAGTTGAGACTGGTCCCGGACAACAGTTTCTGTATCACCCGCTCCTTCGAGGCGGGTTTCTCGATGACGTCTACGAATGTTTTGAGGATCAGTCCCTCGCCGACCGGTTCATGACCGGAATCGCTCAAGACATTTCTCGATTTACCCCGCTGATCGCGCAGCGCTGCGTGCTCTCAGGGTGGAAAAAGATTGGAAGTTCAGCCTGAGCCGACGATTCAGCATGGCAGAAGCGAGAACTAGCTGTGAGGGTTCTATATAGATTCTGATTCTTGCACAGTGAGAGCCACCCATCGAAAGACTTCCGCATAGACGCCAGCCAGAGCCTGGGCTGCAGGATCGGCGAACACGGCACGCCAGCGGTTCAGCCCCAAGACCCCTTCCCCATAGGGAATCGTGGCCACTTGACTGTGATGCTCCGCGATAGCCGCCATCTTCTTAGCCAGCTGCACATCGATGTATTCAATCCGGTCCCAAGCCGCCAATGGTCCCCAGACTTCATATGCCCAGAGGCCGGCGGCCGGGACGATGCCTGACTCCCGTACGCTTTCCCTCGCCAATTTGCCGGCGAGCCGATGGGCTGGATGTCGATCACCTTCCTCGTCCAATGCATAGATTTCGTCTGGCTGCAGGTGCGCTAATAGTTCGACCAGTTTCCGTTTGACGGCCTGGACATCGATCTCTTCCGCCGCATCCGGTTGATCGCAAAAAACGACCTCACGGACCCCCAGCACATGCGCGGCCCGCAGCGCCTCTTCCCTTCTGACTTCGGCCATCCGTTGCTCGCTGAACCCAAACGGATTCGAGGAACGGCCACCGTCCGTGATGACGACGGACGTGATGGGTGCTTGAGACTCGACGAGTTTGGCGACCGTCCCGCCCATCCCGATTTCCATATCGTCCGGATGGGCGCTGACAACGATGATGTGGCGACTCATGACTATTTTCTATGTCTTGCGGCAGGCCTGCTGCTCGGCACGATAGGAGCGCGGTGCACCACTGGGCCTGAACGAAGCGAATCAACGCTAATTGAACGATTCAGGCGGCCGATGCCGGTTCACCAGTCTTCAAACCACGCCCAACAGTAGCGGACTCCGACAAGGAACCACACGACAGGCAGTTGCACCCCTGCGCGAAGTGATTGCTTG
This sequence comes from Nitrospira sp., assembly GCA_029194665.1. Classification (NCBI taxonomy): domain Bacteria; kingdom Pseudomonadati; phylum Nitrospirota; class Nitrospiria; order Nitrospirales; family Nitrospiraceae; genus Nitrospira; species Nitrospira sp. Next base: position 12,133 of record JARFXO010000010.1, on the reverse strand, counting down.
ATAGGCAATCAATCCGGGGACAGTTAAGACTTTTTTTCAACCGTCAGAACTGCCTGCTTCAGCCAGCTTGCCGCCTTCTTGAACAGATCGAGGTGTGCGGGATCTAAGAGCAGTGTCAATGGGACGTTACGTTTCTTATCCAGATCAGGTTCGGCCAGATCAAATCCTGGTATCTTGTCCAGCCGCTCCAAGAATCCCTTTCCAATGGTTCGATCATTGCCCCAAGACATCGGCTTCCAGTCAGTGAAGCGAAAGGCGATTTGGCCATTTGCCTTCACTAAAAACATCCGAGGCCCGCTCCCATCCGGGCGAAAGGTCGGTCCAAAGCGTGGACTCTTGTCCCCAGTAAATCGAACCTGCCCAAATTCAGTGATAGACCATTCGTAGATGGATCGAACTAGCTGCGTAATGTCTTCACCACAGTTCTTGCGAGTTTCTATGAGAAATGCCTCCCAGCTCCATGTCCGACCCCCTGACATTTGCTCAGATCGTTGTTTGATCCCGACTTGAATCATGTACTCCTGGACCTCAGGAAGCGGAATCAGCTGTTGAACATCGAGAATGACTTGCGCATTCATTCCGTACGGCTTCAATCGGACACACCGAATGTCCAGACCGCGTTCATTCAGCCACAAGGCCGTGGTCGTAATCTCTTTGGAAAAATCCGCGGAGACTAGCACAATCCGAACTGCCTCAGCAAAGCGTCGGTCGGTCTCATCCTCCCAGCCTAAGAATTGAAGGATTGCCTCCTTGGCGTCATCGGAGAAACCTCGTTGCCGCAAGTATTCTTCGTGCGCTTCGACAGCTTGGGCAAACGTCATGGTCGAAACCATCGCGGCATAGCGGAGGGCTTGAAGTTCCATATGCCCCCCATCATCAGTTCGTTTGAGTTCCACGACGACAAGATTTGCATCTCTATCAAGAGCCAACAGGTCGATTCTGCGCGAGGAGTCATCCCATCTGCTGAACTCCTCAGCGAGGACCATTGCAGGTAGCCTCTCATCAGCATGGGGGAAAATGATCTCGATTCGATCTCGCAGGAGTCGTTGGAGGTCTGCGCGTTCTTTGAGCTTGATCTTTTCAAACTTCACCGGCTCTAGCGAGCGGATGTCATTATTTTCGATGAGATGGAGCGCCATGGCGAAGCCAAGAGATCCGGCAGCTTGCAGTGGAATGCCCTCACGGAAGACTACCAGGTTTCTCTCGGCTGTAAACTTTTAGCGGCTATTGCACCGCTCGTCCTCTCGACATATACCGACGTCTTGATCTCTGCCCAGACGGATATGCGATCGCGCCTTCGACCGACACTCGGCGCGGGCATGCCGCTCGCCCTCAAGCGGAGACCATGCCGATGATTGATCGATACAGCGCATTTCTTCTCATACCATTCGGAAACATGCCTGTTGGCAAGCGCCCGGTTCTGGCGTAGAATTCGCCCATCAGTCATCGCCAATTCATTGGTCATGTTGTTCCTATGACACCGCTTGATCCCGCATTGGTCACACTTTTCGCGCGCAAATACATCTGGTGGATGACGCCGGAGGAAGCCGTTACCATGCCGGAGCGCGTCGTAGCCCAGGTCATGAACATCGGCGATTATGATGACGTTCAAGCGCTGGCCACGCTTGCTGGCGACGATTATCTACGCGCCCTGTTGCGCCGGGCCGAAATCGGCCAGTTCACGCCTCGTTCATGGGCCTATTGGCACTACCGGCTCGGGCTTGCCGCCCCGGACCACGTTCCGCCCATGCCTGCTCGAATCCTTTCATGATCCGCACCTTCATTCCTCGTCTCGACATCTTACCGACTGCACAACGACAGGTATGGCAGTACTTAGACATTTTGAGGCCGTCCAGACGACTCAAAGGAGGCCGACATGGATGAGACGCTTGGCGCTCATCGTACGACCGAGGGATTAGACGACCCGCTCACCACATAGAGTGGTGGCGCCGTTCCATCCTTGGGCGCGCCCCAATAAATCGTCTGGTGAGGAAAAGGCATCTCGATACCCTTGGCATCGAAGGTGTTCTTGATCCGGCGGTTCATCTCGCGGCCGATCCGCCATTGCTGAATCGGTTTGGTCTTGATCCGGCATTTGATGATGACGGCGGAATCGGCAAACCGTTCGACTCCTGACATCTCCAGCGGTTCCAAGATATCGCCGGCAAACTCGGCATCTTGTCGCAATTCTTCGGCAATGTCCTTCAGCAAGGCCATGACCTCATCGACGCTTTCCCTGTAGGCGATGCCGATATTGAAGACATAATAGGAATAGAGTTGCGTCATGTTCTTCACGGTATTGATAGTGCCGTTCGGAATGACATGAATGCTTCCGGACTCATCACGCAGCACGATGGTCCTCAGCTTCACTTCTTCCACCAAGCCGCTCACCCCGGCAATCTCCACCACATCACCAACCCGGATCGAGTCTTCGAGAAGAATGAAAAATCCCGAGATCACATCCTTGACCAAACTTTGGGCGCCGAAACCGATGGCCAGGCCGCCCAGCCCGGCCGCGGCCAGCAGGGGTTTCAAATCCACTCCGACCTCCGAGAGCACCATCATTCCCCCGACTCCAAGAATGACGACGCGGGCGAGATCCCGGATGACTTGAGTCAGCGTATCAGCCCGTTTCAATTCCATCGGCCCGAAAAGCCGTCCTTCACAGAGACGACGAAACCGCTCCACGAGTCGTTGAAGGAGCGAAAATAAGAGGAGCATCCCGACCGTTATCAAAATAATCCGTAGGCCTGACGAAGAAATCCATTCGAACGAACGATCCACGAATCGGTTGAAATAGGTTTCGATCATGCACACCTCCCATTGCTCGTTGAGGGCTTCACCGGCCGGAACACCCGAGCCGACGGCTCTGTACACCGATCTAGGTCCGAACCGGGACAGGCATCGTCACGGACGCCGGAGCCAGTCCCTGACAAGCTGAATTTATAGTCTATAGGCGAACAGGGTCCGGAGATCAACAATGGATGTGTGGGCAAAGGGAAAGAAAGAGGAAAAGGTGACACCTAACGGGTTGACTCACCCCTAGACGGGCTGAAGATTTCCGATCCTGCGGAGATATCGTTTATCAACCAGCTACCTGCTGCTCCGCGTGATAGGAGCTGCGGACGAGCGGACCGGATTCCACGTGGGTGAAGCCCATGGTGAGGCCTTCCTCTTTCAGCAGCGCAAATTCGGAAGGATCGTAAAACCGTGCGACTGGCAGATGGTCTCTCGTCGGTTGGAGATATTGGCCGATGGTCATGATATCGCAATCGACCGCTCGGAGGTCGCGCATGACTTCGCGCGCTTCGTCGAGAGTCTCGCCCATCCCTACGATCAAACCGGATTTCGTCTTCATGCCGTGCTGTTTGGCCTTCGCAAGAAGTTCGATCGACCGTTGATACTTCCCCTGGGGTCTGATTGAAGGGAAGAGTCGCCTGACGGTTTCAATATTATGATTCAGGATTTCAGGCTTCTCCGCACAAACTGTTGCCAGCGCAGTAGCGTCACCTTCAAAATCCGGTATCAGGACCTCGATTGTGCAGGCTGGATTCAGCCGCCTGGTTTGTCGAATCGTTTCTGCAAAGACCCAGGCTCCACCATCAGGCAATTCGTCACGATTCACCGAGGTGATCACGGCATGGCGCAGGTTGAGGGCTTGGATTGCTTCTGCCACACGACCTGGCTCTCTCTCATCTACTGGAAGCGGCCTCCCTGTCTCCACAGAACAGTAGTGACAGCGTCTGGTGCAGATATCGCCCAGGATGAGGAAGGTGGCGGTACGGGCATTCCAACATTCCCACCGGTTCGGGCAACCTGCCTCCTCGCATATCGTATGGAGCTTGAGTCGCTCCATGGTCTGCTTGACATCGAGATAATTCGGACCAGTCTTGGCCTGGACTTTAAACCAGGAAGGAAGGCGGGGTCGTCGATCAGCCGATGGTTGATGGCTGGTTATTGCGGAGGACCGAAGACGATCAAAAGGAATAAAGCTCATAGCGCTATCCCTTCACGGAGCCCGGCGTAAACCAGCTCTTTATTTTATCAAAGAAACCAGATGGGGCTGGCACAGTTTCCGGCGGATCAGGATACTCCACCCAAAGTTCCCGCGATCCGAGATAGACGCCCTCGCGAAAACTCAGTTGAGTTTTCAGCTGCCGGTAGCCACGGGCATGTAAGGTCTGAATCAAACTGCTGAGTGTGTCGTCCTGGGTCTGATGTATCTCGGTCGTGACGCAGACTGTCTCGTACCGTAAAATAGCTCGATAGCCTTCCTCTGCTCGTTCAAACTCGACCGGCCTGCTAAATCCCCGCTCCCGGTCGTCCAATCCAGCGAGCTGGTGTTTGTCGAGCCCGCCCTGATCCATCGCTCATTCTAACGCTCGGAAGACGGCGACCAAGTCGCTCAACGCGATGGTCTTGTTCTTGAGCACTGCCCGCTCAGCTTGAATCGCCTCGCGGGTCTTGGCATCCATCGCACCGGATTTTAGGCAAGAGGCACCGAGCTTCAGGATTCGGTCACACTCCTCGGTAAGCTTATGTTGGACAACCGGATTGACCGACAGGATCTCCATGAGCTGCCGCCGCGTTTCGTCAAGGTGCCCTTGGAGTTCGGAGTCCGGGTAACTCTTCCGAGCCGCCTCATCAAAACACCGATCAAGATACTGGGCCAGAAAGACATAGAGACGCACGAGCGCCGCCGCAATATCGGTTTGATCGTTGGCAGAAACAGACATGTGTCACCTCAAGTTAGAGTGAATGGCTGATGGTGTATCGCAAAGCCCCCGAATCCTACCCCTCTGAGTCACAACCCAAACACTGTATGCGGTTCGTCCTTTGGTGCGAGCAATACTCATTGTTCAAGTAAAACCTTCACATCGCCGCCTTCGATCTTCACCTGATAGGCCTCTACCTTTGCGGATGGATTGTTGATGCAAGCCCCAGTGATCACGTTGTATCGCCAGCCATGCCAGGGGCAGGTGACGATGTTGCCTTCCAACTCTCCCTCTCCCAACGGCCCCTCTCGATGGCAACAGGTATTGTTGATCGCATGAATCGTCCCGTCCACGTTAAATAGGGCCAGCGTCTTTCCGTTCGCTTCTGCCACAATCCCATGCCCAGGTTTTACATCTGCCGTAGCCGCCACTCGCACGAACTCCGCCATTCTTTCCCTCCAAGCAATAAGCCCTGTCAATTGCTGCTGAACGGTTGCTTGATCTTCTTGAGCAAACTATCGATGGACTGTCCGGCTTTCCCGGTCCCACCCAGCTCTTGCATGATTTTCTTTGCGATCCCCCGAAACGCCTCGGCCTGAGGAGATGCCGGATCAGAGACGACGATCGGATGACCGGTATCTCCCCCATCCCTAATGGCTGGATCGATTGGGATCCGCCCGAGGAACGGCACCGCGAGCTTGGCCGCCGCTCGCTCCCCTCCTCCATGTGAAAAGATCTCCGTCCGCTCACCGCAGTGACCACAGACAAAATAACTCATATTTTCGATGATACCTAGGAGCGGAACATTTACTTTCTGGAACATCGCCATACCCTTACGAACGTCGTAGAGCGCGACTTCTTGCGGCGTGGTCACGGTAATAGCTCCGGCTAACGGAACCATCTGTGACAAGGATAGCTGCACGTCACCGGTACCAGGCGGCAAGTCGATAAGTAAATAATCCAGGTCCCCCCAGAGCACATCGCGGAAGAACGCTTGCAGATACTGATGGACCATCGGACCGCGCCAAACCAGCGGGGCTTCTTCCGGCACCAGAAACGCCATGGAAATCAGCTTCACCCCGTAATTCTCGACCGGAACAATCTTGCCGTCTTTCTGTTCCGGTCCGGCCGTACTCCCCATCATCATCGGAATGTTGGGGCCGTACAGGTCGGCGTCCAACAGCCCTACCTTGGCACCGGCCACGGCCAACGCACAGGCCAGGTTCGCCGCCACGGTTGATTTGCCGACTCCTCCTTTTCCGCTGCTCACCGCGATGACCTGCTTCACGCCGGGGATCAAATTATCTTTTACCTGAGGCTGTTGTGCCCCATGACCATGTTCGTCAGCCATATCGATATCTCCTACTCTGATTTCGACCGACCCGCGTCATAGAGCACGCGTGTCTTCGATCTGAGTCCGTATTTAATCTGACTCCAGCATCATAAGCGATGATAGACGCGAAATGATATGGGTCGGTCGGGCCATTATCCATGTAGCCTACTGGGGAAGCAAAGGACGAGGTATACTGTGTCAGGAGTATATATGACGACGGTACCCTCTTCGCTTGAGCCGACCATTCTTCGGATCGGCGAACAACTTGCCCGGCTCTCCGCCGGCCATTCCCCCTCGATCTTCGATAGCCGCTGGTGGTCTCATTCGGCGATCAACCTGGCGATGAAGGATGCATCGTTTAAGACCAGGTTGTTCCACTTCATCGATGTCCTTCCGGTCATTCAGGACGATCAACGAGTCGTCTCGCTGGCCGAAGAATATTTCGGCCGCGAGAGCAACGAGTTGTTCGGACTTCAGTGGGGATTGAAGGCACTGGCTTCAACAAGCATGGGAGCCCGTCTCACAGGCAAATCGATCAGGAAACAGATCGAACAGATGGCCAAGACCTTCATCGCCGGAGCCTCGATCGCAGAGGCATTACCGGTCCTGTCGCAGTTATGGAAAGACGGACGAGCCTGGTCTGTCGATCTGCTGGGAGAAGCGACGATCAGCGAGCGGGAGGCCGACCACTATCGTGATCAGTGCCTGAATGCGTTGAAAGAACTCGGTCAGGCCATCAACACTTGGCCTTCCACGCCGCTGCTCCAACAAGACCACTTGGGACCGATCCCACCAGTGCAGCTGTCGCTCAAAATTTCGGCTCTCTCATCTCGTTTGGACCCGATCGATCCCGATGGAAGTTACGAATCGATCGCCGCGCGTCTCCGTCCGCTGGTGGATCTGGCACAGTCGCTGCCGGCCGGATTGATTTTCGATATGGAGCAAGCCGACACGAAGGACCTGATCCTGAATATTTTTAAACGACTCTTCGCAGAGCCAGCCTATCGATCCTATCCCCATGCCGGACTCGCGCTGCAAGCCTATCACCGAGAAACCGAACGGGATGTCCATGATCTCGTGGCCTGGGTACGAACACGTGGTACACCGATCACGATTCGACTGGTCAAAGGTGCTTACTGGGATTCAGACACTGTCCGATATCGGCAAGCAGGCTGGCCGCTTCCGCTTTTTGAGCAGAAGGCGGAAACCGATATGCAGTACGAGCGATTGATTCCGCTGCTGTTTGACCATGCCGATCTCATCCGTCCCGCGTTCGGCACGCACAATCTTCGCACGTTGGCTGCCATCGAAGCCCATGCGGAATCGCGGGGTCTGACGCCTGACACGCGCGAATACCAAATGATCTTCGGTATGGCGGAGCCTTTCCAACAAGCTTTGGTGAAACTGGGGCGTCGGGTACGTTTGTACACACCCGTGGGTCAACTGCTCCCCGGCATGGCCTATCTGGTACGGCGGCTCTTGGAAAATACATCAAACGAATCGTTCCTCCAAAAAGAGTACGTCGAGTCACAACCATTGGCCCGGCTTCTCGTTCCACCAACAACGTCGGCGCAATTCCAACCCACAACAACGAACGGCAAGAAGCTTTTCAGCAATGAACCACATAGCGACTTTTCACGGGCAGAGGTTCGGAAGGCCATGCGAGCGAGTATTGGATCGGTTCAATCTCAGCTGGGTCGAGAATGGCGCGGTGGAGCACCCGGCATCAGACTGACCGGTCCATGGCTGGAATCCCGTAACCCTTGTAGACCACATGAGGTCGTGGCCAAGGTGCAAAGCGCGGCGTTGTCCGACCTGGACTACATCATTGAACAGGCGCTCAAACAATGGGACCCTTGGTGGCGGAAGGCTCCGGAAGCTCGATCTGAAATGCTGCGCCATGCAGCGTCGGAAATGTCTCGTCGTCGGTACGAGCTGGCAGCCTGGGAGATCTTTGAGGTCGGCAAACCCTGGCGCGAGGCCGATGCCGATGTGACGGAAGCGATCGACTTTCTTCGCTACTATGCCGATGAGATGGATCGTCTGGCTCGGCCGATGCGATTGGGCAACCGTCCGGGGGAACTCAACCAGCTTGTCTATGAACCGCGCGGCGTGACGGCAGTCATCGCGCCATGGAATTTTCCGCTCGCCATCCCGACAGGAATGATCTCAGCAGCACTCGTGACCGGAAATCCGGTCCTGTTCAAACCGTCGGAACGCTCGCCCATCTTAGGAACTTTGCTCACCGACATCTTGATCCAAGCCGGTGTACCAGCCGGTTGTTTGACCTGTCTTCCAGGTGGACCGGAGGTCGGCCAAGCGCTCGTCGCGCATCCCCATGTCGTAACGATCGCGTTTACCGGATCGAAGGCCGTTGGACTCCGCATGTTGGCCGAAGCATCACACGAGCGCCCAGGACAGCCTATGGTCAAGCGGGTGATTGCCGAGATGGGTGGGAAGAATGCCATCATTGTCGATGAGACCGCGGACCTCGACGAAGCAATTACCGGTGTCGTCGCATCGTTCGCCGGCTACGCGGGACAGAAGTGCTCGGCTTGCTCCCGAGTCATCGTCCATCGCACCGTCTACGAGACCTTCGTTTCCCGCCTCCGTGAGGCAGTGCTGAGCTTGGAGGTCGGCAATCCCATGCACCCGTCCACCAAAGTAGGACCGGTGATCGATGCCCGAGCCAAGGCGAGTATACAACGCTATCTGTCACTCGGGCTCGAAGAAGGCCGGCTCCTCGTGCAGTACCCCGTGGATCAAACCGGATATTTCGTCGGACCGACGGTGTTTGTCGACATCCAACCGCATCACCGTCTGGCACAGGAGGAAATCTTTGGGCCGGTCCTAGCCGTTATGAAAGCGGACAGTATGGCCGACGCAATTCGCATGGCGAATGGGACCGACTATGCATTGACCGGCGGAGTCTATGCCAGAAGCCCGGCCACTCTTGCCAAGGCACGGGAGGAATTCGACGTGGGCAATCTCTACTTGAACCGACCGATCACCGGCGCCCTCGTTTCCCGACAACCCTTCGGTGGGCACCGATTCTCAGGGGTAGGCACGAAAACGGGCGTGGAAGACTATCTGACCCAGTTCATGATCGCCAAAGTCATCAGTGAGAACACCCTTCGCCGTGGGTTCGAATCGACTCAGTGAGGCCTTCGCGGGTTTGACCTCGTACGCTTCCAGTTCTTCCGTGATCTCCGTTACGACGCCGCGGTCTTCCTTGATGGCTGATAATTCCTGCCGTTCGGTATATTTCACGAGACCGACCCCCTTGGCGAACCAGGCCGTCATCACGTCGATTCCTGAGACGGTGCGACGGCTTCCTGACAAGTGGATCTTCATGTTCATCCGCGATTCCACTTTGATGGCATCCTGAAACGTACCGGCCGGAACGGTGATGGTTTCTCGACCAACCACTTTACTCCAGCCCTGGGTATCGACCTTTTCATCCGTCTGGTCACGATCCATATCGCTGCCGAAATCAACTCCCATTCGGTCAAACTGCTGGAAGGAGGATGGAATTCTCAACGGAAATCTAAAAATCTGATAGGGGGTCAGATGTTTCTCGAACGGTGTTCCCGGATCCGACCCATAATACACAATGCCGACGGCATCGCGTCGATAAAAACTATCCGACGGTCCATGATCGCCCGGGTTCGTATCATGGAACACCGTGACGGTGACACCGTTCATGGTTTTAGTGCCCGAGACCGTCGACACATTTGTGAACATCTTCAGTTCCACAGATTGGAGTGGTCCCTCGTTGATCTGGCCGCGATAGGTCCAACTGCTCCCGACCACATCAGGGAAATACTCCTCGGACTTTGAAATCGTGACCGGCTCCTCAGCCCCGAGCACCGTAGGCCATGGAGGTAGCCCCAAGAGCAGACACGCTCCCACCGTCAACACCAGTCGCATACCACATGTAAGTTTCACCATCATTCCAACTCCAGAATATGAGGATTCGACGGTACCATAGGAATCCCGACGGCGGCAAGCAGCCCACCAGCGACGGATCGTTCTTCTCCGCTATGCCTCATACTTGCCTTGCACACTGTCCCCTCGCAAAGTCCATCACGATGCAATTCCCCATCGCACCGACACCAGCCATGTGGGAGAGACGTTTCGATATCCGACCCTTTGATAGATCGTGTTGACTTCGCACAGCCTTCTTAGGACTTCGTTATCAACCACCGTTGACCTCATCTCGGGCCGGTCCTGGACCAGTGGTTGGGTCACTTGACCGGTCCGAAATGTAGGCGGTGCGTTCTTCGGCTGGCCGGCGTCTCATCCAACCAGCCCGGGATCGGTCTGGACGCCCAACGGCACACTCCGAACCTTCTCCATGAAGAGTCGGAGTCCAGCCATCGGGCAGGCGTCTTGGGCGCAACGGAACCCGATATTATCGTTCCGTTTCGTGGGTATGTTCCTGTTCCGGTTTGCAGACCGGACGTTGTCCGGTTCATTGTTCCAAGACCCACCGCGGATCATAAAAAGCGACCAACCCCGCATGGCGGAGCCTCAGTCCCGCCACAATCCTCTCCCCTACCACGTGCATCGCCCGAAGCATGTTTCCACGCTCACAACACCGCCTTGCCTAAGATTCTCGTGCGCAGGCGTGCCGTGTCGGCATGTGCCGCATGGGCCACCCAACTTCGGATACGATCTTTCCGCTGAAGGTCCGACATCCTCCGGTCTGCCACCGCCTGGCGATACAGCCGGAGCCGCCGCTTGAATCGTCGGACATTGTCCGCGTCCAACCGGCGATGTGCGGGAAAGATCCGATAGCCGAGAAAGGTAAATCCTGATGCGACCGTGGCCACAAAGCACTTCCTCGGATGGAGGCGCAATCGCAGCACCGCGAGGGCCTCCCCAAGAGCCGACCGCACGTCGTGAAGCCGTCGCTTATCGTGATCGAACAGCAGCAGATCGTCGACATACCGCACATAGCCGGGCACACGAAGCGTTTCCTTCACGTAATGATCCAGACGATCCAGGTAGACATTCGCAAAGAACTGACTCGTTTGGTTCCCGATGGGAATGCCACGACGCCGTTCAAACGGAGCAAACAGATCGTCGCCCGGAAAGTAATGCTGTGCGTTGGGCTGCTGGTTGCTGCCCTCCAGGATGGTGCGGATCAGCCAGAGCGCTCCCTCATCCCAGATTTGCTTGGCGATCAGCTCAAGGAGAATGGCATGGTCGATGCTGGGAAAATATTTCTCAATGTCACACTTCAGCACATACCGAAATCGTCCTGCGTAGGACGACGCGCGATCCACCGCCGCATGCGTGCCCTTCCCCTTGCGGCAGGCGTATGAATCGTAGAGAAAACGGCGATCGAAAATCGGCTCGATGATATTGCAGAGCGCATGGTGCACGACGCGGTCGCGGAACGGTGCCGCGCTGATGAAACGGGGCTTCTTCTCACGGATGACAAACGTGCGGTAGGGGCCGGGACAATACCTGCGCGAGACCAGTTCTTGCCGCACCTGATGCAGCTCCTCTTCCAGATCCAAGGCGAAGGCTGCTACGTTGGGACGAAAGCGCTTGCCTCGGCCGGCTAGACGTGCCGCTTGCACCAGATTGGGAAAAGACGTGATTTGCTCGAACAGGGTGCCCATCGATCATCCTGCCTGAATTTTCGTCCAGCCGCCGATTTGACGGCCCAGCTCGACCAGTTCGCGCGAGATGAACTCATACTGCTTCGCGCTGGTGAACCCCAAATCTTTCCCAGCTCGCACCAACAAACGCAAGACCTGTACATTCCCATTCGCCTGCTGGAGATGCGACTTCTTCTCTCGCGCATAGGCTGCCAGGACCAGAGATTCGAGTACGTTCAACATACGCGATTCGATCCGATCTCCAAGCACAAACCGATGCGACCTTGGAAATTTGCCCACGTGGTTGATGAGCCAGAGCAACACATCGTAGGCCTTCGTGACAGCAGCGGGAAGGCTGCCGGTTCCTTCCTCGGTCATGATGATTTCCCGCTCATGTTGTACCCAGAACTCCGTTCGTGGTGAGCTTGTCGAACCACGAATAGGACTGCGCGGAACCCTACGCCCTTCGACAA
>JARFXO010000009.1 GCA_029194665.1 Nitrospira sp. | reverse complement strand
TGTCGCCGCCGTCCTGGTGATGAGCTCCTAGCGCTGTGTGGGGTGCAGAAGAGGATGGGACATGGCCGGTGATAGCGAAAAACACGGGGTTCCTTCACTCCCCGACGAGCCAAGCCCGCCTCCTCGGCCTTGATTCGGGCTTGTTCAGGTCAATGTCGGACAGGCTCCTAGTAGGATTCGTGCCACAGTACCTCCACCTCCGCTACCGTCAGCCCATGTGTCCGGGCCGCTTCTGCCACCGAGGTCTCTCCCTTCAAAATACTGACGACCAGCGTGACACGCCGTTTGGCTGTCCATCGTTCAATTGGGTCTGCTGCTTCTGATGCCATCGCCACCTCCTCGGTCCACGTCAGGACCTTGTCTTAGGGGTGGTCTCAATTTCAAGGGGAGCAGGATACTGTCATGGACCCCTCCTGTGGGGCCCATCTCAGCACAGGTGAGCTTCCACGCCAATGGTCTAGTTTTCGGGGGGAAGGTCATCTATTTGATTAATGCCGACAAGAACGGATTGGGAAGTTCGGATACGAAGTTAGACCGCTTGAGCGTTGTGGGTTCGAAGGTAGACATTGGCTGAATCTCTACGTGGACATCACCGCAGATGCCTTTTATCACAGAAACTGCTTCCCGAATGTTGCAACAATTCTCTTTTGCTAAGTAACGAAACTCTATTCTGTCATAGCCGCATTGTCTTACTTGATATTGGAGAAAACCACATTGAGCGAGCGCTTTTTCCATCACATGAGGGTTGTATAAAGTCCCTCCCTGCCTTTGAAAGTAGTACACTATGCGTCCGTGCTCAATTTCGAGTTCCGGTCCTCCAAATCCACAGTGACAGCTATTGGTAATAAAGCGACCAACATCTCCTGTGCGGTACCGTATTAACGGCATAGCTCTATTCACAAGGCTGGTAACCACTATTTCACCACTATCACCCAAGGCAACTTGACGACCGTCCCTTATTATTTCGACATATGTATGATCCCAAAGGACATGCATGCCTCGTGAATTGGAACATTCAAAAGCCACATTTCCGACTTCGGCAATGGCGTACAGGTTATAGACTTGGGCGTTGAATATCTTTTGTAACTGTCCTCGGACTTCATAACTCAAGGACTCGCCGCTAGTGATGATTAGATTTGGCGTAGGAGGCGCTTCTTGTAACTCATCATAGACCGTACTAAGCAACAATAAAGTGCTCGGTTTGGCATTCCATACTGCAGGCGTTGCGGTTTTCAGACCTTTGACGAGACTAACTTTATCTAGTAGAGGCATGTTGGGAAGGACCAACTTACGCTCTGCCTTTGGGATCCCTGGTGCAGCTAGATCATAAGAAACAGCCGTGGCATTAGGGAAGTCAGAGAGGAATTCGAGGTGCCATCTACCTCGTGATTTCGCTGCTAAATTAGCTCCTAGTTTTTCCATACGCAAGAAAAAAGATACCCATCCTAAATTCATGGCATCTCTATCGTAGGCAATAACAAGTGGTATTCCGGAGGTGCCCGAAGTTCGTCTGTGGAACAGATCCTTTTCGACTACATCGTCAGAGTAAAAATCTAATATGTTTTCTCTGAGTGCAGACTTTCCAAGAAAGGGCAGCTTCTCAAAATCTTTGGGAGTAAGTTGTCGAGAAGGTAGGCTACGACCATTCTTAAGTAGGCGCCGATAGAATGGTACATTTTGTGCCGCCGATCTTACATTCGCATCCACTCTGGGGGAGAAGGGGAGATTTGATTTCCTATCTAATACACAAAGGGCGGAGCAAGAATTATTTATTTGTTTCTTGATAAAGAGATAATCTCGCGACGTTGATGGCACACCAACTGGCTTAAGCACTTGCAGGCCACCTGCTGACAACTAGTTCGACATGCTTACGCAGCATCGTGCATAAGATAAGCGCTGTCAACTAGGGCTTTGGCTTTCTTATTTTGTCTAATGACAACCGCCAATGCGCTTTTCCAGGCTAAGCCAATAACCCGGCTTGCCTGCTTTTCGGTAACACCCGCAGTCTTTGCAAGCATGGGACGAAGCCCTGCTGCCTCGGATACGCATAGGGCAGGCCAGGCGCTGGCCAGTATTGTTCTGACTTGAACGGGTGTGATCCCAACATCTTTTCCTATAGAATCGATGAGGTCTTCCACTGATGCGAAAGCGGTAGGAGTTAACTCATTGGACATAACGCCCTCCTAATTTTGGGGTGAGAATACCGATAACAACGTAGGTGATGACAAAAACAAAGTCAAGAGGTTGACCGATAGTCTGTAGATAGCACATCATCTGTCCGGTTTTGGTGGCCCGTGAAGTGTCCGGTTTAGGGTGCGCCCTCAAGGAGGGCCACCATGACACGGGCAACCGTCCTACAGGAGGTGCGACAGATGCGATTTGAGGAGTTATATGCACGACGACAGGGGCGAGATCTGACGATGGCGGAGGCAGCGGGGATGCTCGGCGTGACGGAACGCACATTTCGTCGGTGGAGCGTCCGCTATGAGGCCGACGGGGCGAAGGGGTTAGCAGATCGGCGGCTGGGTCGAGCGTCGGCCCGTGCGGTCTCGGTCGACGAAGTCTTGCAGACATGCACCGGTTCGCCTCGCTGGCCGAGGCGCAAGCCATCGTCGACGCCTGGCAAGTGAACTATCTCCACCTCCCGTACAGCTCACTAGGGCACATGAGCCCAAATGCGTATGTCACATAATGCCAGGGAGAAGCGACTGCAGAAGAGGCCATCTGCTCTGGTTAAGAATTGTCTCGGAACGGGACCAACGTCAATTGTCCTTGAAGTAATTTAGTTATGATGGAAAAGCCGGGCGCTTGGTATTCCAGGGTAATAAGAACTATTTCGCTGTGGTTCAACAAGCGAGAATACCTACGCCAATATAGGAACGATTTGTCTGGCACGGCGACCTGGCTCATCGGTAGTGAGATTTATTATGGAGGCCTTCAGAGAGACATTCCTCGAAAGCGGATCAGCCCCCATGATCCTCGAGCTAACGTACGACCTCTCCCCAGAATGGTGGGGGGCGATCGCATGTATTATCAAGCATATGCTGAAAAATACGCGGAACATTTGCTGCCCATTGTGAAATCCAATAAGCCCGTTACGTTGATCGAAATCGGAATCCTTAATGGAACAGGTCTTGCGATGTGGTCAGAATTATTTAGGGGAGGCCGCGTGATCGGTCTCGACATTGATCTCGGGCACATCTATAGCAATATGGAGAACCTGCTCCTTCGCGGCGCATTCCCAGGCCAGCTGCCGGAGCTCTACGAGCTTGATCAATTTGAAGACAATACGGAATTGATAGATCATATACTACAAGACGACAAGGTTGATATTGTGATCGACGATGGGTGCCACTACACCGAAGCTGTTCTCCGCACTATGCGGACGATGACTCCATACTTAGCTCGGAACTTTCTCTATTTTATAGAGGATAACAGTGATGTTTACAGACACGTGGCCGCAACATACCCGGACTTTATCGTAGAGTATGCGGACAGGCTCACGATTGTCTACCGGGATTGTCAGACGACAAGACGGTATCGGGCAAGGGATTTCAAATAGAGCCATTTTCACTCTCATTTTTCCGCTCTTGTATCCAGTCCGTGGAATACGATATCGGCGGGGTTCGGATTGAATCTCACGCCTACGATAGAGGTCAAGCTCGATATGCCGACAAACTTCTTGGATGCTGCCAAAGCACAACTAGTCTTACTGTGTCAATAAAAACAATGTATTGTATGAGCTTCTTCGTCCTGCTTCGGAGGAGCAATGAGAGCAAGTCAGCGATTTGGGCAATACATGGAGCATTTGGCTGAGGGACTCGGGCATAGGGATCGGCATGCGGGGCTGAAGGGCTACTGCACTGGACTGATGTTGCCGCTGGCGCGCAAGAGCGTAGAACCGATGGCGGCACGGGTCGATCCGCTGCACGCCAGTGCGCGGCATCAGTCGCTGCATCACTTCGTGGCCAAGGCCGAGTGGTCGGATGAAGAACTGCTGCGACGGGTCAGTCAATGGGTCGTGCCCAAGATGGATCGGTCTGGCGGCGGCTTCTGGATCATTGACGACACGGGTTTTCCGAAGAAGGGAACGCACTCGGTGGGGGTCGCGCGACAGTACTGCGGCGTACTGGGCAAGCAGGACAACTGCCAAGTCGCAGTCAGTGTCTCGTTGGCAACGGAGCAGGCCAGCGTGCCGGTGGCGTACCAACTGTATCTGCCCAAGGAGTGGGCGGAAGATCCGGTACGGCGCAAGAAAGCCGGCGTCCCCGACGAGGTGAAATTTGCCACCAAGCCCGAGATTGCCCTGCAACGGTTGGAGGCGTTGCTGGTGGAGGGCGCCCCAAAGTGTTGCGTACTGGCCGATGCCGGCTATGGCGTCAATCAATCGTTTCGGCAGCGCCTGACCGAACTTGGTTTGCCCTATGTCGTTGGGATTACGTCGGCCGTCGTGGTCTGGCCCCCGGGCCTTGACCCGTTGCCGCCGAAGCGTTATTCCGGGAGGGGTCGCCCTCCCGTGATGCCGCGCCGGACGAACCAGCGTCAGCCGGTCTCCGTCAAGGACGTGGCGCATGGGCTTCCGGCGAGTGCGTTCCAGAAGATCAGTTGGCGCGAGGGAACGAACGAACCCCTCAGTGGGCGCTTTGCCGCAGTGCGGGTGCGTCAGGCCGGCAGCAACATCGGCAAAGCGCGTCTGCACCCGGCGCAATGGCTGCTGATCGAGTGGCCAGCGAACGATGTTGAGCCACTCAAATACTATCTGTCCACCCTCCCCGAAGACACTGCGCTCACTGAACTGGTCACCCAGGCTCATACGCGTTGGCGCATTGAACGCGACTACCAGGAGCTGAAACAGGAACTGGGGCTCGGCCATTACGAAGGACGCGGCTGGCGTGGCTTCCACCATCACGCGACGCTGAGCATAGCGGCGTATGGATTTCTGGTGGCTGAACGCATCGCCGCTGGCAAAGCCGCCGGCACCAAAAAAAACTTCGCCGCACGCCAAATGCCTGCCCTTCCCGCTGATTACCTCCCTCGCGGCAGCCCAGCGCGCGCAGCGCCATGTGCCACACTCGATCGCCACGATTCGTTACCAGCTCAGTGTTCAGTTGATCACACGCCTCGGCCAATGTCCGTGCTGCGGCAGGCAAAACGTAAGACGCCACCTTCCATGTGGCCGAACTGGAAGCGATGGAAAGCAAGCTCTCCGGCGAGATTGAACTGGATGAAGCCTCTTTCGGTGGGCGATGCAAGGGCACGCGCGGGCGAGGCGCTGCCGGGAAAAGCGTGGTGTTTGGCTTGTTAGAGCGTAATGGGGCGGGTATACACCAAGGTCATGGAGAACTTCTCTGCCGAGATGCTCATGACCCATATCCGCACCAACACCCGCAAGGGATCAGTCTATTACACCGATGCGTTTAAGGGCTATCAGTCACTCAAACGTTACGGCAAGCACCATACCGTCAACCACACCAAGAGCCTCATTGATAGACGCACGAAGAACCATATCAATGGAATCGAAGGCTTCTGGTCATTCGGCAAGCCTATTCTCTATAACTACAGAGGCGTTTCCCAATATCACTTCCCGATGTATCTGAAGGAAATTGAGTACCGCTTTAATCACCGCAGGGACAACCTGTTCAAACTGTTCCTGCAAACATTCTTTGGTTACGTTTCGCCCTAATTACCATTTATTAACCAACTCGGGAAATATGATTTCTCGGAAGAGCGTATACAAGGCATCGTGGGCATTAAGCCCTGGAAAATGAGCACAAAAGCTGGCCACAAAACGGAAGGACAAAATTTGGCATTTCAGCTACCATGTCAATGTGTCAAGGAAAATGATACGTTAGTTTTTATCCGTTTGTTAGATTAGATCCAACATGAATGATCTCCACCGCATGAGTGAAGATGTAGCACATCACGTCGAGTGGGGGATCCGACGCACCAAGATCCATACTGAACCCTTTCCCCATGCGATCATCGATTCGGCATTGCCGCCTATGATTTTTGACCATCTTCTTAAAGCTCTGCCTGCTCCCACGTCATTCACTTCCCTAGACAGGATCGGTTTCGGTAGTGTCACCAAATACAGCCGACGCGGCGCGCAGCGTTTGTCGGAGCTTACCGATTCGGGACCCGTCTGGATGGCGATAGAACTAGGCCTTTCGGACCCAGCGGTCGAGTCGGCGCTGCGGGCAACATTCATGCCTTTTGTCGATGCTGGACAAATGGCGCGGCTCCGGCGACCGCTCCGCAGGGAACTATGGATCGACTGCGACTTAGCAAGGTCGTCTCTTTCGCCGCACACCGACGCGCCATCATTGTTCGTTAAGTGCATTGTATTTTTAGCGGCTGCTCAACAGGACACCAGCATTGAGACCTTACTGTTCGAGCCTCTCGACCCCGCCCGACGCACAGACTCCCTGCCAGGTGATGGCGATTACACAGATTCTACTTATGTGCATGAAGACTGGAACAATCATCGAATTCATACGCGCGTTGCGTTCCGTGCGAACCGCATGCTGACCTTTCTTCGATCTCCTCAGTCGCTGCATGGCCTGGGGTCGGTCGCCGCCGCCGCCGCACCACGCTACGTGCTCTCGCTGCATCTCAAGTACGCTTGCGGCTCATAAGCACGGCATTCGGACTATACTACGACATCGAACTGGGCAGGTTTCCATGGTGCGGCAGACAGAAGCGGGCAGTTGAATTGTGGCACACTCCCCGCGTGGCTGGGATCATGGACATCCGCGATTTGACACTCAACGGCGTCGACAAGACGTCCGGGAGCCAAACCCCCACCCACCAGGGCCGCAGCCAATGACAACCGGTCCTGGGAATTCGCTTTAAGAGTCTCCCAAGGCGTAGAGCCAAAGCGTTCGACAAAACCATAGATCGGAAACGAGGAACCAAAGGTGTCCCACATAGCTGTCGCGATGAAACGGGATGCGCACCAGGACACGCCGATCGCCGTCGAATCCGCGGGAGGAACTGTTACCACATACGGCCCATCCCCTGCCATATTCTCAGATGAATAAGAAGACTCAGTTCCGTAGTCGGACACCGACCTCGGCTCCACAATAGCCACCACGCGAATAGCCAAGCCAATTTCCACCCCCGCTACCATTACTGCAACCGCCTCGGTCACGCAGATGTCGCCGACGGCGACGATGGTTGCGCGGGGCACATTCCCGTCGCTGACGCGAAGTTCGACGGCGGAGGAGCCACCCGGGTCCGGAAGGTCGAGAAGTGCCTGCTTGGATACAACCAGCAGACCAATGGTGTTGCGGGCACGAAACAGCTCGTGGGTACGCCTTATCGCTGATGTTGCGCCTATCGGACAGACCAATCGCGCCCGTGGCCTTACCAAGAAAGTAGCTGCAAGGTCGGTATTCTGATGACTCGGAGTGTTGGCCCACCCGAGGCTCGTCTGCAGCACGATTAGTGGGGGATGATCACGTTGCCTGTCTGAATCGCACAGCTTGGCATACTGGGCGAGCATACTTGATGTAAGCGGTGCGAAAGCTTCGTAGGTGGCGAATACGGCTTCGCGGGAGGCCTCAACAGCTCCCCACGTCCAAGCCAGACATGTCACTTCTGACAGCACTTCAATCAAGCGGCCCGAAGCGAGGCAGGTATGAAGGCGGTTGGAGTCGGCTTCGTCAGGACAAAAGACAAGTGTGTCCCGGTGCGCGAGCAGTTTGTCAACTAAACCGATGGGTGATTGCCACGATTTGTTCGCGGCGCCATGGGGGAGCAGCCAGGATGATTCGGACGAAGACGACCGATTGGCCTCAAGCGAAAAGGTGACTCGTTTTACGAGCTGTCGAGCGGTAGATACATTCTGGTTGCCCTCGCTCAGGATATTTTTGCCACCGAACTCTTCGAACCACCGCATCAGATCACGCTCGACCAAGCCCGGATCAATGCGGGGAGGCCGATGAGCCCGATGTCCACGGAACGGAACGTCACCGATTGATGGTGGCGCTGGCCAACCTTTCTCCGTTTCGGAAATCCAGACCACTTTATCGTTCGACAGGCATCGCCGGAGTGCCAAGTCGGCAGCGTCCGACGCCTCCTGCGGGTCCTCACCCGATCGAATGACCTCGTAATCAAGTCCGGTGAGGAAGCGCTCCAGACGAGTCCCGTCCCAGACCGACGGACCGCCCATTCTTGCGCCATTCGCGTTGATCACGGGTAACCAGGCCCGGCGGCCTGCACCGCACCCTAAAAGCACATCGCCGTGAACAAACGCTGCCAGTGCAGATGGCGTCTCACACTCGCCATCACCGACGATGCAGACGGTGAGCCGGTGATCCGAAAATGCAGAAAGTCCCTGTGTCACTGCCAGCGCTGCGCCCAATTCCCCGCCCTGATAGGGCGCGCCGTGGGGTGGCGGGAGTTCCGATGGATCGCCACCCGGCTGTCCGTAGCGATCCGCCGCAGCCGAGAAATGTTGCGCTGTCCAACCTTCCGCTAAGGCCTGATGAGCGAAGAGATAGCTGCTAGCATGGCCGGTACCAACTACCAAAAGGAATGGCTCCTCATACAGCCAGTGAGACGATAAATGTCCGACAATCCAACCAATGCCGGGATTGCAACCCCAATGACCTACCAGGTGGCGTTTCTGCGAGCCACCGTGTGGCGGCCAAAACAGCTGGAAGACGTGTGCCGCCGCAAGCATTGAGGTTACGCGCCAGAACGCGACTGCGGCCTCTCGCCGTAGGAGCCGTTCCTGCTCACCTATAGTGTCGCGATTCGTCATTGGTCAGCATCTCGTCCTGACAGGAGAGCGACAATGGAATCAATCCGAGCACGCCGAGTTTGCTGGTCGTGCGCCTCGTGGACGAACGAAACAAGGTGTCTCCGATCACGTACGGAAAGATGATCGAGCGAAAGGTTTGCGGAAGTCAGTGCCGCGGCCAGATCTGGGGGTGGCCTGCGCTTTCGCCGGTCTTTGGCCGCGACGAGCCACGCGAGAAGCGGTGGCCCGCCACCGTCGCGCCCCGCATAGACGGGCGGCCCGATGCGTCGCCTGAGAATCCAGGCCCGGAGCGGGGGGTCCATCGCAGTTACGGCCAGAACCGGATACCGTGTTACGTGTTCGACCATTCGGGTAAGATGCGGCACCTCGATGACCTGGAGGTCAGCCCACTCAAAAGGACGGCCAGCCACGATACCGATGCAGTCCTCCGGCGCCGAGCCGGCCTGCTCCATACCATCAGCCAGAACTTCGAGCCGTCCCAACGTATCGGCGATACAAAGCGCGAGCAGACCGGCGCGACGTGGCACTTCGGCGTCCACAACGGACTCGTTTCCCACCACGAGACAATAGTTTGGATCAATGTTTCGACTGCAGATCAGATGATGCCAAAACTCTGGATCGCGCTTTGTCCAGCCGACCGCGCTAGAGCTAACAACCTCCTCGATGCTCCGCGACAGTTGGGACGGTAGATCCTGAACCCAGCCAGCAGCATTGGTCGCAGCAACGATCCGCCATCCGAGCCGACGCGCAACCTCCAGGGTATGCACTGCACTTGGATGAACAATCGCTTCACCCTCCGGAAGGCGCAGAGCTTCGAGCACCGCAGCATGGTAACGGGGAATCAGGTCAAATGCGGCTGCGATGGCAGCGGCTGCCTCCTCACGAGTATGAGCTGTGAGTACAGCACGGCCAACATCGACACGCTGTACTACGTCTGTAGGATCGTTCAAGAGCGGCTCCACCACGGACCATGCCCGGGCAGTCGCGCCAGGTCGAGACCGCGTTAAAAGCGTGCCGCCGATGTCTACCACCAGCGTCGGCGTCCCTATCACAGAACTGCTCCCATTCGAAGGTTCGGATTCAACGGCCCTGCCCAGCCGGGCGCATCGGGCGCTACCAAACGCCGTCCCTCGACGGGCATTACCGGAGAGGCCAGATGTGCCTGACGTCTAGGTTCCAGCAGCATGTGATACTCAACGCATTCGACCGCATCGCCTGCGGCAGCGGCATGCAGAGCCGGCAGCAAACTACCACCGTGCGGCATGCACCTGACTCCGATCTCCGAGGCCCGTTCTACGAGTAAACGAAAAGATTGGAAGCCGCCACAGAAAACCGCGTCGGGCTGCCAGATCTCGACACCCGCAGCCTCAAGGATGGCCGTCTCCGCCCGGCTATAGCAATGCTCGCCAGCTGCATGTGGCGCTGGACGCCGCCAGCCGATGGCTTGATGCATTTCTTCAGGCGGAAAGGGTTCCTCAATCCAAGCAAGTCGGAATGAAAGGTCTTCACACAACCTGGCTATGGCGTCACTGTTCCACAGCCCCCCGAAATCTAGGCAGAGCGCACCGTCTCCTCCCGCCGCCTCAGCTAACTTGTTCATCACATCGACCGAATGCGTCGGCCGCCACTTCTGCACAGCCCAACGGAAAGCGACCTCGCTAGCGACGGCGGCTGAGGCATTGTCGTGTGGGTCGATTCCGAAACATGTAGCGTAGCTGTCGACGTTGCTGCGATCAACGCCACCGACTATGGACCACACGGGGGCTTCCTGCCGCCATCCTAACAAATCCCAACACGCCAGCTCCATGCAACTTACGGCAATTCCGAGGAGTCCGTTCGACGTATGGCGCATCGCTCGCCGAAGGCGCCGTGCCCAATCGCCTGTTGTAAGCCATTCCCTGGTGGCCGCAGCTGCGAAAAGTGGCTCCACCAATGGCGCGACATTATCGGGTACTGGCCCCCACCATCCCCACAATCGGCCGTCAGAAGCGCCTACCAACCATCCTTCGACAGAATCCGTTCGTGCACGACCAGAAGCTTCCAATACATGAAGCTCTGGGGGTGGGGCTGGGACCGTGTAACGCTGCACCACAATAGCATGCAACGGATAGGCTTCCGACATCATAGCTTCTTTCGCCAGAGCAAGCCGTGGAGATTCAGATGCGGTAGGGCAGATGCCAAGACCATCTCAGCACCGTTCAGATACGCGGGCCATGGATCGGTTGGCCGGCAAAATCCGTGTACCATAGGGGACGGTAGTTTTCCCATGAAACGGGTCGCAGACCCCGCTCGGCGAAAGTTGGCTCGATGGCTTCCCGTAGCGCGACGTAAAAGGCGATCGTTGCAGTATCGGCAGGCCGGACTACGCGCATATATTCATTATGTGCCTGATATATCTGGATACGGGGAAAGGTCGTCACGTGGCTAGCGAGCTGCTTGAGACCCTCGATTGCATCAGCCAACGGATCGATCCCGGCTACATAGGTAAAGTCGCCTACAACTCCACCTTCCTTACAGAAATCAAGCGTCCGGCAGGCATCGTCCAGCGTCAAGGACGCTTTCGACTCCTTGAGCAGCATGCTGCGCCGCGTGAAGCATTCGAGCGTCAGGGTCAAGTGGAACGGGCCTGCACCATCAGCCAGCTGCTCAATATGGCTGCGGTCACGCACGACTGACGAGAGCAGGTGTAACCGTCCGTCGAAGCCTTGCCGTTTCGCCGCCTCGCGTAAGTCAGTCATGTGGCGAACTGCGGCATCAGGATGCTGGAAGCAGCCCGAGCAGACCGTTATGACTTCAACGCCGGAAAGGTCCTCCCATCCATTATCCGCACGTACCCAAGTGAGCACGCCCGCCAATCCGTCAACACCATTGATCATCGCATCCGCGGCGTCCTCGATAACATTAGGACAGAAGACGCAACCTGTGCACGCCGAACGCGCATGCGTATTTAAAGTAATCGATCGTCCCCCGCCTCGAAGATACGTCAAAACGACATCGTCATTCTCCAATGTCACAAGATCGGCAACAGTTTCGCCGGCCAGCGAGAGCCCTTTCTCATCTAGAAAAAATGGTGACTCCCCGGATGCGAGTGGCAAAATGATTTGCCACGCGTCCATTGAGCCGCTTGGCCGCAACTGCGTGCGCACGCGCGGAAGATCGAAAGTCGACGATGCCCCATTAGCGTTTACGGCGATGAACAGAAGATCGATCCAGGGCATAGCGTGCTCGCTGGCGATCCGGTGAATGTCGTCGAGGGTCGTTGCATCCTTCATCGATGTTACTCGAACAGATTGACGACCGTGTCGGTTTCATTCAGGGAAGACAGCAACAGCGTACCCACATCGACCACCCCATTGTCTCCACCGCCGGCATCACCCGGCAGTTTGGCCTTGTATCGGAATAGAGCCCGATCGATCTGGGAGACTAGTCTCCGGAAGATTTCGTGGGCATTCCTTTGTTCGACAGTGCGGTTAAAAAGCGTCGCCGCCGCGAAGCTGCAAGGGCGGGGAGCCTCATGGCGCAGCTTCGTAGCGAGCAACCGGATGGCGGTGACAAACCGGTCGTATTCGATCCCGGCGACTGCCAGGATAACCTCATCGCCGCCGAATGTACCGCACAGGGAAAACGGCACGTCCTCCAATGCCTGATGAGCCCAGCTCCTCGTGATACGGCCAACCTCCTGCATACAATGATTGCCCGCCAGATGGCCGAAAAGAAACTCATCCTCGGCGTTCTTGCGGGTTACGTACTCTTTCAGTCCGTCGACATCGCCGACGGAGATATGCAAACCAAACGGGGCAATGTCGGGCAAATTTGCAACAAGATAGCGTTCAAAGGACGGATATGCCACGAGCCCGGTCAACGGGTCACACAGCAGGAGACCTGAGGGCTCGAGCTCTTGCGGAACTGCACCAGAGAAGAAACCGATGCGGGGAGTTGGCAAGACCTTCTTTAGCGCTTCCGCCGTGAGCGGCCGGCAGGCGGGAGGCATTTCCAAATCGTTCGTGAACTGACCATCGAAGGCCGGGAACTCCTGCCCGCAAACGCGGGCACAGACCTTCTGGCGTCCCTCTGCCAAGGATGGCTTGTCCCAGCTTTCCTGGATCGCACAGAAAAGCGGGCCCTCGATCACGGCCGCTATCCCCTTGGTCCGCGCGTCGAGCGCCTCGAAACCACCGGTGGCGAGAACGAGATCGTACATCGCCGTATCGATGCCATTGCCCATACCGTATAGAACCGGAGTCGTCGCTTGAACATAGGTCCAGCAACAGGGAAACACCTGCCCGCTAGCGCTCACGAAGACGCTGCGGCTTTCCTGGACCCGACACCGAATAGCTGTCCTGTCAAACAGCAGCTCTAGCCCGCGTTGCGGCTCTGGGTGCGAAATGTATCGCAACAGAGTGTCGTTCATGAGTTTGGGATCTCTTGGTGGACGAAGCGTACCCACCTGTCGGCCGGTCGCGTCGAAAATTGGAAATTTCTCAAGATCGACTCGCCCTTCGAGTTCGGGCACGTATTCGTATGCCGACTTTAAGAAGCGCGACGACCTTTTTAAACAGAATTCCTCGAATCCCAATTGTTGGCTCAACATACGCGCCTGTTTAACTTCATGCTCATTGTGGAGAAACACGAGGAAATCCCAGCGTGCGCGCCCTCCGGCTTCGATGAATGCCCGTGCCCGTTCAATCACGGACTCAAAGCAGACGCCGCGACGGTAGACGGACAGAGTGTCCTCTAGGCCATCGATCGCGAAGACTACAACTCCGGACGGGCCGATCGCCTCCGCCAACTCTCGCCACCACGCGAGGGGCCGCACACCTCCGTTCGTGAACACCGTGACCTTGCGATCGGATGCACGGGGGCGTAGATGCCGGATGATGCCCAGCAATTCAGAGGCGACGATCGGATCCCCATACGCGCCGCAAAGATCAACTGAACGGACGTGCGCCAGAAACTCGGCCGGCAAGATTAAGCGGACATTTTCTTCACTCAATTCCAATTGCTTCAACTCCGGAGCAGTACGACCGTACAAATTCCGCGCACACATCGGGCATGCCGCATTACAGCGAGTCGTTGGCTCAAGATGAACATGGTCAATCTCGGAAGCGAAGTATAGATGTCGGCCCATTGTGATTAACTCCGAACAGGTAATTGGCGCCGATACTCTTCGCCCGGCGCCCATCGAAGGGACTTGATTCCGCCTATACAGGTGCAGGCGGGGCGGTCGCATTGTACAGGTTTGTCGGGCAACTCCAGATTCTCGTCGTATATCGAACCAATCACGCCTCCAACGGTGCAGACCCCACGAAAGACCTGGTCCCAGCGCACGAACACGGAATCGAGACCGACGCTGCAAGTCCAATCGCGCCAATGATTCTCGTTTCGTAGCAGAAGTTCAGTCGGCGTACGAATCGCCATCTGACCTTCAGGCCCAAAACATTTAAGATTGCCCTTGAGCACACTTGTCACGCAGGTCCTCTCAGCATCAATCGTCGCCTGGTTCAAGGCCAACAATACCTCCTGCTGGGCGGGCGAGTAATCACCAAGCCTGCACCAGTTATCCTGAACCGGCTTATAGTGGATGACTACGCCCGATGCCTGCGAATCTAGCCGGTGGGCAAATGCGATGCAGTCGTCGAAGACGCTTGGCATCATCATCAGATTAACCTGAATCGGGATACGCCGCACACCGTCGCAGACCACATCGAGGAAATGGTCAGGGTTGGCCTGACCAGGATGGAATGATAAGACTGCATGATCCAGCCAGCCCCAAGCATTGTTCCACCAGGCGCGCGGCCGGCCTCCATTGCTCAAAATTGCCACGCGGGCACCAAGCTCTCTGGCGTAATATGCGAGCGACTGGAGATGAGGGTATAGCGTAGGTTCTCCGCCTGTGAATAGGATAGTGATGGCATGTGCCGGCCGCGCCGACACCAGGTTACGGCAGGCACGCCGCGCCTGCTCCCAAGATGGAAACCGGACACGACCGTCATGAAGACGCTCAGGGCAGTATGCACATTGGTAATCGCATATACTCGAAAGCATCCATTCAATTACAACCCGGCCGAAATCTGTGGTATCGGCATACTCTACACGTGTCCACTGCTGTGTCAGACGGCATCTCCTTGTTTCGGATAGGCGAGGATGCAATAAAACGTCAGCGTCTCGGAATAATGGCCACTCGCATCAAATTTTAGAAGCGCCTCGCGCATCGCATTCTCGAATGCGGTGCGATCGCCACCAATGACAACAGCCGAGGCGAACGATGTCGAAGCCAGATAGCCGATAAAAGATTCCAGCGTCCAAACGTATGGCATCTGGAACTCCAAACGCTTGAGCGCCATCCCCTCTCGTACGAGGACGACTTCGTGGCGTTCAAGAGGCGCCTGGAATCTGCCCTTGCCAGCCCGGCGGTTACCGAACCAATCAATCAACACCCGGCGGGCGACTTCCTGCCACGCTGCCGTACCCGTCCAGATACTATTGCTTCCGAGGATCGCCATTGGCTGACCAGGGGCCAGCCATTGTCGGCAGCGGCGTGTGATGAGTTCCCGGTCCATCCAATGGAACGCCGCTCCGATCGTCACGAGATGCACGGACATGGGAGGCAGATTCAGATCCTCAGCCCGGCCGAGCACGAAAGTGATGTTATTATGGCCACGAGCTTTTTCTCGGGCAAAATTGAGCATCTCGGCTTCGGGATCGACCGCAGTAACAGCATGGAAACAAGATGCAAGGGGTACGGCGAGTTCTCCCGTGCCGCATCCAAGATCAAGGAGATGTGCACATTTCGCATCGCCGACATCGCAACAAAGCTGTTCCAAAAGCACTGGAGGATATGGTACGCGGAAATCATGGTAGTACTGGGCAGTACTCCGAAATAACTGCAGGTCATTTTTTTCCGCAACATCCATCAGGCTAAGTCTTAGAGAGGAACTCGAAAACAACTGTCTGCGGCGGTCCTTCATCATCGCGTGTGGAGCGCGTCTTCCGACAGTCAGTTGATCAGTTTGGCACCGTTGGCGACCATGAGCTCGATTAGCTACTAGTCAGCTCTTCTCGCCAACAAATAGTAGAACATCATCGTTTCCTCGTACATGCCACTCGAATCGATTCCAAGTAGGCGACGCCGCAGCGCATTTTCCAACGTTGGTCCGGCCGCCAGGATCGCCGAGCGTTTGGACGTTGAGAGTAAATAGCCCCAGAACGAGTTCAAGCTCCAGATATGTGGAACCGCGAATTCGTGCTCCGAAACATCATAGCCTGCTTCGACAAGGATCTCGCGATGTGTCATCTTCGGAACGGACGCCGCCGCCGGCTCAACTTCTTTCCCGGGGGAGGGCGGCGGTGCAATAAAGTCATCGAGTATCTCGATCGCAGCGGCCTGCCATGCTTCCTTGCCGGTCCATAAGCTGTTCGATCCAACCACGGCGAGCGAGCCGCCGGACCGCAGCCATTCGCGGGCGCGGGCCGCAACCAGTCGACGGTCCAATCGGTGGAATGCAGCACCGATCGTTACCATTTCGACCGAGCTGGGGAGGAAGTTAGCATCCTCGGCACGTCCTGTAACCCACGTAATGTTTCCGATCTCAGCCGCCACCGCGCGCGCGACTTCAATCATGTTAGGCTCTTGATCGATCGCGACCACGGATGCAAAATGCTGGCTTAACGGTAAGGCCAACTGCCCGGTGCCGCAGGCTAGATCGACCAGCAAGCCCGACTGTGCTGCGCTGCTACGCTCGATCAAGTCCTCTAGTAGATTTTGAGGGTAAGGCACCCGGAATTCAGCGTAATCTCGGGCCGCACCTTTGAAGAGATCGGTCGGCAGATTGGGGATAACAGGCCATGTCGGCTCTTTGTCCTGCCTGGT
This sequence comes from Nitrospira sp., assembly GCA_029194665.1. Lineage (NCBI taxonomy): Bacteria > Pseudomonadati > Nitrospirota > Nitrospiria > Nitrospirales > Nitrospiraceae > Nitrospira > Nitrospira sp. The sequence goes on along the minus strand of JARFXO010000009.1, from coordinate 94,208 downwards.
GCGTCGATTGCCCAAGTGTCACATTCTCCTGCAGGTCCGAGATTGCCACTAGGCCATAAGGAACATAGTGCCCTTACTCTTGCGCGATATCGTGGTCATAAATATAATAAAAGATGCCTACAAATCAAGGTTCATACAGGAGCAGTCGATACTCATAGTGCACACACTTCGTTCCGAGCCTAATGGCCATACCGCAGCATCGACATCAATGACCCTGGTGCTCGTTCAGGCACCGTGGGCTACCACGACTCGGCCCAATCTGGCGCTCGGTATTTTAGAAGCGATTGCTACCCGCAAAGGGTTCCATGTTGAGCCCATATACGCCAATCTGAGTCTAGCCGCAACCATCGGCGTCAAGGTAGCGGAGACCTTTGCAGATACTCGAGCACTGTTTGGACTGTCCGAACACCTTTTTGCAGTCGACATATTTGGCTCGAAGGCGTTAGGAAGTGATGAGTTCCTGCGGGCCAGCGAAGACGCGGGCATTGTGCCCCCGATCCTTGGCAATGGTCGCCTCACGCAACTTCGGGACGTCGAATTGCCGGACTTTCTGACTTCCGTAGTCGCGCGCATCGCTGCCCTCCGGCCGCGGATCGTGGGTTTTTCGGCGACTTTCAATCAAGTTATGGCGAGCCTAGCCATAGCCAACCGACTTAAACAGCACGACCGGGAGATCCTGACCCTATTCGGAGGCGCGTGTTTCGAAGCGGACATGGGGGTTGCCTACCATCGCGCCTTACCCGACGTGATCAACCATGTCTTCACAGGTGAGGCCGAGGAGCCGTTCGAGGAGATGCTCGACCGCCTCATAAACAGCAGCTCCTGTGCTGGCTTGCCTGGCGTGACTTACACCGCAGAGGGTGTCATCAGGCACACACCGGGCCGGCCGCTTATGGATATGAACCGAAGTCCATCACCACAGTTCGACGGCTATTTCAGCGAGCGGGAACGGTTCCAGCAGGAGAGAGGCGTCGAGTTGGACTTGGACGCGCTTCCATTCGAGTCGTCTCGGGGATGCTGGTGGGGTCAGCAAGCCCACTGTGTGTTCTGCGGTCTGAACCCGGATGTATTACAGTTTCGCAGCAAATCCGCAGAACGTGTGGTCGAAGAAATTCTCTCGCTTCGAGCGCGTTACGGGGTGCGACGCCTCCTAGCGACCGACTGGATAATTTCACGGGAACACCGGCGGGAGGTAGTCGCACGTCTTGCTGCTCTCGACCTAGATACCGAGATCTTCTACGAGACTCGTCCTGATCTCACCCGTGACGAACTCGCCGCAATGGCCCAAGCTGGCATCAAGCGGATCCAGCCGGGAATCGAGGCAATTTCAACTCCCCTGTTGTCTCACATGAAAAAATTCGGTTCTGCCCTGCGCAATATTCAGTTTCTGAGATGGTGCGCCGAATTGGGTATCGCGCCAACGTACAACTTTCTGGCCGGCTTCCCAGGAGAGAAGGAAGAATGGTATCTCGATTCGGCACGAATTGTGCCCGCTATCGTACACCTGCCACCACCTACTCAGAATGTTTTCCTGGTGGAGCTGCACCGCTTCAGTCCGTTGTTTCGACAGCGCGACGAATACGCTATTACAGGCGTGCGTGCGCGTGTCGATTACCGCTTTCTGTTTCCGCGGAAGATCGTCGCACCGGAAGACTTCGCGTACTTTTTCGAATTCGATGGCGTTGATCGTGCAGACGTGGCCCGCTACACGCATGAGTTCCGCAAGGCTGTCGCCGGTTGGCTGGACGCCAGTCGCTCTGCGCTGCCGGCGCGTTGTGAACTGCGCGAAAGGGACGGGAGGATTATGGTGGAAGACACGCGAGGTGGACGGAACGAGCGCTCAGAGTGGATCGGTGTCCATCGCGAATTACTTCTGGCATGCAATTCGATTAGGAGTCGCGGAGAAGTGATTCGCAAAGTTCGAGAAGGCTTCGAAGAATCAATGACACAGCGAGCACTAGCTGATCTCCTTTTTCAACAGCTGGTGATGGCGGAGGATCGGCGTATCCTCGCCCTTCCCACATGGGTTGGATCGGCCTAAACTCCCTGACGGTCGGCATCCCGAAGTGATCTTGCCCCCATTTTTCATTGAACGCTGATCTGAATGAATGGTAGAGCAGGTTCACACACAAGAAGCTACTGTCCAGAGTTTGGGGATACAAAGCAAGAGTCGGGTGTGAGGGTTCGGTCTACTACAAGTTATGTGCGTTGTCTTAGGTGCGTCAAGATCGCCAGTGCCTCGTTCAGCTCTTCTATGGCGCATTTCCACGAATTGTCTGCGTGCCTGGCCAGAGCCTGCGCTGTCAGAAGCGCTTCATCCATTACAGACGAGGCATTGTCGCGGAACTCGGCCCAGTCGATTTCCTCGTCGCTAACAGCGGGCGAGCCCTCAGTGATTCTTCGCTGGATCCGGCTCAGGGCGCTGCGGGCCCCTGCGGCGCGTACGCCTGCTGCATCGGTCCACCACTCCGATTTGGAACGCTGGCTATCGGCGACCGCGGCAAGACGTTGCGCAAACCGTTGAAATTTAGGAGACTCAAGGGCCGCGCAAATGGTCACGCGAATCTCGGCGGCGCGTAACTCCGACTCGGCCAACTCGGAAAGGCGCGCATCGAGGGCGTTGAAACTGCGCTTAACGGACCATCTCATCTGACTGATTGCATTCTCCGCTTCCAGCGTTCGTTCATAACTGGCGGCCACGTTATCGACGGTAGTCAATGCCTCACGCACTGCTCCGAGTGCGACGCGAGTGGAACGCACGGCAGCCAAGCGCTCCCAGGTTTTCGGGTCAACGCCGTCCTCTGCAAACGCACCAATGGGCAAATCCTGACCAGTCAATAAGGCCCGAGTAGCCTTTTGAGCGCGACGAACGATCAGTTCGGCCAGCTTTGAGTGACCTCCCTCACGTCGAACCGTCATTGCGTCTGCCCCTTAATCTTCCAAGCCGCCTTGAGAGTCCGGTGAATATACCAGATATATCAGGGCCACTAGGCAGGAAAAAAAATTATAGCTATAATCCTGCACGAATGGAACCCATGAGAAGAGGATTAATCTGTGCTCGTTCATCATTTAGGTCACTCTTTCCTCGCGATCGAGGTAGATGGCAACATCCTGCTGGTCGACCCTATCCTTACTCACGGATCATTACGGCTTCGGCAGCCTTTTGTGGCGCGATGGGCCTGGCCTGAGCTGATGGATCGAATATGCGGCGTGGTTGTCAGTCATTCGCATGGCGATCATCTGCATCCACCCTCCCTGCTTGGTTTGGATCCTGCAACTACCGTTTTTGCGTTCGGGGAGGAGTCTTGCCAGCAAGTCACCACACTAGGTTTTCGAGAAGTCGTCGATCTAAATGTGCAACGGGAGATTAGTCCTGTCTCCGGCCTCGATGTGAAAGCGATTCCAGCCATAGATTCAGCAGACGGCGTTCACCAGTGCATCCTGCTCTTCAAGTTCGACGGGCACATAGTTTTGGACGCCGTTGATGTTCGTGACACCAATGAACTGAGGAGTTCTCTCGACGGCCTGCGTGGACATATTGATGTTGCGTTTCTCCCCGCGGGCACATCTGTGCAATGGGAGGGAGGATGGAATCAGATGGACGCCGATGCAGCTGTGGCCTTCGCCGCATGGCTCGCACCTAAGAGGGTTGCATTGGCGGGTGGCGCCATTTCCATGGATGGGCAACCTATGCTGGGCTTTCCTGAACGCTATCCGGCATCTCTGCACAGCGTGATCAAAGCCATAGCGGAGACCCTTGGCTCTGAAAGAATCATTGTGGAGCCCACACCCTTCTCCGTCGACGTCAGCAAGTTCGAGAGCCCTCGCATCTGCGCCTTCCGGCCGAAGCATTTCACCGCAGCTTCGTCACCTAGTCGCCCGCAGGCGCTTGCGACTACCTTTTTCAGCGGTCATGATCCCCGGATTCCGCTTGAAAGCCTTGCCCAAACCAACGTGGCAGCATGGAACGCCGCTTGGGGAGAGGCCCGTGAAACAGTTCGCGCCCTGGGCCCACAGCTGGCACTTTTGAATCGCCGGTGCCCTGAAGCGAACTGCACACCTGCCCAAGCACTGGCAAGCCGTACCATTACCTGCTTGGCACGCGGCGGTGACGACGGGGCTATCGCGAGCATCCTCTCCCTACTGCCTCAGGGAGACGACCCAAACTCACTAGATGTCTCCTTCTTTGCGCCGGCCGAAGCGGCAATCCGTAGCCACCCAAGTGAGAAGATCGCCGAAGCCCTGTTGGCGTTGGAGGTGGATCGTGCTCTATCCCTGCTTCGTCGAGAAGAACACGTCATGCGCCGCCGCGCGGCCCCGTCCCAGGCGCAAGCGGATTTGCGGCGCGAGCACCTGGATCGACTGGCTCAGGAGATGCCGGCTCGCCGTCCCCGGCTGCGGTCCAATCATGTGCTACTCGGACGCGACAGCGCACACCTTGTTGCAACGGACCACAAACAGGATACATTGGCTGCCGTCTTGATTGCGGCCTCGCCCAGTGGCATTCGGAGTATAGGACTCGACGCGACAGAACTGCTGATACTTGATCTTCTAGATGGCCGAACCGGGTCCGACGTAAGTTCAGCACTTTCTGAGGCGACAGGACTCCCGGAAGATGTCACAATGTCCGCGGTGACCACTTTCGTATTGCGTGTGGAAGCGACGATGCCAGCAGCAATCGGATGGGTGTCATGACCTCGCTATGCGCCCCCCTCTCTCCGCCTCCTCTGTCTGAGAAAGCAAGGGAGCAGCTCACCCAGGACCTACAGAAATATCGTCGGCGCCTCGCATCCCGTCAATTGGCTTCGATCGCTGCTTCGCCGGAGACCGCTGGGTCGGAACCACTCGTAACACAATACCTCATGGACGTGGCGAGGGAGTTCATGGACTCGGCTGCAAACTCACGACCTACGTGCCTGGAGCATTGGGGCGAATTGTTCTCGATCCTCCGTATACGTTCCACCGCGCCAACTGGCGAGCACCGGCGAGCGGCGCGGCGAAACCTGGCTGCAGGCCTTTTGTTTCTAGCCGCCGATCGGGAGGAGCGCTTCACAGTCGAAACGGAGCTGGACGCCTTCGGCCGCATGCTGGATACACGCAGTGGTGCCTGGATCCGCCCTCCTTTCGCTCCGGATGCTCCGCTCGGCGCCACTGCCAAAGATGGGGTTATCACACTACGCGAGATCGACCGGCCAGCTGCGGATGGGATCGTGCTAGAGCAATGCGATAAGATGGCACAGAAGGTGCCGCGTCTCGGTGCGACACAAATTCTATTGTTTGACGACCCCGCCGCATTGGGGATTCCGGTTAGCGCGGCGGTAAAGTCACCCACGGAATTCCAGTCATTTGTCGACAGCGTGAAACAGGCAATGGACGTCCTTTCCTCCTTGGCACCGCTGTGGCGCGATTGGATCGCATCGCTGGTTCCGGCGCTGGTATACATGGGCGCGCCCCCGCCCAAGAGCGACAGCCGGTCGGAATCATACGGCGCCGGCTTTCCGATTTGTCTCTCGCATGTTCGTGACCCGATGAGGCATGCAGAGGATCTGGTGCATGAGTGCCAGCATCACCGTTTCCATCTTTGGGCGCAGGACGTGGCGTGGGATTCTCTTGGCCTCCACACTTGCGAGTTCGTCTCACCTTATCGAGGCGATCCGCGTCCGCTCTCCGGACTCCATTTAGGGCTACATGCATTCACCGCCGTGAACGCGTTCAGGCTTGACGCGATCGACACCGGCCTGATAGGAAAAATTCAATTCGGGGCGCTATTACGGACGCATTGCGCCAACCTGTTCGCATGGTCTACGCTGATGGACTTCGAGACGGCCGGTGGCGAGGTGGCGCGTTACCTCAACGAAGTGGCTGCCGAGTTGGTCCGCCATCATGCGGCCATCCGGACCCTGATGCCCGACATGGCGTTCCGAGAGATACAGCAGCACTTTTCCGAACATATCGAGCAAGTGTCCCAACAGTGCGGCGGTGCGCGAAACAACGCACCCGTCTATACCAATTGGGACGCGATAGTCGAGGCTGCCAAAAGGCGTACTCGGAGTAACATATGAAGATCGAAGGACGTCGGTACCGGGACGAGTGGCTCCCCAACTTTTTCCCTGGACGTATTGTGAGCGATGCGGTGGTTCGAGTGTCACGCACCGGACGGTTCATTCTGCTGACCCCTGACGAGGACCGGCAGCTCTCAGAAATATATATGGACGATGACTTGTACACCAGGTTGGAGAGAACAGGGCATATCGTTACGATGGAAAACGCGCAACGCGTGTTGTCAAACCTGACGACTTGGTTCGACGGGACATTCGCCGGACCCACTCTGCATATCGTCGTGACCACCCGACGTTGCAATCTCACCTGCACCTATTGCCATATGTTGCCGCAACCGATCAAAACCGAACAAACCCTCACTGACATGTCCTCCGAGATCGCAGACCAAGTCGTTGATTTCATCCTCGACACCCCCAACCCCGTCAACAAGATCGAGTTCCAGGGAGGCGAACCCTTCCTCAACTTCGACTGCATGAAGCACGTCGTGGAAACCGCGCGTGCGCAAAACGCTGGGGTTGGCAAGAAACTCGATTTTACGGTCGTCACCAACCTCATGATGGCAACCGACGATCAGCTCTCGTGGTGCCGGGACGAAGGCGTAAGGATTTCCTACTCTCTCAACGGACCCCGCGATATGCACGATCATTACCGCAAAACGTTGGGTGGACACGGCTCGCATGATCGGGTCATCCGTCGGCTCCACGAGGTTAGGGAACGCTTTCCTGGTCTGCTCAGTGCCTCTCCATTGTGCGTCGTGGACGCGGACAACGCGCCTCAACTGCGAGATTTAATCGATTACTTCATAGATCTTGGCTACAACAGTGTCGCCCTTCTTAAACTACGTCCGTTGGGGAACGCGCAGTCTGGCAGCTTGCACCTCAACATGGACGCATTCCTCCACTATTACCTCGATGCTCTCGACTATCTCATGGAACGCTCGACACGTGACGGCGTCGCTTATAGCGAACGTATGGTGCGCGTGGTGGTTAGCAAGCTGCTCGGCGATAGCGACGTCGGCTATGTTGACTGGCGCAATCCTTGTGGAGATTTTAGCGGGGCTATCACCTACGATTATGATGGTGCCGTCTTGCCGTCCGACGAGGCTCGGTCGCTTCGCCCTCACTTCGTTCTGGGAAATGTTCGAGAACATCGATACGGCGACCTCATTCGACGGCCAGAGACGTTCGCAACTATGAATATGTCGCTGCGCGATCGGCATCCGGTATGCCGCGAGTGCGCGTATAACCCGTACTGCGGCGTCGCTCCTATTCTTGAGTTTGCCCGTCACGGTTCTCTGGAGCCGGTTCCATACGAGAGCGAAGAGTGCCGTTTTACACTTGCCATACTCGATTGGACTTTCCGCAACTTCCAGCGCGATCCGGTGGGATTGATTCAGATGCTTCCCGATCTCGGACCGTACGTGCATGCACTCCTGTGCGGCGCGGCCTCGACTAGCCCGGAGAAGAACACAGCATCATGATTTCCCGGGTACCGGCCACAACCATCTTCGACTATCCAGCCAAAGTGCAGATTCAGACGATCAATCTGTGCAATTTTAAATGCTCAATGTGCCCTTATCCAGTGGTTTCACAGGGTCGCAAGCGTGCCATGATCGATCGAAACATCCTATCGCGGCTGATCGAAGAAACGCGCAAGGAGGCTCGGAAGATCGACGTCTGCCTCATGCTCCAGAATGAGCCACTATTGGATCGCGATTTTCTCGAGATCGCGCGAGAGTTCCACGCGGCGCCTGACGCAATCCGAAATGTCGCCACCGTAACCAATGGCGGTGCGCTGCGCCCAGATTTCCTCGACGCCGTAATGTCTCTTGAGCGGTTTCGCTTGACGATTTCCGTAAACGCTCTCGACGGGGAAGAATATCGACGCATCCAGGGCGTAGACCGATTTGCTTCGCTCGTATCGACACTGCTGAACTGGAAGGGAGCGCGGGGACGTGTTCGACTGTCGTATATCGCTGACGGAAGCCGGATAGACGATGCGCGTGCCTTCATCCAGCGGTGGCACGACGCGGGATATGCCGTGCGGCTCGTTCCACTGATGTCCCGTGCAGGCAGCCTCGATGTAGCCGACGACGCGCGTTTCGTGGCCGATGACTTCGGCTATTGCCATTATCCCGTTGATACAATGAATGTACTTGCTGACGGTCGTGTCATACTTTGCTGCAACGATTGGCAACACAACGAGACATTTGGCAACCTAAGTACCCAGAGCGTACGCACGATTTGGAATTCGGCGCGAATGTCTGAGCTTCGGGAGGCTGCGATTGCGGGCGATTTGAGAAGTCGCTCGGCAATCTGCCGAGACTGCGACTACCCAATGCGGTCGGCAGAGCGGATACAGCTGGATTCGATTGTTCAGAGGAGGCAACGGGACAGAACCAGTTTCTCCCAGCTACCACACGGATCCACACTCCGTCTCTCCGACGGATCGGAGATGGCGATCCTTGTCCTGGAGATTTCTGTAGACGGCCGCATCGTCGCGGCGCTGCAGGAACCCGCTCCGAAGCCCGTCACCCGGGGCGAGGTACTGCTCAAGATTAGCTATTCTGGCCTCTTTTCGTTCGGCAGCCTGACGCCGGTTTGGTGTCCGGTGGAGATCGCAGAAGTGCAGGACGGAAATCCGACGATTATTGAGTTAGTATCCGATCCCCGTAACGACGCATCCCGGCTCCTGCCGTGGCTGCGCGCTGACTGGACTCCCCGCTCGACCGTGCTGTGAGCAGTTAGGCGGAAGCGCACTTGGGTTTCGAGACCGCCTAATAACGCATGCCCGTCATAGGCGTCTGCGCTCCCCTGGTGATGACGCTAGATCGAGACACCGCGCCCGCGCGCAACACCTTCGCGAATGTCGATCCATGGTTTAATGGACAATCGAATTAATTGAAGCCGATGTTCGCGACCCGAGTACGCCCGAGCTGTCGTAACAATTATCCCGCAGAATGGCCGGGTAATGGTTATCGAGGACACGGCCCATATGTACGACACGGCGCTTGCCGCACTCTGTGGCTTTGCTGGCTCCATACAGGTTGGCGGCCATTTCGTCGTTCAGGACGGCCATCGGGACGTTCCGGAAATGCTGCCGGAAGACATGCCAAGCAAGGTCAATAGGGCGATGCGTGCGGTTGGGGAAATGTTATGCTCCAAGGGAGTCGCTCGTTTCGAGGTTCGACGTGATTTCGAACTCTATATTGTCACAACGAACCCAGTCGATTGGTTGAGAAAAGTACGATGATTCAGGAGTTATCATACGTGGGGTACGAAATAGATGAGTGTTTGCTAGACACAAGGAGTCTATGAGATGAAGGCCAGTACCGATCTAGTCGTGAACGTGATACGGCGGATGAACACTGATACGAGGGACTATAAAGTCCTGATGAACGCTTCTGGGGACACAGTGCAGCATGCCATCATTCCTAGTACGATTCATCAAATAGCGGCGCGAATGGCGATGGCTCTCGAGACGACTTCCCAACCCGATTACATCGTGGGCTTCGCGCCTGGAGGGATTCCCATCGCGATGGCGTTGTCCTTTGCTGTCAACGTGCCGGCAGTCATAGCCTATAAGTGTCGCCTCGATCTTCCCGGAGAGTTGGTTTGGTCCGAACCGCATTGTCAGAATTCCACTTTCTATTTCTATGGTGCGCATCCAGGTATGTCGGTGATCCTGGTCGATGACGAGGTTGACTCCGGCGCGACTCTGGCCGGTGCCATCGAAGCTCTTCGCGGGCGAGGCGTAGAGATACTTGCCGTCGCATCGGTTGTCGAGGTCCTGCATACCTCTCAGTCGCGTGGCCGACAGCGACTCGCCACGTTGGGTCTAGACCTGAAGTCTTTGCAACGCTTCGACGTTGATTGCGAAATGTCTTGATAAGGCGACACGAACTAACGGCCTGATGCTCACAAGTGAGACGTGGCAGCACTTGAAAAATGTCTCTTGACGCGGGAGCCTTGCCGTCATAGCATGCGTTTGATTCCTATCGGATCCTTACGCACCGTCGCGAACTCGCTGTCGTTGTGGTATTGGTGGGAACTCCGATTGATCGGGAGGGAATGGGATGCCAAAACGATACGACCCAGTAGGGTACTATCCAGGACCTGCCCCACGACACAATATTGGGTTCGCAAAATAAAGCGCCGCGAGTGTTTGAAAAGTGCATAACTTAAGAAAGAAAATGCGTGTTTTCGCAGCAACGCTTTTCAGATGAAAGAAACATTGGATTTCCTTTATCGATGCTGATAAATTGCCGTCCCGATTCTCTTCTAAAATGGGAGGTGCCGCATGGATGACAAAAAAAGTAGGCTAGGCCCCGAGGATCAAGTTCTGATGAAGGCATTTGATGTCCTCAAGAAAGCTGAAGAAGCCGTCAACCAGCCGGAGCTGAAGCCGGACAAGCACTGGCTCCGTCTTGATGTATCCAAATTGGACGCGAAGCAGCGGCAAGAATTGACTACTAAGCTCAAAGAACTTTCCAGGGGGATCGCACCAGAGGGAGTTGGAAGCTTAGTTTCGGCTGAAGGCAATCATAGCTCCCATAATGACACCGACGGCTGGTTCTAAGCACCAACTGTCTGGGTGGCAACGATGCGGGTTCTGAGATGTTGTCGGAGCGTGTGGAGGCGATTGTAACGGCTGGTCCAGCTGGGCTGATCAGCGACACTGCTCTGCAACAGCTAAAGGGTGTACTTGCCCCATTTCCGGAAACGGCTACCGGTATCTTCGGCTTCGAAACGCGCTTGGATGCAAGCGACGATAAGGTAGATTGCTTCCTTCGCGTCCGGCCCAACCGGGGAGAGCTGGATGCGCTTATCGAGACGCTCGAACGTGTGGTTCCGAAAAACGTCCCCAAACAAGGGCTCCTCGGCTTTCTTCACGTATGGCGAACACCCGGATCCCGGCTTGAACGCTCGATCCGTCACATCTGGTTGGAGTTCGACGGCTTTGAGGGTGCCGCACATCCAAACGCGCCCAACATTCTCTTCTGGCACAGTCGTGGTCAAGGTCCCGACGGCCCTGTAGAACGATCAGCCTCAGAACAGGCGATGCTATTAAGGTCGGTCGCCGACGCAACAGGTTGGGATCTGCCGGACGCTACGACGGAAATTGAACTCGCCAAATGCGTAGCTACGCTACCGTTGAGCGCATGCGTGTTCTGCGTCGGGTTCGTGCGGCGTAAGAAAGATGCTGCATTCGTGCGACCATGCTTGCACGGATTCGAATCCGGCGGCATTGATGCGTATATCCGCCGCGTCGCACCGCCTGGGATCCAAGATGGTCTGACCCTACTCTTAGCGCAGTTGGAGACATTGAACGCGGAGGTGAAGGTCGACTTCGATTTGACCTCACGCATAGAGCGGCGGCTGCATCTCGAGGTCCGCTCCAAGAAGGGAACACCTAGCGATTGGGCGCTCCTGCTCGATACCCTCTCATCCTACGCCATGATCGATCCATACCGCGCTGAAGCTTTTGTGCACTGGGGCCAACGTGATCTGCAAGTATCGGGCAACCGTATATTTGGCCCAGTTCTTAGCCACGTTAAACTCCTACTGGATCTCGCCGGTCCTGCCGAGGCCAAATGTTATTATGGCGTATGGGAATGCGCTCAACTTCTCGAAGAAAAACAGAGGATGTGCTCAAAAGCATTCTACAAATACTAGAACCTGCTTTAAAATGCCGCCGCTGTTTGAAAGGCCAAGGCCGAGAGCCCTGTTGGCTCTTCAGTGATAAACTGAAGAGCTATGTCCCTTCCCAGAGTGAGGCCGTACCGATAGTTAAACACATCAATTCCACCTACATCAACCGCGTAGAAGTCTTGCATCAATCAACGCGGCAACAAGAATATCGACTGCACGGCTTTGCATAATCGGAACAGGGTCAACTGTTTTTTGGCTTACCTGGACTAACGCGGAATCTGTTGTCCTCAGCTGCCATCTCATGCGGGCAGTGAAATATTGCCAGAGGCGTGATCAATTCTTTAGTTATGGAAGGAATCAGGGTGACCATAAGGGGAAGAGGGAAATCCGTTCCATTGTCTCCGCAGGCGATTGAAATGACAAAACTCCAGAGCGACCTATTCCTACCCCTTCGAAAAGCAAAAGTGGTCTGGCTTGACCGCGCCGCACTGCAGAAAGATTTTCCGCAGCTCCGCAGCGATGCATTGGCGCTTCGATTCCCTGCTCTATGTAAGCTCAATCCGTCCGACCGCATCCGAAGGGAGTGTAGAATTACCGCGAATTGGGTATTGCGCAGATCAGCTTGGATTTCTTTATCTCAGTCCACGCCGAACCAGGTCAACACCCCCCCTCCAGTCAATCGCAAGCAGTATGTCGAGGGCTGGCGGCCGCCGAGGTACGGTCGAGCGGCTCTATTCGAAACACGTGCTGGCCGCAGTGTATGGCCTTGTAACGAGGCGTCTCTATGGGAGGGCGAAGAGGCGGGATGGCTGGACATTAAGGGTGTCGGCGTCTGCCCCGGGCAAAAGCCGCAACGAGACGTGCATGGCGACGGGCTGTTTCCGTTGTTTCAGGTTTTTCGCGAACTCCTGTATCAACGGCTTCTCGCACGTATCTTCTCCCTTTCCGGGCTCCCAATAGGGATCTTGCCGGCATACGCCGCGATTGACACTGGATTCCAGTGCTGGGACCGCCGCATCGGAACTCTGACGATGCCAGCTGGTCTGCTCGTGCGTCGGGCTCATCGCCGATATGCCGCAGAGTTGCCACAGCGATATTCCCGCCGTCAACGCATCCAGGTCGAGATAGAAATGACGCTTAGACAGTTCGGGGTCACCTCAGCGAGCCCGTCGAGCCGACTGACCCGAAGCAGACCGTCCGAGCAGGTAAGTGTTCGGGTCGGAAGCCTCACTGTCCCAGCTTGCAGCCAGGAGCATGTCACGGCATTCTGCACCGCGACGGGTATCGACACAGAAGGGATGGACGTTATAAACCTGCAAAGTGTCGCCGATCCGCCACAGGGGATGGATGCCATGTTGGTCGATTTCGGTCAGTTCTACGTTGTCGACAAGTTCCACCGACCTCTGGTGAGCTTGGTCATTGATCGTCCGTTTGGCTGGGGCGGGGTCATACGTCCAAACGATCCTTGCTTTGTCCAGCCAGACCCTCGTTTGGTTCTTGACCCACGGTACTGGGGCCGCACACCCTTACCTGACGATGAAAGCCGAACGTTTGGGTTTCCGAAGGATACCGAACTCCTCGGACCTGAGCGTGTCGGCCTTCGTCTTGCCGCCGCCCTGCGATCAGGAGCTGCTAGCCTGCCCGACGTATGCCGGGCAATCGACAGATATGTCAGATCAGGTACTCACCACTTAACACGACTCCTTCCTCAAAGTGCGAATGGCTCAATCAGGTGACAAAGAGACTCCGATGTCCGTGCTACATGAGTCCGAAATACTGGATCCTGAGGACAGCATAAAAATCCGGGACAGCTACGCCGCGCTTTTCAGGTGATCATTGGGCTGATGCCTCGGAGAAACACGCGCATCTGATAGACCAGTGGCTGAGCAAAGTTGCGCACGGTGGTTCACCTCGACTACGTTCGGAGCCGGACGGAATTACACAGAGCACCAGGGAACGTCGTTGCGGATATTATGGAGCATGACGCAGGTCCTACTATCATGCGCGCAGCTGTCACAAAAGCCAAGAGCCTATCCTGGTTTCGGGACGTTAATACTGGATGAGTCCAGCACAATTGCCATCTCCCCGGATTTTATGCTCTCTGAGGAAGGGACGCGGGACAAACACAGCTTGAATCTGAGGAAACCACCGCCGTAAAGACGGTGGTGTGGCAGGGACAGCCCGCTAGGGCTTACCTATGTCGATTTTGATGTTCCACTGTCTTCGATACTGCCTGCTGCAAAGACCGCTGCTTACAACATGGCGTTGTCATAGCTCTCATTCCCTGCCATGGCCATTCTTCTTCTCCTGCGTGTGACGCAATCGCTTTTTGCCAGTTCAAAGACCGATCTCGAGTTGCCACCGGTTGAGCATTCCTACATCGCCTCTGATGAGATCGACAACGCGCAGTGTCCAAACACCTTGTATCGGCAAACCAACCAATGCAGCGAGGGTTGCGCTTGAACCAGAGTCATACGAGGTTATGAGATTGTCGTTATCGCCGGCGGCACGATCTTGGAGCAGAGCGCTACGCCCTGTAGGGCTGATAAGGGCCAGACGCAAATCAGCGACGAACGTGTGGGTGATGTCGACCGCCACCTTGACCGAGCGCGCAACTCCGGTGTTAGAGATCGAGAGGGGGCTACTGACACCGACGGGATCGTTGTCGGGAATAATCAACGAAGGGCTAACTTCGTTGCGTACAACGTCGGTGGCAGCTGCTAATTCGACAGTCAGACTCCAACGGCGAAGCACGCCTTCATCCTGACTTGCTTCATCGATTACTTGCAGCACCCAGTCGCCTCGCACCAATTGGCCACGCAACGCACTCAGCGCAGTAAGCTTAGTATCGCTATAGGAGGCGACGAGGTCGCGCATGCTCCCACCAGCGCGCTCATGCAAGACCATTCTAGTGCCCGATGGCGCTGTAATTATTACTCGCAGATCACCAATATAGGTGTGCGCTATGTCAACCCCGATACTCACGTGCGAAATCGTGCCAAGTTCGCTTACGGCGAGGCGGCTAGAAATACCGGTCGTGTTGTTGTCCGGAATCGCCAGCTCGGGGGACGTCTCGACTTGTACTTGCGTCGCGGGCATGGACCCAGCCGTAGGCGTCTCAAAATCCGGTTCGATGCCAGAAATTGTTGCACCTATCGACTGAGCACGCGGCCCCATACCAAAACGTGCATAGACTTTCCATGCCTCACTCTGGAGGCGTCCATGTTCACTGCTGGTGAGCTGTCCTGCAGCAAGCTTGGCACTCAGTGCCAAAAAGAACGCATCGCGTGCATCCAAAAAGCTTGGATTGGCCGGCATTAATTTGAGTGCATCGACAATTAGTTGCAGTGTCAGCAATTTGCCAATCTTGCGGTTTAGCTCCATCAACGTAGCACACCAGATCTCGCCGATGTTATGCGGCTCGTTGTAACGGCCTTCGCCAATATTGGCGAAGGTATCTGGAAAGTTGCCGTCGTAGGCGAACTTACGGATGCCGCGAGCGTCATTGAGTACCCAAGCCCCAACTACCGTGGTGTCGTTTATCGTGCAAGCGATATAATCACTCCAGCCCTCTCCCATTCCAGAACTTTGCGGAGCATCTAACGCTTCAGCATTCAATGGGCCACCGACAAAGCGATTGGTGACGCCGTGCGTAAACTCATGAAATACGACACTTGAATCGAAAGCTGTGTGCCGGCCAGTGCTGTTGACCAATCCCATGTTCATGACTGGACCACGTCCTTCAATCGGGGTGGCCATGTTTGCTGTCCCATTAATAGCGCCGCTATGCGCGCGAGCATCAACCCGATCGGCGGCCAAGCCGCCACGCCCTAGATTATCCTCCTGGAAATTGCCATCACTTTCGCGGAAGCCGAGCAAATAGAAACAATCGTGCATCACACAGTTGTAATAGAAAATGTTAAGCACTCTTTGATCATCACCAGTTGCGTCAGTAGGATTGAATTGCAACACCTCCTCTTGGACGCTGCCTCGTACCACCGACCCAGTAACTCCTAAATGGGCGTAAGTCGAGTTACCCACCGTTTGATTCTGCGTTACCCAATGGTCAGGGAAGCCCGTCGGCAAATTGGAGGGGATCGGCAAGGCATAATCGATCAGTGGTTGCGGCAAATCTGTCATCTCACGCGCTGTGCCACCATCTTTTCGATAAACATTAGCGCGAGCAACGACGGTCCGAACAAGCTGGTGGCAATACAGGATATCGCCGTTGTCGGCATCGACCAGCACGCGATACTGGGCGTCGAAATTTGGAAACGTAATCAGTATGTGCCATGTCAATCGTAAGCCACCATCGAGGGCAAACCAGGTGAGCTGTGCTCTAATGTTCTCTTCGAAGGGGCCGTGTTCGAGTAACGTGGCTTGCTCGGGCTGGCCTTGGAAAGTCGTGATAATCCGAGGGACAAAGCCAGTGAGATCGACTTGGGCCGGGATTAGTGGTTCGCCGAAGACATCGCGTTGATCTTGTTCGTCGGCCGTTGGGGTACCAACATGCTCAGCGGCTTTGCGCACCGCCTCCGCGATTGCTAAGCGCGGGCTGACTGTCAGATCCTGATCGACCGAGACGAGGATTCCTACCACGTCTTGAATAGCGCCATCTGGCGTGAAACGCACCACCTGGGTGGACTGAAAGATCGTGATCGATTTGAATTGCTGCTGCAGATGCACTGCCACCGCGCCGCTGGACGTGCATTGAAAGTTGGGATCGGCTACAAACTCGGCTGGCTGGTTCGCTTCCAGACCAAGTCGGCCGATCCGTTGCACGTGGCTAAGTGCGCGCTGAACGTAGTTACCCGCTTCTGCAGGGGAATTTTCCGACACCACAGCCGAGAAATTACCGGTCACAGCGTCAAAGCGCTCGATGCGGACGCGGTGCGCACCGGGTAGTTCGTTCGACACAACTTCCGCTCGAGTTGTCAGCTCAGCTCTGCGTGAGTCAGTTAGCCTGTTGATGCTGATGATGCGGCGGTCCAGCTCTCGACTCATGTGCGTCTCCTAATGAGAATGGTGCTAGACAAGGTGAAACAACTGACTGCGTAGTACTTTGAGAATCGTTGATGCGTTATTACTCCTACGATCGTTAACGAGTCAAGCGGCGACTGTTTGAGATAGGATGATGGCGAGATCCAGCGGCCATCTCACGACAATTGTACACATCCAACCGAACAGCCATATAAGAATTTTTGACCACCAGGTCGACGGTTGAGCACACACTCCAAGTTCTGCAACCTAGATCTGCGTGACCGTCTCCTCAACCCCCTTGAGCAGGCGCTGGACCTCCTCGACATAAATTCTTATCCTAGCATAGTGCTGATGCCGCATCATCTTCTGCACCCGCGCGGGATTCGCGCCATTGAGCAGCGCAAACGTCGGGGTGGAGTGCCACAATCTATGCACCGCGATGCCGGGCTTCTTTACACCGGTCACCACCTGGAGCGGACGTCGCTTCAGGGATCGGATGGTATTTCACCCTTTTACAAATTCCGCCGGATCCATCGGCTGCTCATACGCGTATTGACCACATCCAACCGAAAATCCCCTATAAGTCACGGTAGAGTCCGGCCACAGAAACTCCTTCGCTGTAGCCATGCACCTCCCCGCTGCGAACACCAATTGCCACCACTCAGCTATACAGCACTCAGTAGCACGAGAGCGAAGCCATTACGTTCAGCTCATCCTCCACATCTTCTGGGGATAACCTTGTAAACAAGAGACGTTGTGCGCACGCATCACAGCGGCTCATCGCCTGTTCCACATGTTGCCTATTTCTTAAGCATCCGCTGCGTCAGAAGCAGACCACCACCTGTGGTAGGGACCTGGAACTCTCCTAATGTGTCGACATGCGTCATCTGCCCAGAAGAATAATCGGTGGGAGGTGCGACAGGATTTTCACTGTCGCCTCACGGCGGCCAGCCCTGATCTGCAAAGCTATAGTGGCGGTCGTCGCCGAGAATGAGATGGTCGAGCAGCCTGATGCCCAGTAAGTCGCCAGCTTCCCGCAGTCGTGTGGTGAGCGCCCGATCCTCCTGGCTCGGTGTGGGATCTCCGGAGGGATGATTGTGGGCCGCAATGATCGCGCAGGCGTTGAGAAGGATGGCGGGCTTGAACACTTCGCGGACATGAACAATGCTGACCGTAAGCGAGCCGATCGAGACGATGTTCACACCGATGATCCCATGTTTCGCATCGAGACAACAGACAAGGAACTGCTCGCGATCGAGACCAGCAAAGACTTGGCGGCTAAACTCAGCAAGCACTGTGCCTAGGTTAATACTTATGAACCCATATAGTTTGCAAGCAGTTTCTGACAGAATCGTAGGAGGAGAAGTAGCGAGGTGTATCTATTTGTAGTCTACTGTGAATCCAAATGGATTCAGTCTGAGATAACCCACAACTTTCCAATCACTAATCGCGATTGAATCCAGTAATAGAGTGTCGTGCTCCTATGAACTCAAGCAACCTGAAACTGATTGGGGAGGAACGCCGCATTTCTCCTAGATCTGAGTGACCGCCTCCTCCATTGCATCGAGCAGCCGCTGCAATTCCTCCACATGCATCCTGGTGGTCGCATAGTGCTGGTGCCGCATGATCTTATGGACCGGCGTCGGATTCACGTCATTGAGCAGGCAAAGGTCGGGGCCGAGTGCCCCACACTAGGTACGACAACGCCAGAATCCCCATTTTCTAAATCGACCTGTGCTAATAGCCCAAATGGCAAATCATCAAATGGCTGTCGCCGAAACGTTCGCCCCCGGCAAACCGGTGATGACCGTCCGACTTTCAGTCCGACGTTGTCTACGGATTCTCGGCGTGGAAATTGTCTTTCCCGCAGTCAGATAGTGGGCACCCTATTCCCCCTGCTGTGCGCACACCGAGACGGACGTCATGAAGATCGTGGCGTTGGCGAGGGTATGAGGTAGGTTCTGAATAGCTGGCTCCTGTCGATGCCCTATGAAGCGGTGAGACATGAGCGGAGTCGTACGGGAAGATTGCGGGGATCTCCCAGACATGCGCCGAGAGAACATTGGACTCGTGGGGAAAGCGGTCGAGGAGAAACGACAGACGTATGTCGTTGTGAATAACTAGGCGGATGGAAATGCGCCCGTCATTCGTGGAAGTGGTGTAAGCTCATGTTGTCTGCGGTTCGGTCAATCAACCTCGTTACAGTCAAGTCCGCCTCCACGTGTCGCCGACCGAGCGGCCCTGCGGATCAGTGGTCTTGCCATTCCTCCGGAACTAGTGCCGGCGGTTTTGTCCAAGGCTGTTCCACCAATGCTTCTTGGAACCACTGGTCACGAAGATTTGCGTGCTCGGTGACGATCAACTGGAACCCGGGAACATCCTCCTGAGTAAACTTCAGCAATAGCTCGAACAGTCGGCGCACAGCATTGAGATCGGCGTCGGCTTCGGTCTTCTGCACCGAGCCGTCGGCGTCCTTGTAGACCTGCTCAGACGGAAAGTAAACCTGGGTCGGCTGGTCGATCAGTAGGAAGCGAGGGATCGGGCGGTTGTTCTGTGCTACGAACAGATGCAAGGCGAGCAGTGCCGATAGGTGGTAGGCCAGATAATTCTCGCCACCCCCGGTCCGGCCCATCGGGACCGGACGCTCGGGGCGATCGAAGATAATAGTCAGCTGTGGGAGATTGAGCCGCGCAGGATAGGGGCTGAACTCGGCGTCGAACTTCTGGATATACCGCGACACATGCGCGGAGATGTTGTTGAGGATCGAGGTCAGGCGTTAGTTGCTGTCATCGGCTCCGATTTGGTTCTCAAGCTGCTTAACCTTGTTGGTAAGGCGGCGATTCTCCGCTTCCAGCCTGGCAATATCTTCGTTGGGGAGGAGCGTCTCTAGGAACAGGCTGATGCGACCAACCACACGCGCGGCTGCGTTATTGCGTGTGCCCATCTGTGCGATGACCTCGTTGGCCGAAATCGCAGCAGATAGCTCCGCCTCCTTCTGCTTGATGGCGGCTGCAATCCCGACCGCTTTGGTGGTAAGTTCCGTCAGGTAGGCTTCAAGTTTAGGGCGCTGGCCGGTGGCGATGCGCAATTCCTTGTCGAGCGATTCCAACTCGTTGAGCAGAACCGCGGCAACCGGGGATTCCAGTGCTAGGTTCCGCTCGCTGAACGGCCATTGCCATTCGCCGCTATCGGAATTCTTCGGCAGAGCCTTGATTGAGGCCAGCCGGTCAATCTGTTCGGCGGCCTCGTTTTCGTAGCCGCCTGCCCGCTTGGCAAACTGTCGCGCCGCGTCGATCCTGGTCTGGGCGTCGCGTCGATCCTGGCGCAACTGGCTTAGCTCTTCTTCCAGAAACGAAATCCGACTGCCATCGTCGTCGGGCACCGTTTCGGGTTTCCATAACAGTGCTGACCTCAATGCGTCGATAATCCCGTCTGCGTTCGTGTTCCCATCGATATTAGCGATGACACCGACCGTCCTGGCTTCCGAGTAAAGGCCGATGGCCTGCTCATGCGATGTGTCGACAGCGTCGCGTGCCTGCTCCAATTGCTTGCTGTTGATCCTTAGATCCCTCTGCGCCATACGCAGCCTGGATTCCAGTTCGTACCGGTCGTGGGAAGAGACGCCGAGCAGAATCGGCAGTGTATCGCGGATCGCCTGCGGCTGAAACTGCTCGTTCTGGCGGTAGAAAAGCTGATCCTTGTTGGCCACCAGCCCCTGTTTCTGGAACAGATAGTAGAACGTGTGTTTGACGTTCGCATCGTAGCTGTCGCGGCTGTGTTCAAGTGCGACATCGGTGCGGTTCTCAGGAATGTCGAGCAGACGCGACAGCAATTCGACGATGCTGTCGTCGTCGGTGTTGACCGCCAGGTCCTTGAACTCAGGTGCCTGTAACTGGGTACCCCGTCGCAGCATTGCCGTACTGCAACTGGCTCCTCCGCCGGGCGGAGTTGGCTTGGCGACCAGCACCTGTTCTTTTTCGAACTGATAGATCACGGCGAACCAGGCCACTTTGTCGCGAATAACGCCTTCGGGGACATTGAACGAGGAGCGTCCCATGCAGTATTCGATGATTTCAGAGAGTGCAGACTTGCCGGTGGAGGAGCGACCGGTGATGACGTTAAGCCGGTCTACCTTGAACAGGAGATCTCGGCGCTGACCGTCGTGGCTGTAGATATGGATAGACTTGATCTTCATGGACGAATCCCAAAGGTTGTGTATACGGTCGCCCGGTCGGCGATGCGTGCAAATTCCCGTCCGACGATGCGCGCCACCTTCTGGCATGAGACGGTCTCGTCAGTTCCGCTGATGGTCTTGCGCACCTTGTCAGGCACGGTCTGGATGCGACCGTCGTCCGCGACGGCGATGCAACCTCTTTCCATCAGCAGGCCGAACGCCTCGAAGGCATAGGGCAGCATCTGCGTAACGCGGTCGGCGAAGCCCACCATGACCTGCTGGTTCTTTTCCGTGGTCTTGAGCAAGTAGCTTCGTGGACTGCCGGCGATCACCTCGCGCGAATCCTTGTGCAAGCACAAGGGCAGCACCAGCAGCGACAAGGAGAAGGGCATGCCGCGGGCGTCCTGTTCCTCGTAACCATGGAGGGCGCGGAACAGGACAAGACCACAAAAGGCAGGGTTAAATAGGTTCCGAATCTCGAAGGGCCGCTGGTTCCATCGCTTCACGAGGCCACCTCCAGCACCGTACGGAGGCGGTCGAGGAACCTGGGATGCCAATAGACTCTGGGTTCGGGTGTGCCATCGGCCAGAATGTGGAAGCTGCCGCGAAGGACATAGGGCTCATTCACCCGTGCGCGGATGCGTAGGGCTTCGATCTTCCCGGTCTCGAACTCCGCCCAGTTATAGAGGGTAGCACCGGCTTCGCGAAGTGCGTCCTCGGCGCTGTCGTCCTTCAACTGCTCGAACGCAACGTCCTTGTAGCGGTTCCATTCGTCGGCGAGACGATCTTCGTACTCTTCCACCTCTCCGGATACCAGCAGATTCTCGCGTGCCCAAGCCGATCGCTGCTCGAACGCCCGGTAGTAGTCCAAGATAGCGCTCCTGATCCGGCTGGAGGAAATGCCAATCTCGCGCAGTTGCGCCACGAACAGGCGCAGATCGGCCTCGGTGTCGATCTCTTCGGCGGGCTCCTGTCCGCGGAAGGTGATGGGAAGGTTGTCCATCTTGTATTCCTCGGCCAAGTTGGAGAGTTTGTCCGAGACCTCGTATCCGAAGATTCCTTCTGTCCTCGCACCGGTCAACTGCTTGATCACGACATCAGTCCACCAGCCCTCCAGCCGCTCGAACACGAACTCGCGGTGTTCACGCCGGATGCTTCGCATGTGCTTGTCCCTGATGATCGACGGGATATCGCCGATACGCGGCTTGCCGTCGAGGATCAGGATGCGCTCGAGGAAATTCTGCTTCTCAGGATCACTCAGTTCGTTGAACGCCGTGGCGATCGGCGCAATGAGTTGCGACCTCGACTCGGCGAGCGCGGCGTTGGCTAGTTCAGTCAGTGTTGTCACATCGCCGGAAGCGATGGACTGGCTGGGGAGGAGACGGGCGAGAAACGAGGCGGGCGACACTGTGCCTGTGGTGAACAGGAAGAACCGCAAGTTCGATGCGGCACGGCCGTCGCGTTTGTACCGCGCCAGCCAGATATTGACGGACTTCCAGAAGTCGGTCGATAAGTCGGTCAGCCTGTTGCCAACTGCCTTGTGTTTGAGCGAGGCCAGGGACTTGCCGCCGTCACTATCGATGAAATCGAGGTCGTCGTCCTTTTCCAAGAAGACGGCGGTGTCCTCCGACATCTGGAACAGACAGAGCAAGGCCAGACGCGCCTGGTAGATGTAACCCAGACCTTGTTCGCCGGCTGCAAATTTGTCGGCGGTTGGGTCTGTCATCAGCCCAATCGGCTCCTAATCGCTGTTATCAGTTGTCTCACGGCTGCTCAGATCGAATACCGGAGAACATCGTCGTTTATAGACTCGCCCCATAAGGCGTCGCGAAGCGTCGGCTCAACTATCTTTAAGTCGATCCGCATGAGAGCCAGATCTACCAGTTCTTATGCGACCAAGACGGCGCTGCCGTTCGCGAACAATACGCCATAGCCGTTATCGTTTCAACGAGTTGCGACTATGAGACTACTGATCACGTGGTCTTTATAGAGACCTGCATGACGTCCTTACTTAGATTGAAGCCATGGGAAGACGGTGCTACCCCCCCGCCCCAACGCTGTACCTGACGCTCCGCCCATTGACTGCATCCAATAAAAACTCCACAATGAACATGCCAGGTGCGGCTACGCGAAGTCTCTTAAGCGTTGGATCAGATTCGCGTGACCGCGACTTTCAGTCCCTCTAACAGGCATTGCACTTCCTCTACATAGACCTCCGTCATCGCGTCGTACTGCTTCCGCATCATCATCTGGACTCACGTTGGATTCTCATCATAGAGGAGTGCAAACGCCGTGGTCGATCGTCTTTACCGTTGTCTCGTTGTTGCGTCAATGGCAGAACGTCTCATCGTTCACGATCTTTCCTTCGGTCCCGCTCAGACTCCGGAGTCCTGGCTGGTCCTCCGAGATAGCGCCCCAGGTCCGCCGCTAGTTGCCGATCCTCCCCACGATCTGACCGGGCTAACGTCCGCATCACCTGCTCATAATTCCGCATGACCTCCTGGGCTCGACCATGTCGGCGCGTGAAGCGTTTCAACCTCTCCAGCGTCTGCCCTTTGCTGCTCGGTTCAGGCAGATGCCGCACGGTCCAACGTTCATGCGTCGTGCGGTGAATCCGGCTCGTGGTAGTGGCCTCAATGCCATGCTCCCGTAAGGCCTCCGCAAACCCCTCCCGCCAGCGTTGCAGATCGGCCTTTCTTGGATTCAAACGCATCCCATCGAGGCCCGCCGCTTTGACCGTCAGGTGGACATGTGGATGCGGAGAAGGATGCGGATCCGGATCGGTTTCGAACGTATGGAGCACCATCACGTACTGAAACCCTGAAAACTCCCGTTTCGCGAAGTCACGGGCAGCCCGTTGGACCGATAGTGGGTCGGTGCGTGTCGGCATGGAGAGGACGAGATGAAAGGCATCACGCATGGTCGAGTCCGCCGCGATCGGCATCCCGCCATCGCGCCATTCGGCTTTTAGATCGGCCACGGCGTCTTTCCCCTGAATCACCTGACCGTCCTGATCCTCGATCTCGAGGAAGCCATCCCGCGAAACGTACGTGAGGTTGTTCGAGATCCCCTTCATCCCTTTCGGCGCCCTGACGAGTTTCACCACCACTTGCGGGGCCCGGCGGACCATGGCTTGTAATTTCTGCCGCACATAGGTCGCCCGAGCCTGTGACGTGCTCAGCCGTCCGCCGGTACTCACGCGCTTGGCGGAACTCAGACGAACACTCCTGCTAGACCTCGGTCGTGGGAGGGTCTCCGTTGAGACATTGAAGAGCCAACTCCCCCACTCATCCAATTTCTGGTCAATCTGGCTGCCTGTCGAACTCATTGGATGTGCCAGCGCTCCACGGTCCCGCGTAAGACATTGGACACCTTCTTGGTATGGGTCTGAATCACGCGAGAGAGTTCGGTGATGACCTCGACCCGAAAGGCGGTCCGGTTCTGAGGCGTGGTATTCAAGACTTTCGCAATCTGGTTCAAGTTCCTGCCCAAGGCAAGCAGTTGCTGATTCGACCGGGCCAAGGTCTCCAATTCCGGCTGTCCGACCTGCGGCTGCCCGGTCAACTTGGTACGAATCATCGCGACCACCCAGGCCGTCGGCTGATAGCCCTCGTGCCGGGCACAGGTGCGCAGCGCGGCGAGTTCGGACGGTGTCACATTCAGTTTAATGCGGGCGGTGGCTCGTTCTCTTCGCCGAGTGACGTGTAGCCGAGGCGCCAACGGGGGACGCGGCGTCTTGGCGAGAGCCTGCCGCAGGACCTGTCGCAGGGCATGACTCGGGGTGACACCCTGCTGCTGACACCAAGCCTGCCAGGGAGCTTTCAGCTCACCGAGATCCACGGTAATCGTCGTGGTCCGCTTTTCTGGAGAGGCAGCGGGCATGGGGCGCGAGCATACATCAACATCAAGATGTAAGACAACTGGGGCTCATAGCCATATCCTGCAACCTCTCAAAAACCCCCTATGGTATCCCCTACTGTCATCTCCGAAAGCGGCCCCAATCCCCCTTCAGCCATACCCCCAACCGACCAGGATAGGATCATCCCCGATACCGCCCGGAGGACGGCAAAGGCGCCTTTTTTAAACGTCGGGTATTCTCCTGCTTTAGTCAGTCAGAGGAGCAGGCTCCCTGAAAACGACGGAAAGGCTGAAAACAGAACACCCATTCCCCACCCCCCCGAGCCCCAGGAATTCGGGCACCGGCTTGTCTACCTGATCGAGCGCTCTATACACCATGACGGCTTCAGGATCCTGATATGTCTAAGCAGGAAAGGGGGCATGATGTGATGAGATCATGCCCCGTGAATGGATCGACGAAATTACAGAGACAGGATCTCTCGAACCGCTGTAGGGGCAAAAAAGCCTTGATCTCGGAGCGTGGCAAACCAAGCTCGGCCAAACTCCTGCAAGTCCTGTTTCAGCGAAGGCAGGACATGAGTGCGCCTGCCCACTTCGTCATACCGATAGACTTCCTGAAAGATCCCCAGGTAGTCGTTCCGAAAGGACACCGGTTCGGCTGCGGCGCCGTCGGGCAGATCAGTGACCATGAACACCAGATCGGGATCACGCATGAGGTCGCCGTTCTGTTCACTATACTGACAAAGGGACACAAATCGGTGTCCGTCTTCACTGGATCCAATCTTTTCAACCGACAGTGGCATGAAGCCCGGGACCGTGATGCGGACGGCCTGGACACCGCCAAGCAGGTGATCGAGATGCGTGGCAAATTCCTGATAGCTTTTCATCGTCTTATTTCCTTTCTTCGGATGTAGGAAGCCCCCGGCGCGAGGGCCGGAGGCTTCCAGTTTGCGGTCAGCGACCCGACCGCTCCGCGATCCAGACCTTCGCCTGTTGGGCGACAACCACGAGCGCGTCAAGGTCCGCCAGGCCGAAGGATTCCGAATCCTTCACGGTCCCATCGGACGCCTTGTACGAGCGGGCCACGGTCACGTTGTAGAACGGGCCTTTCATGCCCTCGTTCTTCCAGATGCTCGCCTTGATGCTGCTGCATCGAAGCGTGGTGACCGGCTTGGGTTTTGGTGTTTGTTCTTGAGGTGCCATGTTGTTGTCTCCTTTAGTTAGAGTTGATGTGTTGGCCTCTCACCAGGCGTGGAGGCCACACAGCGACGACAAAGGAGACAGAGAGGACGCCGCCACCTGGCGGGCCGGCGGGCGCGATGCGGAGGAATGCCCGCGGAAAGGAGCCGCCTCAGAGGCGGCGCGCGGGCATGATCGACGCAGCCCGCCGGTGAAAAGCCAGGGCGGCGGCCAGATGCGCACAGGCACCGGCCCTGAAACCACAAGCTGGTCCCCGCTCATCACCAGCACGGCATAACAGAGCAGATTCAACGGACGAGGCGAGAGGGTTCTGTTCTCACATGTCGACAGAGTTCGCCCGCTTGTCGAGGTGAAGGCTAATCAACGGATCGGCTCCGAGACAGTCTTGACCTTGAGGCGTTTGTCGGCCAGCAGGCAACGACGCACCCATCCAGATTGGCGCTGAACGCAGGGGAAGACCGAACGGCCTGCGAGGCCGCAGGGGAGCTGCCATGAGACAGGAGGCGTGAAATCTTTGAGGTGCTCTACATGCTTCGTCGCGTGGGCGAGCCGTAATCGAGATGGAAAGGCAAACCAGAAGCCAGGGCTGTTTGTAGAGGCTTTGGGTAGACAAACCGCCATGTCGCGAGAAACACCTAACCGTCCATTGATACAGCTCCTGATCGTGTTCGCACTCAACGTCAGTCAAACAGGTCGGCGTGCGTGCCTGTCCGTTCGAGAATGAGGACCGCGGCTTGAATTCTGTAGATGAGAAGCCAGTCTGGTTGGAATGTGAAGCAAGGCTTACGTGCCCGTGCGGCTTCTGAGTGCATGAAAGTTTTTGAACGAGGGGAGTTTCTTGGGATGCTTTGCTTCTTCAAAAGCCTCCAGCGTGTGCGGGTTGGGGATCATGAGAGGAAAGGGAATCCCCTGGTGAAGTTCAACCTGGGCATAAAAAAGACGGATGGCTTCGGCTTCAGTCAGGCCGAGTCGCTCAAAGATTTTCACGGCCTTCTTCTTCAGGCCAGTATCAATACGAGTGTTGATGCGGTTAGACATAGACATCTGTCCAGCTTTACTCATGCTCTCGTTGTACGCCATGTGTCGTGCTCATGAAAGATGATTCTCTGTGGTACGCACGGCATCTTTTATTTTTAACGAAGCGTGTGCTGACCACTTGATTAATGGCCGAGATCAAGGTCGAACGACAAGCGTTCCCAATCCTCCAACCCCGCCTCGACGTTGCCATGCCACAGGCGTTGATTCACACCATACAAGAGGAGTTGCACCACGTCGCGTCACCGGCGGTTCCTCGCCCTCGAGATGGTGTCCCTCATTCTGCCCATCGGTCACCCTCGAAGAGCCGAGCCGACCATGAACGGACACAGACACCGGACTCACACACCAACCTCTTCTCAACACCGTGTTGCGCCCCTCACTCACGCGGGGGCGCAACAGACCTTCCGAGTCTGTGGCCACGCACGACTGCACCCGTGACACCGTCCGCTGTGGTGCGGGTTTCATACTGACTCTTTATGAAACGCCGCGAACTGTAGAGCAGTGAATCCGAGGCGCTCCTCCAACTACTTCGGAGCAACAGCCTGTTCAAGTGCGAGACGAATAAACCGTTGATAGGGAACACCGGCACGCGCGGCGCGTTTGCGGACAGCCTCATACAGTTCCTCGGACAGGCGCAGGTTGATGGACTTGTCCTTCGGTTTGATCTCAAAGCGGGTCAACTGCGCCCCCGACAAGTCATACTGCGTGAGGTCAGCCTTTTCGACGAACGCCGCCGCCGCGCGGTCGCTCTTAAAGGTTGGGATTTTCTTTTTCATACGCGTCGACCTCCTTCTTGTGCATGTATCGAGCGCTGATGGGCCGGATCAATACGTCGTCCCCTTTCTTGCGAAACGTGAACACCATGAACACACTGCGTCCTTTGTCAGTGTGGCCTATGGCGCAAAAGCGTTTCTCGCGCTGTGAGTGGGCCTCGTCCGGCAGTACAGCCAACGGTCGGGCAAAAAGACCTTCAATCGTCGCCACGGAAAGGCCATGCTTCTCGCATTTGGTACGATTGCCCTGATCCCAGTCAAAGCCGTTCGCATGCACTGTCATCATACCTCGCAATGTATACACTTGTATAGGCAAATGTCAATGCGTGCAACTGACCCCGTGTGAAACGGGAAAATGTCTGACCTTCCCCCGATTTCAGAGACACCTGCATAAGAGAGGAGCAGACTGTCCGATTGGTACTCCGCTTGGCACAGTCAGTGGTGCAAGTCTCTAGAGGCCTCAGCGCCGCAGACCATCTACTCTACCGCCGTGGTCATGCGACGATACAAAACGGCACGGAAGAAACCGACGAACGTAGCCCTCGACGAGCGCATCCTCCAAGAACTGAAAGTGCTGGCAGACCAGCAAAGCATTTCCTATAAAGCCCTCATTCGCGTTTTCATTCTCCGTGGGATCGAGAGAGCATGAAACAGAGCTCCTAGCCCACACACCCACGCTAGTTGAGCGTTCTCGTGGGAGGCGTGCCGTTCAATGCCAGCTGGCCAGTTGGCTCAACGAACATCTCCATCGTACCGCAATAACTAAAATTCCATTTATTCGAGAGAACAAGGCGTGGACGGATCACAACAGCTCGTTGAGTGCACCGTCAGCGATGATGATCTTGTTCTTCTTGCGGAATGGGGCGACCTTGGGATCGAAGTTGGTCAAAATATCCAGGCAGGTGGACTCTAGGTAGGTGTCGAGGGCCTGGCGTTCACGGTTGATGACCGCATCCAGTTCCGCACGATCGGCGGCGAGAGGACGGCAGTCGCGCATGAAGTGCCGGAATCGCACGGCTTGTAAAGCGGTCTTGTCGCTAAAGATGAACGTCATGTGTGGGTCGTTGTGACGACTGAGATCCTCCATGTAGACAGCCTTCCGGGCCTCACCGTTAAATTCAGTGCAGAGGGCATCGTAGCGTTGTGACAGGTAGTCCCAGAACCTCCGTTGCAATTCCTCAGCCTGCGCTTCCTTTCCATCCGCATCGATCCGCTGGCTGAAGATCGTCCCCTTGCCCTCGCGCTTACCGTGATCCTTGGCGTTCACGTAGCGGTGTGGAATGAGCGTGGACACCTTCTCCTGTCCGAACTCCTTGATGCGGCTGTAGACGTAGCCGGCCGCCATGCAGAGTGAGGCGTAGTGAAAGGCCCCATTGATAAAAAGGCGTGCCCAAGAATAATAGAACGCGCCACGGTAGGGTTTGACGACGTACTCCGGGGTTTGCTCCTTGCGCGCCTGTTCTTGAAAACAGTGGTCGTCGTAGTCGTACTCATAGAGGGTGTCAAAATTGAGCAGAGTCTTGCCCTCATCCAGGTATTCATTCAGGAAGAAGAAATCCTCACCTACCCCAGCGGCAGGCAACAGCGCCCGGTTAAACACCAGATGTTCCTCATCGCCGAATTGGTCGCTGATCTCGGAAAGGTCTTCGTCAGTTTTTGCCTGAATACCAAACAGCGCCTTGACCAACTCCTGACGGAGACGGAACGCGTCCTGTTCAGGCATGCTGACACGGTAGCGTTCCTGCGCATCAAGGGACCAGGCGAAGTATTCCGGGTTCACTCGCATGAGTGCCTGGCGGAGCGCCGGGTCGAGCGCAGCGAGCCCAGTGGGTGATGAATGAATCTCCTGACTTGTTCCAACCGGCCCTTGGTGCTTCATACAGGTCTGATATAGCACACCTGTGCGTTAGGCATTCAAGTGCGGGAGCCCACGAGAAGATGATGAGCGAGAGCATGACCTCCGTGACTGACGCGGGCCACGTCAAGGACGCCGTCCTCACGGCGGCGAAAGAGCGGGAAATAACACGGTGAAACGCATCTCTACTCCCGATCAGTTCTGCCCGCCCGATCCTCTCTGAAGAGCCGTCACGATCATGAACGGTCTCAGACACCAGACTCGCGTAGCCAACTCTTTTCAACACATTGTTGCGCCCCTCACCGACACCGGGGCGCAACTGAATCTCCCTGTTTGTAGCCACGCCCGGCTGCAGGCGTGACATCGTTCACGATGGCGCGGTTGCCACGGGCGTGCCACACCCCTCAATGGGCGATGGTGGTTCTCTTGGCACGGTTGAGTCGCGTCGCGCGACACGACGGTGCCGGACTCCGCCTGGCACGGCGTCTCCGGACGCGGTGCCTCAGAGGTCAGGCTGCCCCCAGCGAAGCCCGCGGTGCAACTCCTATGGTCAAGAATGCGGAGCTGAACTCTTCGCTGGACATCCGGAACTCGAAGAGGAAGGGGGTGGTGAGTGACTACCCATGTGGGCACAGGAACCGACCAGACAGGCGAAAGAGCAACCGGGGCAGAGAACGGTGAGCCGAGCGCGTCCCACGACGGGTCAAGGCGTGTCGTGCGTATCCGACATATCTAGAGAAAAACCCTACGTGTTACGGGCGTGTTAATAGAAGAGCAAAATTGACCCAAATTCCCCTCAAGTGAACTGAGTCAAACTGAACCCAAAAAACAACGAAACACCTTTACTGGAGCGGTTTTTCACAGATTGAACAAGGAGATAGAGGGAAGGCTTGGAACCGCTTAGAAGGCTGATGCTCTATCCGACTGAGCTACGGGCGCGCTCTTCAATGTGCTGAGTGCTGAGCTAGTTTGAAGCGCAAGTCCGCCAGCGTCAAGTACCGCTACCATGGATCACCGACACGCTCTCTCACACCACTTCGATAATAGCCCTATGTCCAGACGCCGCCGCTAATCTTCGATCGCGCGTAATCAGCGGAGCCGAAAGCGCCTCAGCCAGAGCCACATAAACGCCATCATAAGCCGTCAAATTTTGCCGGAGTTCCCAAACCCTGCGCACACAGACATCATGGGCATATCGAGTAATTGGAAGATCGAGATAGTCGGCCACAGCCTGTTCCGCCCGGTCTACGGTGATTTCACCAGTCGCGCAATATCGGCGTAACACTTGGAGGATTTCTAGGTCCAATAGGTGCGGGGCATGAAGAGTTTCTCCATTGACAGAGAGACGACCGTACACCGAAGGAGCAGCTGGTGTCGACAACAGCACTTCGAGAATCGCCGAAGCATCGAGCACGATCAATGTCGGTCTCGCTCAGCTCGAACAGCTTCCTCGGGAGAGGGTGTTGGAGTCGTTTTTGTCCGATGTTGCAAACGTTCGGCCATCTCCGTCAGAGTCGGTCGATCGGCGGCGCGACGGATTTCCGCAAGGAGGTAATCCGAGAGCGATTGCCCCTCGGTAGCAGCACGCGCTTTTAGCTTTCGATGGAGTTGATCCGGAACATTTCGAAGTTGAATCATCTTGGGCATGTCGTTCAGCTTACTCACATGTGCAACACATGTCAATGTCGGAAGGCACACACGTGGGCCACATCTCCTTTGCAATCGCTTCATAGACAGCGGCTTCATATTCGGCATCATGGGTCAAGGCATATAAACCCAACTCAGCCTGCTCGCAGTGAATCGAATCAGATTCAGAGTGAATCTCTTTGTGTTCACTGTCGATCTCCGCATCTCACCTCATCGATAGAAATCCTGTAGGGGGAAAAGACCTATCATCGCGACAATTCGACTGTTTTACGTATTCCTGTGGAGATGTGCGTTCGATATCACCCCAGTGGCTCGTCTTTTGCTGCTTTTCGAGCAGAGCATAGGGCCGATCAGTCCCCAGATCGTGATGATTGTCGGAAGGAAAGGCACTATGTGACTATTGGTCATCATTCTGCTGAACACTGTGCCCGGAATCAGCAGGATGACGCTGCTACAGACCTATCCCACATCCCAGGAGTGCCACAGTGAGCGAGCGCGTATCGCTGATGAAATGGCAAGAGCGTATCCAGATGACCATGACTTCGAGATTGCTTGCAGGTTCAATCCACGGCAGCAGTCCTAACTTGGAACAGATGCGAGGCCGTGATGGCTGAAATGCATCAGGTCTGACCTTCCCTCGATTTCACAGACACTTCCATAAGTGGGAGAACGAGGAAATGGGAGGACAGCATGAGCACGAAGACACGATGGTCGTATACGGCGGTATTCAAAGAAGAAACCGTGCGCTTCGTACGGAAGTCAGGGCATCCCGTGACCCAGGTGGCGCGGGATCTGGGGATTGCCGATCATCTCCTCTACCGGTGGCGAGCGGGGCAGCAGCAGGCAGAGGAGCGTGGACAGACCCGACAATCCCTACAGACTGAGCAGGCGGAACTGGTCCAGCTGCGGCGTGAAAATGCCGTATTGAAGCTGGAGCGGGATTTTTTAAAACGTGCGGCGGCGTTCTTCGCGAGGGAGTCCCAATGAGATACGGCGTGATCCTGGAGCACGACCGTCGCGATCCGATCCGCCTGATGTGCCGTGCGCTGGCGGGATCCTCCGCGGGGTATTATGCGTGGCGAGGACGTGCAGAAAGTCGGCGGGCGACCACCAATCGTACGCTGCTCGCCACCATCCGCGTGCTCCATCAGGACAGTCGCCAGACGTATGGCAGTCCGAGCATCTGGCGAGCGCTCCGCACCCAAGGCCACCGGGGTGGGGAGAATCGCGTGGCTCGACTGCTGCGCCACGATGGCCTCCGGGCCAAGACCGTGGAGAAATGGCGGGCCGCGACGCACTCGCCGCACCGCTGGCCCGTGGCGGCGAACACGCTTCAACGCCAGTTCACGGTGTCGCAGCCCAACCGGGTCCGGGCAGGCGATATCACCTACGTCTGGACCCTGGAGGGTTGGCTGTATCTGGCCGTGCTGCTGGATCTCTACTCGCGTGCAATCATTGGCTGGGCGATGGGCCCGCGCTTGACCGGGGATTTTACCGAACAGGCCCTCCGCATGGCGATCACCACTCGCCAGCCCCAAGCCGGACTGCTGCATCACTCCGATCTCGGGAGTCAGTATGCCGCAGGGAAGTCCCAGCAGCTGCTCACCACCGCTGGCATCACGGCCAGCATGAGCCGCAAAGGCAATTGCTGGGACAACGCCCGCGTTGAGAGCTTCTTCTGGACACTGAAGCGCGAGCTCGTGTCCCATCGGCACTAGGCCACACGAGCCGAAGCCACGCAGGACAGCTTCAAATACATCGAGGTGTTCTACAATTGGACGCGTCGGCACTCGACTATCGGCTATCGCTCCTCGGTCGAGTACGAATCGAGGATGGCCGTCGCGTAACCAGGTGTCCACGAAACTGGGGGAAGGTCAGAAGTGCATTTGTCCTTGAAAGCGCACTGGCTCGAGCAGACGAAGCCTTGGCCGATCGCCGAAGATTTCCTTTGAGCAAGTCCAATGGAGGGCGTTTTTGGCTGCACTGGATGCTCCCACACGCCCCCTCCCTCGGATGCAGCGCCTCATAACGGAACCAGACTTTTTTGACAGCGCGCCTCCCTCCGACTCTCGAAACAAACGTTGACGAGGCGTATTGAAACACTTCAACCGCATCATGCTGTCGAGGCATTCGACTGTGGACCGGAAGCCCTCAATCGTTTCCTTCAAGAACACGCCCTGCAGAATCAACGCGGCGGAGGATCGCAGACCTATGTGGGGCTGGTCAGCGAGACCGTGATCGGCTACCACGCTCTCGCAGTGGGTTCAGTAGAGCAAGAACACGTCCCGGAACGGGTCAAGAAAGAGCTGGCCGTGCACTCCATTCCGATTATGCTACTTGCCCGGCTGGCGGTCGATCTGAACTGGCAGAAACAAGGAGTCGGTCCGGCGTTATTAAAGAATGCGTCGCTGCGGACTCAACAGGCGGCCGACATTGCAGGAATTCGTACGTTGGTGGTCCATGCCAAAGCTGAGGCCGCGAGAAACTTTTATGATCGCTTTGATTTCCTCCCCTCTCCGACCGATCCACTCCATTGCTTCATGCTGCTCAAAGACCTTCGAGGGATGATGTGGTAGATCCCTTCGTCACCAGCTTTGGTGAATCAGTTTAGATACACTAGTGAATCTCTTTGGATTCACCGACAGCTTCTTCCCTTGAAACACGAAGACAGTCCGGTCGGGGATGAAGCGCTTCATCAGTGCGACAGTGAATCGTTTGCGCGAATTTTCGTGAAGGCTTCGTTCGCTGTTGCGTCAGTGGCGTGCACTTTGCTTCTGCGAGCTGAGCAAAACCAGTCGAAGGCAGTGAAGGAGCATGGATTCCCTACGAAAGGGTTATTGTGGAAAATACGCAACAGGACTACGTAGCCCGGGGGATGAAACTTGGAGGATTCTAGAAATCAGTAAAGAACCCCGCCCTTCCAGGCGGGGCTTTCTGAACCAGGAGGGGTTTTTTCTCCTCCGCTACGCTACGGGCTGCCATTCCTTCCCGCTCTTCCGAGCGGGGCATCCTGGCAGATCCGCGTGAAGGGGAATGGAATCACATTAAAGGATTATTGAGCAAAATATGGAACAGAAATACTAAGCGCACCAAAAAGAATAGGCCCCATTTATTGATGTAGAACGGATGATCAGGGAGAGAGTGCTATGCGACATTTTGTCTTGTCCTCTTTGGCGTTTTATGTGGCCTTGTCTTGTGTAGCCTGCACAAGAATTCACGTTCAAGTACATCAATTACCTGTATTTTCCGGAGTTGAAAGGCTCAAAGACGAAAACATTCCCGAAATCATAGAGAGACTTCCGACGAGACCCGTACGTTTAGAACAATCACAATCTCCCCGTTTCATAGCTCATACAACTGATCCCTCATGCCCAGGGACAAAAAGAAAAGGTGAAGTTAATTGGCAAGAAACGGATAGCTGGTGCTGGATCGCAAGCGCTCAGGTGGTTATGAAAGCCCATGATATGGGCCTCGAACAGTGCGAAATAGCCTCGACGGTTCCATCCGGAAACGATCCCAAGGATTGCTGCAGCGGGTCGGAGCGAGAGGAATACAAGTGCTCACGGAATGGAAGACCAGAAACGGTATTTTGGGCGTATGAGTTCCCATTCAAGGTGATTACACGACC
Source organism: Nitrospira sp. (assembly GCA_029194665.1). Lineage (NCBI taxonomy): Bacteria > Pseudomonadati > Nitrospirota > Nitrospiria > Nitrospirales > Nitrospiraceae > Nitrospira > Nitrospira sp. The sequence goes on along the minus strand of JARFXO010000009.1, from coordinate 59,344 downwards.
TCTTGAGCCAGACGAAATTAGCTGGCAGCTCTGCAACAATGGGCCCTTCATCTTCCTGCTTCTTTTTGAAGGAGGCGGAGGACATTCATACGTAGTTAGCGATTACGACACGAATGGGTCAGGGATGTATCTCTGGATCATCGACCATCAATCACACAAGAAGAAGCGTTGGAGTTACGATCAATTCATGACCGGCGCGGTTGCGGCAGGAGTTAATCACGAACATGATTGGGATTACGTATGCCTAGGGGAAGATTGCCCGCTGTGAGAATTTTGAGTGTAAGAACTAGGAGACAGCTCAACGCCGCAGTGATAATCGCTGCATTATCAATCATTTTGATTGCCGGTGGGTCATCCGCAGAAAAACAGAGTGATATCATCCTGGACAACCTCACCGCTTCTGCCGAAGTAGAGTCGCTCATTGAAGACGCTTTCTCTCGGCTGTTTGATTTCAAAATATCAGGTTTAGATCCATCCACTGCAGAATCATACGCAACGGAGTTGGGGTTTGCTTCGGTTGAAGAGGCTCGTCGGGCAAGACCAAAAGTTCCATTCCCAATCTACCATGTTCGTTTAGATCAATTGCGAGCATACAGTGAACAGGACAATCCAAAAAGTGATACAGGAGAATTACTAAGAGAATTACTAATAAACACTCATAGTTGGATTTTCCCAATTTCCACAACGAAACATGAGCTACCGCAGGTTCGATCATCCGTTACCGTTGTGGCAATTGGAAAAGATCTCCGAATTTCGCAAATGGAATCACCTGAGCTCGTGCAACAGCTCACTACCGCACGGATGGAGGCAAAGTATAGACATCCAGATTTAGGATGCTCCTGCATTGCCATTGGGATTCCTGCTCTCTCGCGGACTTTCTTCGGAGACATGACCACCGACATCCCAATGATCAAGGTTCTGGAGGATGGCCCCGGCACACTAAAAAAGGGGGCCTTTCTCCAAGCAAAACAAGTTTTTCAGGAACTTTCGCGTGAAGCTCAAGACTCTCGCTATGATGCGCCACCGCGGTCACGATCAAAGAGACAATCCATCCACTACTGAGGGGGGGGGAAATGAAGAATATTGATGGGCTTAAGCGAGAGAGTGGCGCCTATGCAGGCCTAGGCCTAGCACTGGTACTGTTTGCGCTCCAGGGCTGTCAGACACCCTTCATCGACATAAAAGTCAATACATGTGGAGCGGGGTCGAGCGAGGAGACGACCAAACCAGATGGTGGTGTGGTGGGAGCCTGCAATAAAAAACCTCACGGCAATGCAAACGTTACAGGATTCTGGGATGATGCAACACAAAGGTGGATGTCCCAAACAAATAAGACCTGTAAGAGTGGCACCATATGCAAGTCAACTCCGGGAACTTGCACCGGCGGAATGCAGTCTTGCATTAATCACTATAATTCAAGCACGGAGGGTTGCAGTTGTGGCTGTCCTCCTACCTTGTGAGACAAAGAACACCGGGTCAGTGAAAGGATACTCCAATAGATAATCCTATAAGAACATTTCCGATATCGCGTTGTGGAAACCTCTTTCTCAGTTTTCTAAGACTTCTCAAGGACGGAAGGTATGCGAGTCTTATTCGGAGCTCAGCCAATCGTTGCCCGTAATCCCTCTTATCATATTGTTTGCGGCTTGGCTGCCACATCAATATTCATGATGTTCCTGGAGACTCAGGCTCAGGTAACCACCACTGTAGCCCCTACAACTGACGTAGGAACACTGGGAACTCATGTCTCTCATCCCACACACAACATCCATACCATCACGGGAGGAACTCTTGTGGGATCGAACCTCTTTCACAGCTTTGATCAGTTCAACGTTGGTTCAGGTGACATTGCCAATTTCCAAAATATGAGGGTGAACGGAGCTTTTCCATCAGTTGAGAACATCCTCAGTCGAGTAACTGGTGGTGAACCGTCGCAGATATACGGCACCTTACGAACGACGGATTTTGGCAATGCCAACCTCTTCTTGCTGAACCCTAATGGAATTCTCTTTGGACCGACCGCTTCTCTGGATATAGGAGCAGCCAGCCAGGGTCCAAGGGGATCCGGATCATTTTATGCGACAACGGCCGATTATCTTAAAATGGGTGACGGTGCGAGTGCCTCACGCTTTTACGCTGATGAAGCGCGGCCGAGTATCTTGACGAGTTATCCTATTGTTGCCTTTGGATTCCTGGGTCCAACTGGCGGCATTGTCGTTGAGGGGAGCCAGCTCTCAGTACCAGACGGACAAACCCTTGCACTCATTGCTGGAGAAATCCGAATCGCTGCAGCCGAAACTAATCAAGGGGTACGACATTCGGCAATGCTATCTGCGCCAAGTGGTCGATTTGACATAGCTAGTATTACCACTGGAGAGATTTCGGCTGCTATGTTTCAACCATCAATAAATGGACAATTAGGCCCTGTTTCTCTTGTAGATGGGTCCGTCATAAGCGTCTCCCATGATGCTGGCGCCGCCGGTACAGTTCGCATCCGTGCAGGACAACTTGTACTAGATAATGCCACCATTTCTGCGGACACAGGAATCAGACATGGTGCTCCTATTGCCGTCGATATTGTGGCAGCCGATGAATTCTCTATAACAGCTACCACCGGCTCAGCTATCACCGCAAGAAGCACTGGAGCAGGTGATGCGGGCACGGTGGAAATCGTGTCCGGAAAGCTGACCGTTTCCGCTACCAACCCAGAGCCGTTAAGGGTAATCGATACACATACGTTGGGGGCCGGAAAAGCTGGCAACGTAAATGTCATAGCAACTGAAGTTACTGCCACAGGAGATTCGGAAGGTACTACGTTCTTCATCGACAGCGGTACCACCGGAGATAAACCGGGTGGAAACGTTTCAATCACGGCGTCGAATGTCACGTTCGAGAGCGCATATATCAATACAGGAGATCCCAACTTGAGCAAAGCATCTGTCTTGGGATCTGCCGGGAACATTAGAATTATAGGGACGGATAGCATCAATCTAAATTTTTCCAATTTGACGTCGGATAGCGCATTGGGAAATGCCGGGGATATCCTATTGGCATCTCAAGGACAAATCGGTTTGGAGTTTTCCAGTGTTTCGGCGACCGGATTCGAACGTAGCGGGGCAATCGAGATTCGTGGAGACAAAGTATCCATGTTGGACTCTCACGTGGAAAGTTTCCTCCGCGGTTCTCCTGAAGTTGAGAGAGGAGGAGTGTTACTTACAGGTCGATTCATAGAACTTACTGAAGGGAGCACAATTACAACCACGACACTAGGGAACGGCAATGCCGGATCGATTCATGTCAGAGCTACGGAACAACTAAACCTTGTAGGAACGTCGACCGCGGGTACAACCGGCATTTTCAGTAATTCGGTTGGGTTGAACGGAAACCGTGGCAACGGAGGCAACGTCTTTATCGATACTTCCAGATTGGAGATCACAGGAGGCGCTCGCATAAATACCGCTACCAGAACGAGCGGGCAGGGAGGAAATGTAATTATCAATGCCAGCACCATTTCCATGGCCGGGCAATTAGTTGATCCTCCCTCCGAAGGCATTTTTGGGCTTGGTAATCAACTCGCCAGCGGAATTTTCACCTCGACTATCGGCACCTCACAGTCCTGCGCTGGAACGTGTGGAAGCGCCGGTGATGTTTCTACATCAACTAGAACTAGCTCTTTGTTTATGTCCCATGGGGCCCAGATTAACAGCGGTACCAGTAGTTCAGGCCATGGTGGCATCATCGACATACGATCAACCAACACCATTAACCTTTCCGGAACCTCGATCGACGGAACACCTTCCGGCATCTTCAGTCGCACGATTGGACAAGCGTCAAATTCAGGCGCTGGTGGCAATATCTTTCTCACAGCTGGCCAATCTGTCACGATCCAAGACGGCGCGACAGTCTCTGCCAGCAGCACTGGTCCAGGACATGCCGGCAAGATCGACATTGATGCCGGTCAGCAGCTCCTTGTGCAAAACAGCAAGATCACCACAGAAGCTCTTCAGGCAAAAAAGGGTGGCGACATCAAGCTCGTAGCCATCGATCGTATCCACCTGGCGAACGGCGAGATCAGCACATCGGTTCGCGGTGGCCACGGCAGCGGCGGCAATATCACGATCGATCCAAAGATTGTGGTCCTTCAGAACAGCCAAATCCTCGCACAGGCGGTACGCGGAAAAGGCGGGGATATCACGATTACGACACAGATGCTCATGCCCGATTCAGTCAGCCGCATTGATGCCTCTACGCCCTTCGGATTAGACGGCACCGTGAGGATTCAGGCTCCATATGCCCCAGCCGGCGGCAAGATCCAGCCCCTGGGCAACCGACCTCTGCAAGCCACATCCCTCCTCCATCAGCGCTGCGCAGCGGTGGTCGACGGTCAGTTCAGCAGTTTCACGGTGGCAGGGCGGAACAGTCTTTCAGCAGAACCGGGGGGATGGCTCTCCAGCCCATTAGCACTATCGATCTCTGCACCTCATGGTGCTACGCCCCCTGGTGATACGATGACTAGCAAGGGTCCACGGGCAAGTCATGAGCCGACGGAAGAGTTCCCCTCCTTATCTTTACGGCAGATTGCGCCTCCGAGGTTCTTGACCGAAACCTTTGCGATGAACAGGCTTGGAGGATGTCGATCATGACTGAGCGTATGCTCCGCCATCGCCACCTCGTGGCAATAGCTTCCGCTGTCGGTGTTACCGTTGAGCGCGTGGTGTTTCGCGGACTCATCATTTAAGTGATTTTCAATGCATGACCCACATGTCAAGAATCGTGACAGCAGGTACTCGCGGAGCGGCGCCTGTCAATTTTCTGTTCGCCCGTCAGACCTTTATCTCGTTGACCATGGGTCTCACCATGATGAGCACGTTGGTAGATACATCAGTCTTCGCTCAATCTACGATTGACCCGACAGCTACGATTGACCCGACAGGTCGATCCGGTCAGCCGCCTGGGCCGTTGAAAGAAGAGTTTCAACGCCCTCTACCACCCCCGCGTCAGGTTCTGCCGATCCTCCCGCCCGCTCCATCCGAAGAAGAAGTGCCTAAACAACCTGGAACAGTGAAGGTGTTTGTGCGCGATGTCCGCGTGACGGGCAACACCGTCTTCTCGGCAGCCGAGATTGCGGAAACGACGGCCCTGTTTAAGAACCGGATCTTGATGACTGAAGATCTCGAGCGGCTCAGGCTGGCGCTCACGCTGCTCTACGTCAATAAGGGCTACCTGACCTCTGGGGCGATCATTCCTGATCAGGATGTCGTCGATGGAGTCGTAGAGGTGCAAGTCATAGAAGGGAAACTGGCGCGCATCGATGTCGAAGGCAACCGTTGGTTCAGCTCATCGTACCTGCGCGATCGCCTGTCGCTCGGCAGCCGCACACCCCTGTTACTCGCCCCCTTTCAAGAACAGCTGCAACTCTTACAGCAGGATCGTCGGATCGAACGCATCAATGCGGAACTCCGGCCCGGAGATGAACGTGGCGAGAGTGTGCTGAATGTGCGAGTGGCGGACAGAAATCCGTTTCATGCATCGTTCGATGTGAACAACTACCAGACCCCTCTGGTCGGACCGGTCCGCGGAATCGGCACAGTCATCCATGACAACCTCACCGGTCGAGGAGATCCACTCAGCGTCAGTTACGGCGGTTCAGCCGGAGCCCATCCGATTATTGATGCTTCATATGCCCTCCCCTTCAACCGATACGGTACGAGCTTCATGCCGTACTATCGGCGCTACGACTTCAAGCTGATCGAAGAACCACTCGAGCCATTCAACCTCAATACCGACACCGAAATCATCGGCATAAGCCTCCGCCACCCGATCTATCGGACGGTGATGGACGAGGTGGCGCTCTCGATCATCGGCGAGCATCTCTTCACGCAAAGCTTCATCTTTGGAGACAAACCCATTGATTCTTTCCCCGGTTTCCAGAACGGGACAGCGACCGTCTCCGCGCTCCGGTTCGCCCAGGATTGGACCCATCGAACGCTCGACACTGTCCTAGCTGTGCGTTCGCGATTCAGTGTGGGCCTCAATGTCCTCGGTGCGACGATCAACAGTAATCCCGCCACGCCCGACGGACAGTTTTTTTCTTGGTTAGGACAGGTCCAGACCATTAAACAATACGGCGACCGGTTATTCGGCATGCAACTCCTGGGACACATGGATCTTCAACTCACGACTTCTCCTCTCTTTCCTCTCGAGCAGGTCGCGCTTGGCGGCCGTTATACCGTGCGCGGCTACCGTGAAGTGACGATCCTACGTGACAATGCGTTCATTGCATCCCTTGAATCGCGATTTCCGTTGATCCGCCGGCGGAGCGGCGAGCCGATAGTGCAACTGGCTCCATTCGTCGATGTGGCGCATGGATGGAGTCTCGGGGAGAACCGGCCCGCTCCCATCGCGCCGTTCACAGACTTTCCCAACACGCTCGCCAGCGTGGGAGTGGGACTCCGCTGGAATATCCTCGCGCAAGGGCGAGCCGTTTTTGAAGTCTATTGGGGTCAGAGACTCCGCCCCGTGCGGGACACTGGAACTACCCTGCAAGATCATGGCGTTCATCTTGGAATGGTCGTCAATCTTTTTTGATACGAGCGGTTACAGAGGACATGTCCACATTACACACCCTGTCGGCCTCCAATCGACCATTGGTTCGTTTCCTGCTCCGCGGAACTCTATTTTTATTCGTAACGCTTCTATGTTGTTTCGTCACGCGATCTGAATCGCATGAAACCTCATCCTCCACTGACGCGCTGATGCAACAAGGGGCGGGAGAGTTTGAACGGGGAGCCTTTGGCGAAGCCTTGGTCCATTGGAAACAAGCAGCCGATCGCTACAAGGCCGAGGGGAATACTTCTGCGCAGGTTGAGGCGCTCGTGCTCTCATCTCAAGCCTCATTGAGCTTAGGGCAATCGAAGCAAGCGCTCCAATCGCTGGAGCTGGCGCTTGCGCTCGCCGACAAGTACGGCGATCCGCTCGTGGAAGCTTCCGTACTCGGGCATCTAGGAAGGACTTACCTGACGCTCCGGCGATTCACCGAGGCATTGGAATATCTCGAGCGCGGGGCGGCATCAGCACGGGAGCAAGGCTCCTCGCAGCTCACGGCGACCATCCTGAATGACCTCGGAGTGGTGTTCGCCTTGAAGCAGCAAGACAAGGAGGCATTGGAAGCCTTTCAGGAAAGCGTCAGCCACGCTCAGAGGGCCAAGCTCCCGCTGCTTGCTGTGACAGCCCGCACCAATGCCGCGCGGACTCTGCTGCGCCTCGGGCAACCAACCAACAGCCGTATGGCTCTTGACGCGGCACTCCAGCAACTCAAGGATCTTCGGCCATCGCGCAACCAATCGCTAGGTATGATCGGCATCGCGCTGATGTACCAGCGGCTCATCCCTCAACTCCCACATGATCGTGACCCTCTCCTCTTGCGAGCCGCGGGCGTCCTTCACGAAGCAGGTACGGTCGCGGAGGGGCAGGGAGACAAGAGAACCCTGTCCTATGCTCTCGGCTATCTCGGGCATCTCTACGAGACGGAATTTCGCATGGACGAAGCGCTGCAACTCACCAGGAAGGCGTTGTTTGCGGCCCAATCGGTGGACGCATCCGAGTCGCTCTATCGCTGGCAATGGCAGCTGGGCCGACAGCTGGCTGCAATCGGGCAGTTGGACAACGCCATCTCCTCATACCGGCAAGCGGCATCGACGCTCCAACCGATCCGCGCCGAGGTGGAGCAAGCCTCGTCCGAGGACGCGAACACCGGTCATGAGTCCGTGAGGCCGTTGTTTTTTGAGCTGGCCGACCTGTTGCTGCAGCGTGCATCGCGTTCTGGCGACGGCAAGGCAGCCGAGGGCGATTTGTTCGGCGCTCGCGATGCGATTGAAGCCTACAAGACGGCTGAGCTACGGGACTATTTCAAGGACGATTGCGTCGATTCAGTCCGGTCGAGGCTGACCACGTTCGATCGCTTATCGCCGGACACCGCCGTCATCTATCCCATCATGTTCAGTTCCCGACTCGAACTGCTCGTGAGTCTGCCATCCGGCCTCAAGCGCACCTCCGTGCCCATGACGGCGGAGCGGCTGACTCAGGAAATTCGGACATTCCGTCGGTTGGTTGAAAAGCGCACGACCCGCGAATATCTGCCCCATGCCCAACGGTTATACGACTGGCTCCTTCGCCCGCTGGAAACGGACCTCTCGCAGCCGCAGATCACGACCTTGGTGTTTGTGCCGGACGGCGCCCTGCGGACGATTCCGCTGGCGGCGCTCCACGACGGCTCATCATTCTTGATCAACAAGTTCGCGCTCGCCATGACGCCCGGCTTGACCTTGACCGACCCTCGTCCACTCAACCGCGACAAGCTCCGATTCCTCACGGCCGGCCTCACCAAGTCCGTGCAAGGGTTTCCACCCCTTCCCTACGTAGCGGACGAGGTCGAATCCATTCAACGGCTCTATAAGGGCGATCAACTGATGAACAATGCCTTTCAATCATCCAGACTGGAACAGGAATTGCGTGATGGTGGATATGGAGGCCTGCATATCGCGACGCACGGCAAATTCTCGACCGACATAAACGACTCATTCCTCCTGACCTTCGATGGGAAAATGACGATGCAGGGTCTCGATCAATTGATCGGCCTCTTTCGGTTTCGGCAGGAGCCGCTTGAACTCTTGACCTTGAGTGCCTGCCAGACCGGCATCGGCGACGACCGCGCTGCCCTCGGCCTGGCCGGTGTCGCGCTGAAAGCCGGCGCCCGCAGCGCATTGGCCACTCTGTGGTTCATCAACGATGAAGCGTCGGCGACATTGATCTCTGAATTTTATCGCCAACTGCGCAATCCGGCTCTCTCGAAAGCCGTGGCGCTCCAGCGCGCGCAGTTGAAGCTGTTGAGCGACAGGATTTATGAACACCCGGCCTACTGGTCGCCCTTCCTGTTGCTCAATAATTGGCTCTAACAGGATGCTGAAAAAGTCCGCCAGCGGCGTTCTCGCATCGCTCAGAGGCTCAACGTACCGAAGCGTACGCCTCACCTCTTCGCTCGTTGCGGCCTTGCTGGACGGCCTTTTTGAGCATCCTGAATTGATTCTAGCGTTAGCACCGATTGGAAAATTACAGCCATATTCCTGGCATTACCCGAGTTTTTCATCATCCTGCTAGAAGGAGAATTGCCGTGAAATACATGTTGATCCTAGGGTTAAGCCTTCTCCTGACTGTCTCAGGCGCGCATGTCCTGGACGCCGCAGAGAAGGCGCCGGCGGCAACGGCTGATCAACCAGATGACCTCATCTATACACCGCCAAAGAAACCGACTCCTCGCGCGCGAGTCGGAGGCACGTTACGGGGAACGGAGGGGAGTGAACCGGAGCTCGTCGCCTTGGTTCCCGACCACGTGGGTTTGACGGTGAAGCGAACGCCGACGCTCAATTGGTATCTCTCGAAACCGACGACCTATCCCTTGCGGTTCACACTGAACGATACCCAAAAAGTCGTCCCGCTCTATGAAGGTTCCCTCCCGGTTCCAACCGAGGCGGGGGTGCAATCCATCGATCTCAAAAGCCTGGGACTTACCCTTGAACCTAACGTCCAGTACCGCTGGTTTGTGTCGGCCAGCCCCAATCCCGAGTCCCCCTCCAGGGATATCGTCGCAGGTGGAATGATCGAGCGATGCGACTTCAATGAATGTCTGACGGTCACGTCGGTAAACCTGACCTGTGATCGTGAAACCGTGCGCACCAATGCCCTCATCGGGTTCTGGTACGATGCGATGGGCTGTGTCTGCTCGTTGATTGAGAAAGAGCCAAAGGATCCGTCGCTTCGTAGACTGAGGGCGGCTCTCCTAAGACAGGTCGGACTCAACGGGGTGGCGGACTGGGATCTGAAAGCTATTCAGGGCAACGCAAAATAGCGCTTCGCGAACGACCCCTCCCGGCCTGCTCCATTCTGAGCAAGGATTGATGCCGTCCATTCGATTCGGTCGGAGAATCCAATTCGATTCAGGCTGAATCAGTTTTGATCCACCACGCCACCCGGCTTTTTGTTTCTGGACCGGCTAAGTTGGACAATGAACATGGGCTGCCAGAATGAACTTCTTCGTCTGGTCGTGGTGACTCGACAATACCGAGGGCACAGGGTTTGCTTGAAATAAACGCACCGATTGGTCGCGGGGTCCTTGATCACTGCCCTATCACCCTATCGCATGTTTATGATCGCTCATACGTTGAGAGATCGGGAAAACAGATGGGTGCGCTCTGCTCATATCCGGCGACTGTCCCTTGCGCTCATCCTTCTCTCCTATTTCCTCTCTGTACAGGCCGAGGCGGCCGGCACTGAGATCGCTATTCTCAAATCGCCCGACCTGAAGGCGTACAGCGATGCCGTCGAAGGCTTCAAGGCGACAGCGCCGACCGGAGCCACTTATATTGAGTACGACCTACGGGGAGATCTGGAGCAAGGCAAGCAGCTGGTCAGAAAGATTCGTGCCTCAGACGCTTCCCTCGTAGTCGCCGTCGGCCTCAAAGCGGCACTGGCGGTCAAGTTGGAGATCGTCGATACCCCGATTCTCTACATGATGGTTCTCGACCCCTTGAAACATCATCTGACCGCTGCCAATATGACCGGCGTCCTGTTGGAAATTCCAACGGACCGTCAGTTGAAGGTCATGCGCGCGTTGTTGCCCACCCTTCGCCGGATCGGCATGTTGTACGATCCCGGCAAGTCTGCTTCCCGCTTCAAGGACGCGGAGGCGCAGGCTTCTGTCCATAACGTTCAGTTGCGGGGATTCATGGTCGAGCATGAGAAGGAAGTCCCTCAGCAACTGCGGCTGCTCCTGTCCGAATCGGAAGCCTTATGGCTGATTCCGGATTCGACGGTGCTGACCGATGAATCGATCCGCTTTATTCTCGAATCGGCGTTGGCCAAACAGGTTCCCGTCATCGGCTTTTCATCCGAGTTTACCCGCCTGGGCGCATTGCTCAGCTTGTCGATCAGCTACAACGAAGTAGGCCGAGAAACCGGGCTCCTTGCCAAGCGTATCTTGGACAGGGAAGAACGGCTTCCCCTCAAACCCGTTCCTGTCCAGCGGGTCAGGATCACGGTGAATGTCAAGACCGCGCGGTATCTCGGCATCTCGATTCCAAGAGAGCTCGACAGCCTTATCGACGAAACTTATTAGATGAGTCGGCCCATGGATAGCTCAGGACTCCTAAGAGGACAACGTCCCGGACCAGGGTCTGGGGCTCGACTCTTCGGTCTCCGCTTGAAGTTCATGGCGTTTTTCAGCCTCATTCTCATCATGACCTGTTCGTCATTAAGCTGGTATTTTATCGAAGCCCGGCGCAAGGCCATGACGGACAATCTGGAGGAACTCGGAAGCATCTTATTGACCAACACCGTACAGAACGAACACTTTCGCCTTGCCGGCGTTGTGCTTGAGGATCGGGTCACACTTGGTCAATTCATGCAGAGCCTGATGACGATCGATCACGTCGTGTATGTCGTCATCACCGGCTCCGACGGCCGCATCCTGAACCGACAAAGCAAGCGCATTCGGAGGTCGTCGAACGGGTCACCTCCGGCCGTAGAACAACCGCTCTACCCTGACGACCGGATATCACAATCGCTGCTGCGGGCGCCGCTGACCGTTCCGCTCATTACCAGATTTTTTCAATCTGCAGAACACACGTTGGTCCCTCAGGATGAGTCCTCTGATTGGCTCCTACCGTTTTTCGTGCGGACGGAAACCCTGTTCGACTTTGCGATGCCGGTCCTCCGAGAATCCCCATCCGAGCCACCGCTGCCTCATCTTCCGGTCGAATTGGAGGATATCATTGGCCCCACTCTCCTACCCACAATCTCGCCGGTGGTCGGCCTGGTGCGTATCGGCATAACCGACGCCCAAGCCAAGCAAGCCCTGTTGATCATCGTTCGTAACGTTTCGATTCTCACGCTGCTCATCATTGTCGCAGGCGTCGTCGGCGCGCACTTTCTTACATCTCGCATTACGACACCACTCCGAAGTCTCGCCGGTGCTGCGCGGAAACTCGCAGAGGGAAAGGATGTTCACATTTCCCTCCCTCGACCTACCAATGATGAAGTCGGTCAATTGACCCATGCATTCAGCGTGATGACACAATGTCTGCAGGACAGGAATCACGCGATCACCGCAAACCTCGACACCATCCGACTGCAGGTCAGGCACTTAACCACGGTGCATAAAGCCAGTGCCGCAATCGCACGCGCCAATATGTTCGACATGGGTCAGTTGCTTGACACAGTGCTCCGGTTGCTGGTCGAGAATCTCGGATTTTCTCGAATGGCGGTCATTCTTCACTACCCAGAAAAGAACTGCGCCTCCTTCGCTCGGATCATCGGAGTTTCACAGGAACTTACGGAGGCCGCTTACCGGCTTGAATTACCCATCGTCGATGGCGGCATCGCGGCGGATCTGCTCATTCACAGCAAGCCGTTGCTGATCCATGACATCGAGGCCATCCCCCAGCGTATATTTCCGCCGCTGCTTGAGTTGCTGCGCCGGTCCGGAGCACGGTCATTCGTCGCCGTGCCGCTCCAGAGCCGTACAAAGATTCTCGGATTTTTATTGGCTGACCGAGGGTCACGTCCATGCAGTGAGGGAGATCTCAGTATCTTGCTCACTATTGCAAGCCACGTCGCGGCGGCCATCGACAATGCCAAGGCCTACTCCGATCTGACCGAGCTGACCCAGCATCTTGAAGATCGCATCCAGCAGCGGACCGAAGAACTGTCCTGCGCCAATGCTCAGCTGCAGGAACATGACCGGCGTCGAACGACCTTTCTCTCAGTAGTCTCACACGAGCTGGGGACGCCTATGACGGCGATTCGGAGCTTTGCAGAAAACATGCTCGACGGCGTCACGGGTCCACTCACCGACCTGCAACGCACCTATCTCACCCGCATCCAACGCAACGTCGCCCGGCTTGGAAGAATCATCAGTCAACTGCTCGATTGGTCGCGCCTCGATACCAAGCGAATCGAGCTTCGCCTGGAAGAAGTCTGCGTCCGCCGGATGGCGATGATCGCAGTGGACAGCCTCCAGATGCTTGCGGCAGAGAAGAATGTTTCCCTCGACATTCCCCCCCTCGAGTCGCTTCCACCCGTGCAAGGCGACCGCGACAAGGTGGAACAGATTCTGGTGAATCTCCTTGGGAATGCGATCAAGTTCACCGCTCCCGGTGGTCGAATAACCGTGGAGTTTTGCGAATCTCCACCAGGACTCGTACAAACGTGCGTTGCTGATACCGGCTGCGGGATTGATTCATCCCATCTCCCAAACATTTTTGATGAGTTTTCCAGAGTGCCGTCGCCCATGCCGACCGCGCAAGGCGCTCAACTTGGCCTCTGCATCACCAAGACCCTGGTCACCATGCACCATGGTTCGATTTGGGTTGAGAGCCAACCAGGGATCGGGTCTCGTTTTTATTTTACGCTGCCGATCGCTGCGCCACAGTTTGATTCAGGTCGGACGACATGGCGAATCTAGCCTTTCCCGATGTTACGGGGTGAAGAATTGCCTATCCAGAAAGGAGAAGCCTCCGATGCGCGCGAAAATCCTGATTGTTGACGACGACCGCGATATCCTTCTGAGTCTGGAAAATCGGATCACCTGGATGGGACATGAACCGGTGACTGCCGCGAATGGGAAGGATGCTCTGCGCATAATTCAGGAAGAAGGGCCTGATCTTGTCCTGCTGGATCTCGAACTTCCATTACTGTCAGGACTTGATGTCTTAAAACAAGTCAGCGGGAGGTCAGTTCGCCACGATCAGGAAGATGAAGGGACGCTCCGGGCTTCAGCAACCTATACGAATCCGCTGATCGTGATGCTCACGGCCTATGGAACGATCGAACGCGCGGTGCAGGCCATGCAACTTGGTGCCTTCGACTTTGTGCCGAAGCCGTTCACTGCAGACCATTTGACCGTCGTGATTAAGAAGGCTTTGGACACCGTCACCCTTCACCGCCAGGTCGAGACGCTCCGCCAAGAGGTCGATGCCCAGTTCGAACCCATCGAGACGGCCAGCAAGCAGATGGCCGGACAGTTGACGATGGCCAAACAGGCAGCGGCCTCTTCCGTAACTGTGTTATTACTCGGGGAAACGGGTACGGGGAAGGAAGTGGTCGCCCGCGCCATTCATCGTTGGAGCCCTCGCGCTACCAAACCATTTATTGCCGTCAATTGCGCCGCCTTCCCTGAGAACCTACTGGAAAACGAGCTCTTCGGGCACGAAAAAGGCGCGTTCACCGGAGCCACTAAGCGGGAGCCTGGCAAAATCGAGGTCGCCGAGGGAGGCACGCTGTTTCTTGACGAGATCGGCGACATGCCGCTCACCATGCAAAGCCATCTCCTGCGTATACTTCAAGACCGGACATTCTACCGCGTCGGCGGAACTCAAGAGGTACGGACCGACGCACGTTTTATCGCGGCCACGAACAAGGATCTGAGACAGGCGATTCGTCAAGGGACATTCCGCGAAGACCTGTACTTTCGCCTCGCCGTGATTACCATCGCGCTGCCCCCACTGCATGAGCGGATGGAGGATCTTTCCACCCTCGTGGAACATTTCCTCAACCGGCCCAGCATCGTGGGCCTGTCTAAACGCGTGACCCTCAGCGACGAGGCATTCCAAGCGCTGCAACAGTACCCCTGGCCGGGTAACGTGCGGGAATTGGAAAACGTGCTCACTCGTGCATTGATTTTATGTCCCGGCGACACGATCGAACCGGAACACCTCTCATTGACTGCGTCAGCTGCTTCGACGCCCGAGGCTCCCATGGTGAGTCAGGAGGCCGACACCGACATACTGTTTTTCTCGTATCATAGGAGCATGGACGTATATGGCCAGAAGCTGATTGAGGCCGCGTTGCGTCGGAATGGCTGGAATCAGACAAAGACGGCGGCCGAACTCGGCCTGCAACGGACCTACCTGACCAAACTGCTCCGACAGAAGCAGATCTCAGGCAAACCGCCTACTTCTTCAGACTGAAGGACTGTGCGGCTCTCTGAAGCGGTTCCGACCTCGTAGGCAGATCTCTTAAAACAGTTGCGACCAGCCCCGACTGTCCATCGGAGTTCATGACTCATCGCCCTCCACCCGGTTGGAGTTTAGGGAATTAACCGGATAAGTATATCCCACATTATCCGCATCACATTCGATCCACTCTAGAATCCATTTTGATCCAGCCTGGAATCCATTCAGATACAGCTGCAGGCCGCCAGACCACACCTCCATTTGCGTAGGCCCTGGAAATATCACGAGTTAGCATAAGACCCGGCGTGGCCCAAGAAATGCTTAGGGCTTGTCATGAGAAACGCTGGCGGATGCTCGGTGCAGAAGTGCTCGGTGTAGAACTCGAATTCCATCATCGGATTTCGAGGGACACTCGACCTCCACGTGGATGAACCACGATGGAGATATGGAAAGGATGGGTACAGATATGATGAGTGATGAGATGGCCATGTTGACGATCTCGGGCGGGATACTTTTCGCAGTGATGGTGATGTTGACGATGTTCATGCGCGAACGGTGAGACATGGAGTGAGCATTGCGACAAATTCTACATGAATGGAGGTGAGAGGTGATGATACTGATGTTGTTGATCAATGGAGCACTGGTCATCGGTGCGGTACTTGTCATGTTTATGATGCTTGCCCAGGACCGCGAGTAATCGCCGTGAGACGTGCGGCTGTGGATTTCATTGGTGGTTTCTATGTGCGCAGTTACTGTACAACAATAACGAGCGGGCGGCTCGCACGAAGTGCGGCAATATCAGATCACCAGTAGGTCTCTCCCGTCGTCTCAATTGTTAGGCTCCTGGTCGAGCAAGCTCTGTATGGTCGGGGCAAGAGGGTTTGGGAAATCAGAAGGACTTGTGGTATTTGTCCCTGCGAAACAGCTACGGTAATACGATGAAGAGCGCAGGGTACCCGCAAGCGAGGTTTGGTTGAGAAAAACGAGGCCGACTGGTGGGTTCTATCCGCCGGCACCAAGTACGATAACGCGATGAATAGCCGGCGGCACACACGAAGTGCGGTTTGGTCGGGGCGAGAGGATTTGAACCTCCGACATCCTGCTCCCAAAGCAGGCGCGCTACCGGGCTGCGCTACGCCCCGACGGCTCGTCCTTCACTTATACAAGAATGTTCCGATTGGTGTCCAGGCAATGTCTCCCTTGCACATGCGTCGACATCACCCGGCTCAGAGTTTCCGGCCAGTCAAGGGTCGAAGAATGTCCGCCATGGATCGAAATGCCTTGGCTCGGTGACTGATACGGTTCTTTTCCTCAGCCGTCAACTCACCCAACGTACGACCGAGCTCCGGGACGAAAAAGACGGGGTCGTAGCCGAATCCTTGCGTACCAACAAACCCTTCAGCAATGACGCCGCCGAGGGTTCCCGTGGCCACTCGACAGTGACCACCCGGCATCGCCAAGGCAGCGACCGTTACGAATCGAGCGGTTCGTCTGGCCGGTGGCACACCACCCAGTTCCTTGAGCAGCTTCCGGCAGTTGTCTTCGTAGGTTGCGTTTCCCCCTGCATATCGAGCAGTAAACACGCCTGGCCTTCCACCCAACGCATCAACTTCGAGTCCCGTATCATCCGCGACCGACGGAAGGCCTGTCACAGAGGCCATTTCCCTGGCCTTCTTGAGTGCGTTGGCTTCACAGGTTGTACCGTCTTCTTCCACTTCCGGTGCGGTAGGGAAGTCCACCAGGGTACGGATGCTGATTCCAAGATCCCCGAGAAGAGCCGCAAGTTCCCTGACTTTGTCCGGATTTCTGGTCGCGAGGAGGATTTCTTCTATCGGTCCCTCAATCGAGTGCACCGATCAGCTCTTTCTGAATGGCGGTCAACCGTTGGATAGCCTGCCACCCCAGATTCAGAAACTCGTCCATATCTTGCTTCGCGAACGGCGTGCGTTCGGCTGTACCCTGTACCTCGACATACCGGCCGCTGCCGGTCATCACCACATTCATGTCGACTTCGGCCATCGAATCCTCGGTATAGGCAAGATCCACCATCACCTCTCCCCCGACCTTTCCGACGCTGATGGCCGCCAGGTAGTCGGTCAAAGGCATCTTCTTCAACAGATCCCGTTTTTTCAGCACGGCACAAGCATCAGCCAACGCGATAAAGGCGCCGGTGATGGACGCGGTTCTGGTGCCCCCGTCCGCTTGGATCACATCACAGTCGATCCAAATGGACCGCTCTCCCAGCTGCGACATGTCGGTCACGGAGCGCAGAGCACGTCCGACGAGCCGTTGAATCTCCAGGGTCCGGCCGCCTTGCTTCCCCTTGACCGCCTCTCGTGGGGATCGCTCATGGGTTGCCCGCGGCAACATCGCATATTCCGCCGTGACCCATCCCGTCCCCTTGCCCTTGAGAAAGGGAGGCACCTTTTCCTCAACGGACGCAGTACAAATGACCTTCGTGTCTCCCATTTCAATCAAAACCGCCCCTTCGGCATGTTTGATATAGTTGCGTGTCACTTTCACGTGGCGGACCTGATCTCTGCGACGCCCATCAAAACGGACTAAGCCGGAAATTCCGCTCATTCTCATGTCCCTTCCTCAATAGTGGGATTCGAATTATAGTGAAGGCCTTAAGAAAGCGCAAACCAACTGTCCAGCCGATCATCGTCGGTGGAGCCTCACGGCATGACAGCCGTGATCCCTGTTAGTTTCTGAGCGACACCTCGCCGAAGTGTGTGTAGGCGGGTGAATCGATGCGTCGGCCCACCACCGGTATCTTCCTCTGTACAAAAGCAGCTACTCAAGTTTGACGAATTCTGTACAATCTTTTGACGTCTCACCCCACACCGGAATAGGGACTAAGTAAGAGCTCATGACCAGGTACCTCCCAAAATCTCTCCAGACGCAGAGATTCCATCCTGGATCTCTTAAGATCATCAAAATGGACGGTATTCAAATGACAGGGTAGAGGCAATACCAATTGGCACAAAAAGTGCACATCTCTGCGCCGTTCCTATGGCGATTCAGATCCAACCTCAATGAGCCGATAAAGAACAACTGAGACAGTCCGAGGCCTCGACGAGCCGATTACATTCCGACTGATGGCGATACTGCTGAACCAGACTACTCATCAAGCCCTCCTCGATAATCGCAATATTCTGGTTGTCGACGATGAGGAACCGATCAGGCGCCTCCTGGCCTACCTGCTTCAATCTCATGGGTATTCGGCCGAATGCGCCGCAGATGCCCGAGAGGCTCGGCAAAAATTGCAGGACCAACCCTTTGCGTTGATGCTCTGCGACGTCAACATGCCCGGAGAATCGGGTATGGATCTCGTGCGACACATTCTCACGGAGCACCCTCACACGGCGGCGATCATGGTCACGGGCCTCGATAGCTCGGTCCTCGCCAATGCCGCCTTGGAGGTCGGCGCGTTCGGATACATCATCAAGCCGTTCGAAGCCAATGAGGTTCTCATCGACGTCGCGAATGCCCTCCGCCGCCGACGACTCGAGATGGAGAATCGGCTCCATCGTGAGAATCTTGAGGACATTGTCCGAACAAGAACGCTCGCGCTACAGCAAGCGCTGGACTGGCTGGAACGCTCTGAAAAAGAACTCCGCCTCTCGCGTGAGGAAACCATTCAGCGACTCGCCATCGCCGCGGAATTCCGCGATCATGCGACCGCCCGACACATTCAACGCATGAGTCACTACTGTGAGTTGCTTGCGCGCAAGGCCGGCCTATCCCCGGAACGCTGCGACTTGATCCGCACGGCCAGCCCCATGCACGACATCGGCAAGATCGGCACCCCGGATCATGTCTTGCTGAAACCCGGCAAGTTCACACAGGAAGAATTCGGGGTGATCGCGCAGCACGCCGAAATCGGCTATAAGATCCTCAGCGGGTCGGATGCAGAGCTGCTGAAAGTCGCAGCCGTGATCGCTTACACCCACCATGAGCGCTTCGACGGTACCGGGTATCCTCGCAGGTTACAAGGCGACGCCATTCCCGTCGAAGGCCGCATCGCAGCGATTGCCGACGCATTTGATGCACTCACCACTCAACGAGTCTACAAGCCGGCCTTCGAGCTCAGTCATGCGATTGAACTCATGCTCAAGCACCGTGGCGAACATTTCGATCCCGAGCTGCTGGATACCTTCGTCGCATCTGCAGAGGAATTGGCGCGCATCCACGATCAATACGCAGACCGCGTGAATGCCAGTACTTTCCGCGAAACGTAGCATCTCCTCAGCTGAACCGATGACTCGATTGTCGGCAATTCGTTGACCGACTGTGGTGCCACGGCTATACTTTTTTCGCTTGCCGGAACAACGTGATTCGATCCTAACAACCGCCGCCATAGACGAAGGGATTGGCACGTATGGCGACAAAGCTGACTGCGGTCCGCGAACGCCCCCGAAACCGAAATTGGATCGCCTATCTCTGCGAATCCCTGGTTGCTTCAGGCGCCATGCCGACATGGGAGGCGGCCACCTATCTAACAGAGAACCTCTTTGGAGAAAAACCAAATCCTCGCCTCCTGACTCCCGTCAACCCGCACGAGGTCACGGTGCAATTTCTGCATCACCTCTATCAACCGCTCGTTGAAGCCGCCTCGCGGGAAATCATGCTCCCCTCGTCCTCCATGCTGCACATCTTCACCGACATCAGCCTCACCGGTCGCTCCACCGTCCTCGTCGTCTTGTTCTCCGGGCCTTCCAAGCCGCAGCAGCTCTTGATGCTGGACGCAGCCAAGGCATGGGACCTCGTGTTCCAGGACGCAGAGTCGTTCAATGCTTGGGCCGAGGACCGGTATAGACAGCTCGTCAATGCCCTGCGTAGCACCCTGATAGAGAATGATCAGCTCAGGTCGGTCAGCTAGCCCATAAGAGAAGATCATCAAAAGGAACTTTATGAGAGGGGTGAGGATGGTTCGCAGTGTCCTCAATCACACGATTACGCTTCAGCAGGGTCAGGATTGGTCTTCAAGGCAGCGTTGCTCTTTTCTTGTGAGGCAGTCCGTTTGATGGAACCAGCAATTTTCGGTGTCTTGGTCGTCACATCAGCGTTCTGAGCACGATGCAGCAGCGCATGATCCATGAGCACCAACGCCATCATGGCCTCAGCAATCGGAGTGGCCCTGATGCCGACACAGGGATCGTGGCGACCGGTGGTTCCCACCATGACCGGATTGCCTTGTTTATCGATTGATCGACGCGGGATACGGATACTTGATGTCGGTTTGATCCCGATCGTGACGACAATATCCTGCCCGGTGGAGATCCCACCTAAAATGCCGCCGGCATGGTTCGTGACAAAGCCCTCTGGCGTGAGTTCATCGCCGTGCTCTGAGCCGCGCTGCGCAACCGACCCGAAGCCTGATCCGATCTCGACCGCTTTCACCGCATTGATGCTCATCATCGCCGCAGCCAAGTCGGCATCCAATTTTTCGTAGACCGGTGCGCCCCACCCTACCGGCACATACTCGGCCACGGTCGTGATCCTCGCGCCGACAGAATCGCCGTCCTTCCGAAGCTCATCCATGAAGGATTCCAACTTGGGGACGATGTCTGGATCCGCAGAGAAAAACGGATTCTGACCCACTGTGTCCCAATTTTTGAAGGCCAATTCATAAGGACCCAACTGGCTCAGATATCCCCGAATGATGACACCATGCTTCTCTCTGAGCCACTTCCGGGCAATCGCGGCAGCGGCGACTCGAACCGCAGTCTCACGGGCCGATGCACGGCCGCCGCCTCGATGATCGCGAATCCCGTACTTTTGCCAGTAGGTATAGTCCGCATGGCCGGGGCGAAAGGTATCGATCAGATTACCGTAGTCGCGGCTACGCTGATCTTCATTGCGGATCAACAGCGCGATTGGTGTGCCGGTGGTCTTTCCCTCGAATACTCCGGAGAGAATTTCAACGGTATCAGACTCCTGACGCTGGGTTACATGACGAGAGGTACCGGGCTTCCTCCGATCAAGATCATGTTGGATGTCTTCAGTCGAAAGCGAAAAACCCGGGGGGCAGCCATCAATCACACAACCGATCGCCGGCCCATGACTTTCACCGAATGACGTGACGGTAAAGATTCTGCCGAAGGTATTACCGGCCATTACTCGACTAAATCCAACTTGATGCGCAATTCCTTGAGTTGCTCAGGACTGACGGAGGACGGCGCATCGGTCAGCGGACATTGTGCCTTCTGGGTCTTGGGAAAAGCGATCACGTCGCGGATCGAATCGGCATTACCGAGCAACATCACCAATCGATCCAATCCGAACGCAACCCCGCCATGCGGCGGTGCACCGTACTCGAGCGCATCGAGCAGAAATCCAAACTTAGCTGATGCTTCCTCCTTGCCGATCCCGAGAAGGTCAAAGACTTTGCTTTGCATCTCTCGCCGATGCATACGAATACTGCCGCCGCCGATCTCACTCCCGTTCAACACCATGTCGTAGGCTTTCGCTCGCATCTTCAGCGGATCGGACTCGAACAACAGTAGATCATCATCGAGCGGGGCGGTGAATGGATGGTGCATGGCCACATACCGTTTCTGCTCTTGATCGTAATCCAACAGGGGGAAATCGATCACCCACAATGGCCGCCATACTGAGGAGTCGATCAACCTCAACTCCTCTCCCAATAAAAGCCTAATCCGCCCCATCACATCGTGAACGACCGTTGGTTTGTCGGCACCGAATAAGACCAGATCACCAGGCTTCGCTTCAGGCAGTGCTGCGGCAAACGCGTTGACATCCAGGAATTTTGCGATGACTGATTCAAGCTGCCCGTCCGTCGTAATCTTGAGCCAAGCCAGGCCCTTGGCGCCGAAGCTCTTGGCCGTTTCGCCCAACGCGTCGATGCGTGTCCGCGAAAGCGCAGCTCCACCCTTCACGATCAAGGCCTTGACGATACGGCCCTTGGTTGCCGCATCCTTAAAGACTTTAAACTCGCTCGTCGCGCCGAATGCCGTCACATCGTAGAGCGGCATGTCAAATCTGAGATCAGGCTTATCCGACCCATATCGGCCCATGGCCTCGGCATAGGTCATCCGCGGGAACGGCGTCGGAAGATGCACGCCCCCGGCTTCCTGGAATACAGTCACAATCATTCGTTCCATCAGGCTCATGACTTGCTCACGATCCACGAATGACATCTCCAGGTCGATCTGCGTGAATTCCGGCTGACGATCGTTTCGCAGGTCCTCGTCGCGGAAGCAGCGGGCGATCTGATAGTAACGATCGACTCCGCTGATCATCAGCACTTGCTTGAACAGTTGCGGTGATTGCGGCAAGGCATAGAACTGTCCGGGGTTCACCCGACTTGGCACCAAGTAATCCCTGGCTCCTTCCGGCGTACTTTTCGTCAAAATCGGCGTCTCAACTTCGAGGAACCCTTCCGCGTTCAGAAAGTCTCTGGTCCTCTGCATGATGCCGTGGCGCAAGCTCAAGAGCCGTTGCATGATGGGGCGACGAAGATCCAGGAAGCGGTACTTCAGGCGAATGGCCTCCGTCACCTCCGCTTCGTCTTCTATCAGGAAGGGAGGGGTCTTCGCCTCATTGAGAATTTCAACCTCATCGACAAAAACCTCGATCTCTCCGGTCGAGAGATGAGGATTCTTCGATTCAACCGGCCGCGCCATGACTTGGCCGGTAACCGACACGACACATTCGCTGCGGAGCGAATGGGCAGCCTGATGTACCCTGAGGTTTCGCTCGGCATTGAATACGACCTGTGCAATGCCAGTCCGGTCACGAAGATCGATGAAGATGACCATGCCATGATCGCGCCGACGCTGAACCCAACCGTTCAAGACGACGATCTGACCGACTTGCTTCGCATTCAACTCTCCACAGCGGTGAGTTCTGATCTTCATGCAACCTTCGCTTTCTTGCCAGAAGACTTTTTACTTCTATCGGGTTTGGCCCAACCCTCTCCCTTGACCGGCCGCTTCGGCCTCGGTGCCGGCTCCTCTCCCCTTTCAGCCGATGCCATCCGCTCATGGACCAACTCGCGTAATGCATTGGCCTCCCGATCCGTCAAGAACCGAAACTCTCCTGGTTCCAGATTTCCGAGCGAGAGAGGCCCCATCCTGACCCGAAGCAATTTGATGACCGGATGCCCGACCGCCTCCAACATGCGCTTGACTTGATGCTTGCGTCCCTCGCGGATGGTGATCTCCAACCAGGAGTTCGCCTCGACTTTTCGCACCTTCTTCACGTGGGCGGGACTCGTCATCCCATCTTCGAGTCTGATCCCTCGCTCCAGACGAACGATCTCCTCATTATTTAACGCACCCTTGACCTTGATCAGATAGGTCTTCGGCACATGATAACGCGGATGTAGCAGGGCCTGCGCAAGCTCGCCGTTGTTCGTCAGCAACATCAATCCCTCACTGTCGAAATCGAGCCGTCCGACCGGGAACACGCGAACGGACACGCCTCGCAAGAAATCCTTCACCGTTGTCCGTCCACCAGGATCGTCCAGCGTGGACATCACGTTCTTGGGTTTGTTGAGCATCAGATACACGAAGGGCTGTGCCGAGGTCAGGTGCTTCCCATCGACCTTGACATGATCGCGATCAGGATCGACCTTCGTCCCGAGTTCAGTGACAACCTTGCCGTTCACCGAGACTCGTCCCGAGGCGATCAACAGCTCCGCCTTTCGGCGGGAGGACAGCCCCGTACTGGCGATGAGCTTTTGGAGCCTGACTGTCATCTATTCTATCGTTTCCTCCCAAGGCTGGAAGTAGTCCTACTGACTCTCACTGCGCGCATCCAGCGAGCACCGCCCGCTTTGATCACAATTCGATTAATCTTGTGTGCGCGGTACGCGGCCACGGAAGCCGCCTGGCCATACTCGATCCTCACTCCCACTCAATCGTCGACGGTGGTTTCGAGCTGATGTCGTACACCACCCGATTCACACCTTTGACTTCATTGATGATCCGATTCGACATGCGACCGAGCACATCGTTTGGAATCTTCGCCCAATCGGCCGTCATGCCGTCCACGCTGGTGACGGCGCGAATCGCGATGACATTCTCATAGGTCCGTTGATCACCCATTACCCCGACGGTTCGAATCGGCAACAAGACGGCAAAGGCCTGCCAAATCTCACGATAGAGACCGGCGCTTCGGATTTCCTGATCCACGATCGCTTCCGCTGCCCTCAGAACCGTCAATCGCTCCGGTGTCACGGAACCCAACACACGAATCGCCAATCCAGGACCCGGAAACGGTTGTCGCCAGATGATGTCATCCGGCAATCCCAATTCTGTTCCCAATATACGCACTTCGTCTTTGAACAATTCTCGGAGCGGCTCGATAAGTTTGAGCTTCATCCGGGCCGGCAAGCCGCCGACATTGTGATGCGTCTTGATCGTAGCCGATGGGCCTTTGAAGCTGACGCTCTCAATCACATCGGGATACAGAGTACCTTGCACGAGATACTTGGCGCCTTTCAGTTTTTTCGATTCCGCCTCGAAGTGCTTGATGAACTGACGGCCGATGATCTTTCGTTTGCGCTCTGGATCCGTTACGTTCTTCAAGCCGGCAAGAAATTGTTTCGTTCCATCCAGTATCCGTAGATTCAGGTGGAGCTGCGAAGCGAAGGTCTTCTCCACCTGGTCTCGTTCACCGGCCCGCAAGACGCCGTTATCGACGAAGATGCAGTTCAGCTGATCGCCGATCGCTCGGTGGGTCAACGCCGCTGCCACCGATGAATCCACCCCTCCGCTCAAGGCGCAAATGACTCGCTCCTTGCCGACCTGCTCACGAATCTGCTCGACCGCGGTCTTCACATAGGACTGCATGGTCCAGGTGGGTTTGCAACCGCATATCTCGTAGACGAAGTTGCGGAGAATCCTCGCCCCTTCCGGCGTGTGCACGACTTCGGGATGGAACTGCAGACCATAGATCCGGCGCTGGTCATCGTCCCGCTTCATCGCTGCGACAGGCGAGTTGTTCGTATGCGCGATCGACCGAAACCCCGGCGGCATCCGCTCGATGCGATCACCGTGAGACATCCACACGGCGGTCGATCGATCGATTCCGACTCCTTTAAAGAGATCCCCGGCATCGTCGATCGTAAGATCGGCTCGGCCATACTCTCGATGTGTCGATTTGGCGACTTCACCTCCGGAGAGATGAGTCACTAATTGCATGCCATAGCAAATGCCGAGGATCGGAAGACCCTGATCGAAGAGCTCCTGAGCGACCATCGGCGCGTTTTCCTCATAGACACTGGAGGGACCGCCGGAAAGGACAATGCCTTGCGGCCGATACGCGAGGACCGTGGCCAATGGGACCGTACAGGGAAGAATTTGCGAATAGACCTGCGCTTCGCGAATGCGGCGGGCGATCAGTTGCGTGTACTGCGACCCGAAGTCGAGGACCAGAATTCTATCGTGCCAGAGCTCCATGTTCGTTAATCGTGAATCGTTACACGTTAATCGCCGGAGTCATTATGAGGAAGGGGGACCGGACTCTAAGTGTCTTATCGATTCACGGTTCACGATTAACGTTGAACGTCCTACTCCCAATCCATCCGGTAGTTCGGGGCCTCTTTGGTAATGATCACGTCATGCACATGGCTTTCACGGAGGCCGGCCACGGACTGTCTGATGAAGGTGGCATTCCGTTGCAAGTCGGCAATCGTTTTACAGCCGCAGTATCCCATTCCCGACCTCACGCCGCCGACTAACTGATACACCACAGCGGCCAACGACCCTTTATAGGGGACACGGCCTTCGATTCCTTCAGGAACCAGCTTCTGAGCCGGGCGTCCTCCCTGACCATATCGATCTCCTCCTCCTCGCTCCATCGCCCCGATGGAACCCATGCCGCGATAGACCTTGTAGGTTCTGGCTTGATACAGCACCGTCTCACCGGGAGACTCTTCCGTTCCGGCAAAGAGACCGCCGAGCATCACGGAAGACGCCCCGGCAGCCAAGGCTTTCGTGATATCACCGGAAAACTTGATGCCTCCATCGGCAATGATCGGCACACCGCTCCCCTGCAAAGCTTTTGCGCAGTCGGCGATAGCGGTCAACTGTGGCATCCCAGCCCCCGATACAATGCGCGTGGTGCAGATCGATCCAGGCCCCACCCCTACCTTTACCGCATCGACTCCGACTTCGAGGAGATCTTTGGCCGCCTCGGCGGTGCCAATGTTTCCTACCACCAGCTCAAGATCCTGATACTGTTTTTTGATCATTTTCGCTGTATCCAAGACGGCTTGGGAATGACCGTGAGCTGTGTCGATCACCACCAGATCCACGCCGGATTTCTTGAGCAGCCCGACCCGCTCCTCGGTATCCGCTCCGACCCCGACCGCCGCTCCGACCCGCAAGCGCCCATGGCTATCTTTACAGGCACTCGGATACTTGATCCGTTTCTCGATATCCTTGATGGTAATGAGACCCTTGAGTTCAAACTGCTTATTGACCACCGGCAGCTTTTCGATCCGATGTTCATGAAGAATTTCTCGTGCCTTCTCCAAACTGGTGCCTTCCGGTGCAGTGATGAGCCTGTCTCGCTTCATCACCTGCGATACCTTAAGGTCCATCCTGCTTTCGAACCTCAGGTCTCGGTTGGTGAGAATCCCGACCAGCTTGCGCCCTTTGGTGACCGGAATGCCTGAGATCCGATATTTCGCCATGAGCTGGTGCGCATCGCGAATCGTTTCATCAGGAGAAATCGTCACGGGATCGAGGATCATTCCGCTTTCGGACTTCTTAACTTTATCCACCTCTATCGCCTGATCCACCGGAGACAGCACGCGATGGATAATCCCGATCCCTCCTTCGCGCGCCATCGCGATCGCCAGCCGAGACTCCGTTACCGTATCCATAGCCGCGCTGACGAGCGGGATATTGATTCGCAGATTGCGTGACACGAAGGTCGCGGTATCGACTTCACTGGGCACAATCTGCGATTTCGCCGGCACGAGGACCACGTCGTCGTACGTCAATCCCAGTCGCGGTTCTTTGTCAAGCATCGCTCCCCCTTCACTCTTTCCGCGTTCGTTGCGCACTTTCCAGCTCGGCCAGCTCCTCGGCCTCGTCCTGCAATCGTTCGCTGCCCTCTTCGGACGGCATGAACTGCTGCACCCGCGTGTTGCCGCTGTCCACGACAAAGACGCTCCCCTTCGCGTCGACGGCGATCCCATATGGAAAATTGAATTGCCCGTCCCCGTTGCCGAACCCGCCCCACTGGGTGATGAAATTGCCCTCGCGGTCGAACTTCTCGATCCGATGATTTCCGGTATCCGTCACGTAAACATCCCCGGCTCCGTCGACGGTGACACCCCAGGGAGAGCGCAATTGACCGGCCTCCTGTGCCAAAGAACTGCTGGCGTGCCCGGCCACCGGACTGCCTCCCCACTTCGTCAACAGTTGCGGCAAGACATTGGTGCTGGTGTCGAATTTCTGGATGCGGTGGTTTCCCATGTCGACCACATAGACCGCCCCATCCTCCGGATCGACCGCCACCCCGCGTGGGAAATAGAACTGCCCGTCCCCATTGCCGAAGCCACCCCAGGCCATGATGAACTCACCGGACATGTCGAATTTCTGCACACGGAAATTGGCGCTGTCGACGACGTAGAGATAGCCGCGCACGCGGTCGACGGCAATCCCCCAGGGTGCATTAAATTGTCCTTCACCGTTTCCGCGCGAACCGAACTTCATGAGATAGCCGCCGAGCTTGCCGTCGAACTTTTGAACCCGGTGGTTGTTGGTATCCACCACCCAGACATCGCCCTTGCCGTCGCAGGCGATGCCGGTGGGATTGTGAAAATTCGAATTGGCCGAGCCGAAACTCCCCCACAGAATGATGAAGTTCCCGGCATTGTCGAACTTTTGTACGCGATTGTTGCCGTTGTCGACGACAAACATCGATCCCTGCTGATCGACGCACAGTCCGTACATCGGCGCCATAAACTCTCCGCCGTGCAACAGCGATGCGCCCCGTCCCGGCTTCCCCCATTTCGAGACGCAGAGATAGCCCGATGTATTGACCAAAATTGTGGTACCGGCCGGCGTGGAGACATTGTTGCCGATGTCTTTGAACCACACATAAATGGTTTTGGGTCCGTCCCCTGGCGAGAGAATGAACGGAATCGTGGCTCCAAACTTGATCGCCGGCGTTGCATCTACCCACCCGGGAGTCCCAGCCATCGGTGTGAGCGGACTTTCTGAAATAAAATAGGCCCCGACGCCCGAATCCAAATCAGTCGCCGAAATCGTCACCACGACATCGTGAGAATTCGTCATGAAGGCCCCATGATTGATCACCGCGTAGGGATTCTGTGGCGCCGTGATATCGATGAGCACGGGCGTCGCCGTCACTTCTTCCGACAGTCCGCTCTCCGTCCCGTCCTCGAACAACGCGGTCACCGCATAAAAATAGGGGGTATCGTTGGTGAGACCTTCATGCGTGTAGGGGTTCGTCACGCCTTCGATCTTCGTCGCGCCCTCAAGCGTGACATGGGGCGAGGTGCTGAAATAGAGATTGTAGGACTGAATGCCGGACACTTCCATCCAGCTCAGGAAGACTTCCGTGTCACCGGCCTTGACGGCAAGGCTGCGGGGTGGCTGCACCGCCCCGGCTTCCACTGCTTGCGTCGGCTGGTCCTTCCCACGATTCATCTCTTCTTCGGTCGGCACATACTTGAGGACACGGTTGTTGCCGCTATCGACGACGTACACCGCGCCTTCCTTATCCACCGCGATGCCGTAGGGGAAATTAACCTGCCCCTCTGTTTTCCCGCGATTCCCGAACGAGCAGAGGAAGGTGCCGTTGCCGTCGAACTTCTGAATCCGGTGGTTGCCGCTGTCGACGACATAGACGTTGCCCAACGCGTCACAGGCGATGCCCCACGGAGACTTGAACTGTCCGGGTCCCTGACCCTCTCGTCCCCACTTGGCTAAGAAACTTCCGCGGGCATCGAATTTTTGGATTCGGCTGTTGCTCTCGTCGGCGACATAGATGTTACCGACGAAATCCACCGCCACGCCGCGCGGAAAAAAGAAGGCGCCGTCGAAGCTGCCGTCACGGCCCCACTTCAACAGCGGTTGGCCGTCGGCCTGGAATTTTTGAATGCGCGCGTTGCTCGTGTCGGACACGTACACATTGCCCTCTTGGTCCGTCGTAATGCCCCAGGGTACGTCGAAGCGCCCCATGTCGGCCCCACGCCAGGCGAACCCGAACTTGCCCCACGCCTTCTGCACATTGCCCTCGAGATCGAACTTCTGCACCCGATTGTTGCCGCTATCGGCCACGTACACGGCATCGTCCGACCCGACAGCCAATCCGCGAGGGTAGTAAAACTGGCCTTCCTGTGAACCGGGCTCACCGCCCCATCGGGCCAAGAACTTTCCAGACTTATCGAATTTTTGGACCGAATGGTTGTCGGTATCAGCCACGTAGATGTTGCCGTCCTTGTCAAGCGCGATCCCCGTGGGCGAGCTCAACTCTCCGTCGCCCGCTCCTTCACAGCCGACGACCATGGCAAGGAGATAGGGCGATGGGATAGCCATCACTTCTTGCGATTCAGGACTTTCCCCTTTCGGAGTGACGACTGTGACGACATAGTGGTAACAGCTGCCGTTGGCAAGGTCGTCATGGACGTAGGGACTAGAGGCCCCTTCCAGGCAGGTCGCCTTGTCTTTTTTCACTCCGATCACGCTTTTGAAATCCTCGGGACCGGCGATGGGACGAGTCAGCTCCGAGAACTTGATCTGGACACCCTTGGTCGTCTGAAAGTAGAGATTGTAGTACATGGCATCCGGAACCGGATCCCAGGTAACGGTGATGCGCCCATTGCCTGGTGTTGCTTGAACGTTCTTCGGGGGCAACGGCAATTCTTCTTCCGCCACCACATCTCCGCCACCCCATTCTCCCTGAAGCCCTTCGATACAGAGAAGGAACGGATTGCATGTACAGGTGTCATCGAAAAGCCAAGCTTTCTTCACGGTGTTGCCCTCAGATTGCTGGTGGAACAATTCGGAAACAGTGGACTTTCAATCGCTTAGACCTGGATTGGTCACTCTAGCAAAGCAACGGAAATGGAGTCAAGACAACAGCCGCAGGTCTTGGAACATGACATCGTAGTTGAACACTCTCTATAGTATCCATGACCGGATCGATTACAATGCACGGGTTACCCGAGGCAAAACCTGTGATCAGATTTTAGACGTTCAAAGGGGAATACTTATGAGAATGTTTCAAGTCAGGCAAACTGTCACGTATGAACTGACGACAGCCGCAGGAACAGAGCAGGAAGCCATTTTAAAAGCCAAAGGCATTCCACTGGCTCAATGGGACTCCGAGGCCGATGAGATCACGGCGGAGATGCTCGATGAGACCGACGAAATAGACGAATACTGAAATCCGTTCCTCTTGACCGGCCTCCACATCGACGAGGGAAAAAGAACCATCCTCAAGTGTCAGATCGTCCGAACGTCAACGCTCTGCCTGTTATTCGTTGGAGTCATGGTCACTGCAACATTCGCTGGTGAGAAAACACTCACAAGCAGTCAAGCTTCGCCATTGGATGAGCAAACCGAGAATTGGGCGAGGTATGTCATCAAGATCGCCGGATGCAATGATTGTCACACGACCGGCTACGCAGAAGCGGCCGGCAAGATTCCCGAGAAAGATTGGCTCACAGGAGGTTTCAGAATAGACAATGAGTGGGGGAAGGTTCTTGCGCCTCGTCACATCAAAAACTTAACCGCCATGCACCGGCGCATTAGTGACGATTTCCTCACACCTGCATCCGTTCAATGACGCCGCTCATTACTGACGGTTCGGCACTCGCAACCGGTGCTGTTGGCTGCAAGCCGCTTCAATTAGACAACCGTTCGTGACCGCGAGTTACTGGCTCTTCTTGTAGACGACGAACCCGCCCAGGAGAATCCCGAGCATGACGAATACGAATATTAAGAAGCTACTGTCCATGACCGACTCCTTTCTTCCTTACGTTTGGTAGCATAAACCGGGACAGTGTATGAGCCTCGGGTGACTTTCTCCGTCTTCAAGCCATGCAAAAACTACGAGTAACGCTACGGGCGACCTCTCTGAATACGAGGTCGCCCGCGCATGGCGCTTAGGACGCCGGATGAATCTCTTCTCTTGAGGACCCGCGCGAAGGACGGGATGAGGGTGCTTCTTTATGAATAATGAATCGAATTACCAGCGATCATGCTTTTACGCCAAACCTGAACCTCCTCACAGCACATCTAAGGATTAACCCCCCTACGCGGGGAAGACGACGGCCGATGGAGAAAGGCTAGCATGACTGGCGAGGCACCCGCCCATGGTTCGGCGGGCCGACGTGATCCGGTGGACTCAGGTCTTCCATCTCCACCTCCTCCTGCTAAGGAATGACTCGAAGCATTTCACTGACGACAAGTCACTGGACTATTTTCTCCATACTCCTGTTGGAGGGTCATTGTCAATAGCGAGAATCAAGGTCGAACCGAGCTGGCACAGGCATAAGCAATGCTACGTCCATCATAAGAACCGGACTGGGCGGTATAACCCTTATTGTCCAATAGTTTGAAAACCAATTCCTAGCGCTGCACGCGGAGGATGGGACCTAAGGCTAGCCATTTGGTCGGCCCCAAGGCGGACATATGAGGCAGGTGGGCGACGTACCAGAACACGATGTCTTGCTCTTGCACTCCCTGGTTATCCTCGTCATATCCCAGCTGGCCACGCGCTCCGAAACTCCACGGCACATCCTCGCTCGCGTTGGCCCGCCTGATCGCCACATCGAAATCGGCAAACTTGTCTCGTTCTCCATCGTCCTTTAATGGAGCATACCCAGTACCAGGCAAGATCCAGACACCATGACCGTTCAGTTGGTCGCGGACCAGCCATGTTTTGTTGAGCGCTGGAATTTTGATATCGTTCCGTTCATTCAGATATTTCCGCCAGCCCGGTCCCCAACCTCGATCCGGCCCTCCCCCTTCATGGACGAACACCTGATCCATGCCGTTGCCGTTGATGTCGAAATCAAACCGCCAGTAGGGATGATGATCATGGTTGGTGTTGCAAGACAGCCCTCGGCTGTGGAGCACGGGACGGAGCTCGCCGTCTTCCGACAGATGCCACGATTGATAAATGTGATATTCACCGATCCGAGCGTACGTTCCCACTTCAAGCCAGTTCACATTATTCTGAGTGGCGTTGGCCATGCAGACTTTCTGATTGCCACAGTTCACGATCGGCACGAGGTCCTGCCACCGCAGGCGATCTTGAAACGGCCCGCACCGTCCACTGTCGGCCCGTGAACCGAACCAGGTAAAGGGGTTCCACCAGACACGCTCCTTGACATATTTGACACGGATGACCGGCATGCTGGCCTTATTGAGAATCAGCTCATCCGCATACTTCACATTTCGCAACGCCAGTCCAGTGTTGTCTCGAACCTCCCAGTCGAAACTCCAACGTCCCCAGTTCACATGCTCCGATTGCGTCTCGGCAAACAGGGGCTGAGCCGGGGAGAACGCGCAGAACATGATCACCGCGCTCCACCAGATCCGTTTCATTTCATTCCTGTTCATGACCGAGGCGGTTCCTGTCCAGCCTCCAAGACCTTATCCTCGGTCAAATCGACGACCGCCCAATATTTCGGATCTCCATCCTGCCCTTCAGAAAAGGTGATCCAAATCGTGCGGTGGGCGTAGCCGGGATCGTTCCTGAAAAACCCACGGTCCGGTTGCATGAGCAATCCATGGCCTTGGAGTTGCTCAACCTTGCCGACCAGACGAGGATCCGTTTTGGCCAACTCGATCCCACGCTGTACATCCTGCTCTCCCTCAGGGGGTTGATAGCCTTCAAGACGCGAGACCGTGAGCAGGTTCATTTCCTTCATGCGGACGTCAACTGCAACATCTTGACTGTAACTGTAATACACCAGCCTGGTCTGGCCTGTTGTGTGACGACAACAACCAAACGAAACCTTGCCCTCGGGTGGTGTGCGATCAGCGTCGATGAACGCCCATCGGCTTCCCAGAAGCGCTGTGACTCGACGGTCGCTTTCGGCGGCTTTCCGCAATGCTGCAACCTCGTTCGCGGTCAAAACAGCCGAAGCATTCGCGGACCGCTTCACCACGGGATCCGTGACGGCACCAACCATGGTAGGCTTGTAGTGACCAGTAGTGTCATCACCGGTAAATTGGAGTACGTGCGGCGATGGGGGCTTATCGGGCAGGCTGGCCTTCCGCACAGGTGTCTCCGGATCTTCCGGACCGAACGGACCCCGAGAGGATGCATCGAGGCTGCAACCGTAGCCGGTGCCGATGACCGTCACTAGAAAGAGAGCCTGCCACTCCGTTCGATCTATCACAGTCTTACACCGCCAACTTTGCGGCAATTCCCAAAGCGAGCCTGGAGATCTGCGCAGCAGCCTTGATGACGGCGGCCCGCTTTTTCCGAGAGGCCGCATCGAGCACAGCTTTCTTCATCAACTCCTTGTAGGCTTCGATCTCGTCGTTGCTGAACGGAACGATTTGGGCCACGGTTTCGTTATTAAACGTGTTGGCCAGCTGGAGGTAGAGATTGGAGATTTCCGCCGCATAGATGCCGCGTCGAAGCGGGTCGTTCTTATAGGTTTCGAATTTCTTCCGCAGTGCGGCAACGGCTTCCAACAGCGCCTGCTGACGGACCTTCGTTTCATCCTGTTTTCCTACTGCGAATTCGACGGCACCTACCTGATCGACCAGGACCTTGGCCTCATCACGGGCATGGTCGACTTGGACCGAGAGATCGCTGATTTCCTGATTCGCGCTCTCGCCTGTTTCCATCAACTGCTTGATCAGGCTATCATTGTCTCGTAAGAATCCGACGACCCCCCCGATACTGAGCTCCATGGTGCCTCCGCTATCAGGATGCTGAAAAAGTCTACCAGCGGCGTTCTCGCATCGCTCAGAGACTCAACGTACCGAAGCGTACGCCTCGTCCCTTCGCTCGCTGCGGCCTTGCTGGACAGCCTTTTTGAGCATCCTGCTATTGCCCGTCGTCCTTCTTCAGTTTGTCCAGAAGGTCGACCAAGTCGGCGGTAAAGGTATGCGCCCGTTCCAGAGCCCTCAGACGGATGATGCGCGAGCCCGTCACTTCTTCCAGGGCATCGTTGACGGTCCGTGAACGATTCAGCACCTCCCTGATGCGCTCGGATTGTCCCGGAGCCTGCTCGATCAACGCCGATACAAACTCGGGGTCGACGGACGCCAGAGCCGATTCGTCGGCATACCGCTTCAATTGAGCATGAATCGTCGCGGTCCGTTTCCACGAATCGTTCAAGGCGTTGGCCGTATCGCGCAAGCCGCAGAAATCTTCTTCAAATTGATCCCACACCGCTTTTTCCAGTCCCTGATATTCAACCAGGTACATTTGACCGACCAGATAGGCCGCTGCGTACGCCGCCTCGTCTTTCTTGCTCGCGATATTCCGGTACGAGGAAAGGACGAATTGATGCTTGGCTTCCTGCGCTTGCAACGCCTTGAAACTCTCATGGAGTGCGCTGCGCGCCTGCTCCAAGAACGTGATGCGCGCCTCGGTTTCTTTCTGGAACAGATCGATATTGGTCTGGGCCGCATCAATTTTGGCGCCTTCCTTCTGGAGGAGATCGCGGACCGCATCGCTGTGAATCGAGTGGCATCCCACAAGGCTCATGAGAATGAGCCCGACCGTCACGGCTACGGCTACGGCTCGTCCGATCATGCTGATCTCCTTCCGCTCACACATCCCGGCGCATCACCGGCGCAACGCGCGCACGGCCTCCGCCACCGACTGAACGTCGTCGCGCGACAAGGTCACGTCGATATCCAAGTAATGTTTAATGATGGCATTGATTCGGCGAAGCGCTTCCACATTGGTGCGATATTGATCGAACGCCGTCAGATCGACCGTCGACGCCGCCTGCGAATCTTTTTCAACGCGCTGCTCGACTCGTCCGATCAGTTCGGGAAATTTCTGCAAGAGATTATTCATATCCCCAGCACCAGCCTGGAAGACGATCTCTCCGGTAGGCCCTTTTCGCTCCGGCAAATTTTTCAGGCGAATCTCGTTGATCAGCGAGATCACCTCGGGACCTAACAGATCGGCATCGTCTTTCGTCAAGTCCTCGTCGGCCACGTCGGTCAGTGTGGGGTTCGTGGTGGCCCATTGCAGCGCCAGGTTCAGCTTCAGTCGAGCTTGAACATAGCGATACCACTGCTGATGCCGTTTGGTGACGTTGCTCACCAACTCACGGTACTGCTGCATCAGCCGTTCGTTCTCGGCATAGGCCTGATCCTTGTCGATCAAAGCCTGTTTGACTTCGGGCGGAGTCGCGCAACCGATACTGACCAGACTCAGGGCGACAATAACCATGGTGCGTGCCGCTTTCATGGTGATTCCTCCTTCCAATTCACACCGGGAACGAACACAAACGAGAAAGCGACCGACCGACTGCCTAGGATCTGTTGGGGAGAAGCCCAAGGTTAGCGAGGGTAGAAAACGATTGCAAGGGGAATATCGGCCATGTATGGATTGTGGAACCTGGGCCACCAGGCAGGCCAGTACCAGCCAGTAGCTTTCCTAGGGGAGCCCACGTAGGATTTCCTGGTAGTACTCATCGAGCATCGCAGAACGAGCCTCTTCGACGATGACCAGTTGCCGTTGATCGAAGGTGTTAGCACAGTAAAGATACTGCCACCCGCGAGAGCGGCCACGCTCGGCATGCACTTGTCGTCCATCGGCTGCTTGGCGGGTGGTCTCGCTGCCGACCTTCCGATCTTTCAATTGTTCCCAAGCCGTTTGAGCCGAAGGCCAATGATTCTCGTAGAGCGGGACGTTGACATCCCCGGCTGACATCGAAACGGCGTCCGGTTCGAAGCGCTGTCCTTGATCCCGTTCCGGCTGCTCATCCCAGTTCAGAGCCGCTTCGCCTTTCCGATCAAGCACATAATAGGGGCCGTCGTCCACCAATTCTTCGACGGTTCGATACCGGATCATGGCCGGGCACTCGACGAGCTGAAGCCCTCTGTTCGCCAACGCGCGCTGAAACGGCACTCTTCTGGCCAACTGCCGCGTTTTCTCACTCCCAATCATGCGGCCGGATTGGTTCAGGACCCGGCACAACCGGTCTAGTCGAATCGCGAGCCCTGTCCGCCGTTCAAATGACAGCTGCTGCGAGGGATCCTGTCCTCGTTCGAAGGTCCGCCAACTGCGGCTCGGAAGACCGCGGTCTTGTTCAGCCTGCACCAGCGCATGCGTCGCCGCCACGAGATCGTACGCACCTGAGAGCGGCTCATCTTCCACATCCACGCACTCAAATCGTACGTTGCGCAACCCAAGCTTGTCCGCCTTTTCCTGTGCAACGGCGATGGAAGCGGATGACCGGTCGACACCGACAAAATTCTTCTCCGGGAAGAGACGGGCATAGAAGATCGTCAACACTCCGATACCACAGCCAAAATCGAGTACCTCTTTCGCCTGGCCGAGGTGGGCTGTCGTCCGCAGACCAATCTCCTCGTAATATTCGTAGCGTTGACTATAGAGGACGGGATAGAGCTTCGGTTGCGCCGCGAGATCGTAAAAAGCGATCTCGTCGCGACGATCGCCTCTGCGTTTTCGTTCGACGTGGCGCGCGAGCTGCTGAAGATCTTCCGAGGAGAACTGCTGCCGCTGCCATGCA
The DNA here is from genome assembly GCA_029194665.1 of Nitrospira sp. Classification (NCBI taxonomy): domain Bacteria; kingdom Pseudomonadati; phylum Nitrospirota; class Nitrospiria; order Nitrospirales; family Nitrospiraceae; genus Nitrospira; species Nitrospira sp. The sequence goes on along the minus strand of JARFXO010000009.1, from coordinate 22,639 downwards.
AAATACTCGCGGTCGGATGTGAAGTGCCTGAGCCCCCACCATGCGAGATGCTCGCGGAGCGCCGCCCGTATCTCGTCCGAAGAACAGAGCATATAGCTGATGGCTTATGGCATCGAGTCGTAAGGCGCGAGGAGCAAGGGGTGAGGGGTTACGAGATACGTTTCACGGTCTCTTGAGCATGATGGCATCAAAGTAGGTTTCCGGAACAGGATGCGGCAACCGAAGTTGGCCCGCTCCGAACGCCACATACTTCTCGCAGGTCAGCTGCTCCAGACCGATCGGACCTTTCGCATGCAATCTCCCCAGGCTCAGCCCCAGGTCGCTCCCCATCCCGAAACTATCGCCCGCATGCAGCCTGGTTGATGCGTTCACCAGCACCGCGCCGGCATCGACTTCCCTGGTGAATCGCATGGCGGAGTCGTAGCGCGTGGTGGCGATTCCAGCGGTGAGACAGGGACCGTGCCTGTTGATATGGGCCAGCGCCTCATCGAGGTCTTCGACCATTCTGACGGCCAGGGTCGGACCGGCGAACTGGGTCTGCCAATCGGCATCCGTCGCTGGAATGATCGCGGTATGTCCCGTCATCGCCATTTGCCCCATGAGCGCGACCGTCTTCGGGCAGGCATGCACTTCTACCTTGAACTGGTCCAATAGGCGGTTGATTAATGGAGGCAAGAATTGCCGTGCCACGACCTGCTGCACCAGCAAGGTATCCAGCGCGTTGGAGGCTCCCGCCTGCTGCACCTTCGAGTTGATCACCAGGTTTTGCGCGACGGACATGTCGAGGTCTGCATCGACGTACAAATGCGTGAGGCCCCCGTCATTGCAGAGCACCGGCACCCTGGCTTGCTCTGCAACTGTCTTTCGTAAACCGGCTCCGCCTCGCACGATGATCGCATCGAGGGATTTCCCCGAGCGCATCAGATCGAGCGCGACTTCCTTCTCTTGGCGATCGATGAGTACCCAGGCTCCAGCGGGTATCCCGTTCTCCGTTGCCGCTTCCCGAAATCGTGCATCGATCGCCTGATGCGTCAACTTCCATTCCGGAGCACCGCGAAACACACAGAGGTTGCCGGATTTCAGACAGAGCGCGATCGATTCCACTGTGACGAGCGGACTCCGTTCGGAGATCACGCCGATCACTCCGATCGGCACCCTCACCCGGGAGACCTGCAACCCATCCGGACGTTCCCGTCGCGACGTCACGGCGCCGACAGGGTCCGGCAGATCGGCGATAACGTGAAGTCGATCCACGATCTCCTTGATGTGGTCCGCCGTCATGCGTACGCGAGAGACGGCAGCCTTCACCCGATCTTTCGTGTCGGCCTTCTCAAAGGACTTTCCGACCGCCTCGACATCTTTGGCGTTTTCCGCGAGAATACCATCTTCGTCAGCAGCAACCCGGTCGGCCACGGCATGCAGCGCCCTCGCCTTCACGGGACCTTGAAGCAGAGCCAGACCGACCGCGACATTCCTGCAGTCCTTCAAGAGCTTATCAAGGTATAACTTGACCGGAACTTCAATCGCCATACTGGTTCCCTCAATCCATTGCAATCAATCCATCTCCCTGAGACAATGCTGCCGATTCAGGCTCAGGGCGACGGACTATACCACGCGTTTTTTTCATGAGTAAATAAGCGGAAAGCCTCGCAGCTCAACCTGCTGCAACTAAACGTTAGGTTGATGAATGAGAAGCGGTGTGCCGGCTCGCGTTGGCGCTAAGGGAAAGGAGAAACGATGCGCTCATCAGTTCAGGTCAATGGACATAGTCTCAGGCTGGCTGGCTGTGTGGCTTTGGCGGCATTCCTAGGAGCCTGTGGTCAACTGAAGCCGGTGAATCCTCTGGTTCCCCCGACGCAAGCCTCACCCGAGCAATCGGCTGAACGAGAGCGGGAGAGTCAACCTCCCAAGGTCGTCCAAGCCCGTCCCAACGGCAGCAATCCACAACAATGCCTGGTCAATTTCGACAATGAGGCCGCGCTGGAACATATTTATGGTCAGGCCAGATCAACGCTGGCATACAGGACGACCCGAATCGGATTCGGGCCCTTGCAGATGTGTGATTCGTCGAAACATAGCGACTGCTGGGCCTACCGCCAACGTTGTTCACGAAGCGATGTCAACCTCGACACCATCGGCCACACTCATTTCCATTTGAGCATGGAAGGAGGGGTCGAATGCTACACCCTTCCGGATCCGGGAGACGGGCTTGGTAAAGGGTTCGGCAAACTGGTGGACTTTAAATGCACCGATGTCGATTGGACGAAGACTCCCCGCGTCCTGTCCTCCCACAATCAGAATCAGTGGATCAAAATCTGGGTCGGCAATCTCGACAATCATGCACCCATGTATTTCGACATGGAATCAATTTCAGTCCTGTCCGATACATCGATTCAACTCTGGTTCCGGAAACGCGACGGCACCTGGTGGTACTGGCCTGAGCTGAAAGCCGGCAACACCTGGACCATTCGTGAGCATGTGCGCGATGTGTCGGAGGTTCGGCTACGAGGAACCAAGTCGAGCAGACCCAGTTCCTATGTGATTGGCTCGCTGGTCGTTCGGGACTAGGGTCCCATCGTGGCGGCGATGACTTCGTCCCCCCCCCAAAAGACAGTAATTTCCTGGGCGTAGGCCCGATCGCGGGCAGCCAGAGCCGCCACGTCTGGCTCCGCAAAGGCCTTCGACCCCAAGAAGCGTACAAGCCCGAGTCGCACTTGACAACTGTTACCTCCTGAGGTAGCACTACGGTATGGGCAAGGTTCGCCGGGGCGGCTACCTCTTCCTAACGTGGAAGAGCGACCATTCTCCTCGGCACGTGCATGTGTATCGCGATGGAGTGCTCATCGTGAAGTGGGATCTGGATAACAACCAGCCGATGCTCGGCAAGGCCACGCGGCGAGTGCGCATGCTGATCGAAGAACTGGACTCCGAGGGGGCGCTATGAAAATTCGATCGGTCACCTCTAACAATCGCAGAAAGGCTTTCCTCGTAAAGTCCTCGAAACAGTCGTTTTGGCTTCCCTACTGCAAGGTCGATCCTCAACCGACCGGCACCAATCCGATCGTCAGCGTCTCTGTCGATAAGGAACTGGGAGGGGAAGGGTTCAGTTATGTGTTGGAATCAGGCAATGGGGGTACGGTCCACAGTGAGCAGGTGTTGGAATACAACCAAGACTCGCGCTACTTGCGCGATGCGCTGTTGTATAAGCTGACGGTCGAGGCGCAGAAAAGGGTACGCGCGAGTCCCCTCTCGAAACGGGAGATCATTCGCCGGCTGCATACATCCCCGACGCAGCTCTACCGTCTGCTGGACCAGACGAACTACCGCAAATCGGTCGATCAACTCTTGTCTCTCTTGCACATCTTGGACTGTGAGATCGAGCTTCTTGTGCGAACCAAGCCCACTTCAGGCAAGGCGGCCTGAAGGAACGACAGGGGACCTGCCGTCTCTCTCGACTAACCACTCAGTGCAAGATAACCTGGTTCCGAAAGCGCGATGGAACCTGGTGGTTCTGGCCGGAGCTGAAGGCCGGCAGCACCTGGAATATCCGCGGGCATGTGCGGGATGTGTCGGAGGTACGGATCCGAGGAGCCAAGTCGGGACGAGCCAGTTCCTATGTCATCGGCTCGATGGTCGTTCGGGATTAGGAGGCTGCGGGAAGACCATCCGTTCATCCTTCGAGAACCTCAGGACGAACGGAGCGGTCATTGAATATACTGAGGTTCTCCGTTCGTGGTGAGCTTGTCGAACCATGAACGGGTTTCGGAGTCAGTTAATTCCACAACCTCTTGAAGACTCCCCTCGCCCGGCGGAATCGGAGGCAAAGGGTCAAAGAACAAAGCGCAAAGGGTTAGGGCTCAAGGTCCTGGACGAGTCGGAAGCCGACGCCGCTGCTCCGATTTGCTGGGTTATCCCAGGTATATGCATACGGTTTCACATCGTGCGATGATTCACCCCAGGATCCTCCATGGAGCATTCGAAAAGTGCAACTTCCCCCTTCTTTGGTCAGCTCAAGCGGGTCTACTATAGACCTATGGGTGGTGCTATTACTACATTCTTGCGACCACTCCCAGACATTCCCCAACATGTCATACAACCCAAAGTCGTTGGGGATTTTTTGACCAACTGCTGATGTTCGATTATGCGAGTTGTCTGCAAAGACGGCGAGGCCAATCAAAATCTCATCAGATTTTCCGTTGCTTGCCGCATATTCCCACTCTAGCGATGTGGGTAACCGGTATTTCTTGTGTGTTGTAATAGACAGCCACCGAGCATACGTTTCTGCGTCGACGTATGACACATTGATTACCGGCCGCCTGCCTCGTCCCCACCCCTGATCGCCAGGTAAGGACTTCCCCTCGGCTATTACATAGCGGTCGTACTCCTCAAACGTTACCTCGTACCTTGCTATCCCGAATTGTTTGATGTCTACGGGAGTATTGCTGACTTCCAGTAAATGCTTATTGCGTGTCAGAAAAGTGCCCGAAGGCACAATTCGCATTTCCGGCTCGATAGAGATATTTACAAAGACCGATTTGATTTTGAGCACGGCTTGGTCGAGGTTATAACCCTTTTGCCAAAGCCAATTTGTTCCACCTATCAGCAGAACCATAAGGCCAGCGAGAATGGCAGCGGCGAGGCGCTCCTTGGTCTTCCGATTCTGGCCAGCTGTTATGAATGTTCGCTCGTCAGAGGAGAAAGAATCGGGTCGTTTCTTGAGCCAGTTCTCTGCTTCGCGTAAGAGCAGTCCATGGAGAAGAAGACCTGGATGCTGTCGGCTCTCTTCCCATCTCTTCCTCGTCGCGTTCAACCGCTGCTGCCAGGCCAGAAACTCGCGGTTGGCATCGACCCAGTTTTTCAGTTGAGACCAGTGCCGGATCAGGGCTTCATGCGTCACTTCCACGACCACAGCCTCTTGTCCATCCGCCAGCTTGCGCCGGTCTTTCAGTAGCAACCTCGCCTCGACCAACCGCTCCAAGAGTGGGTGCGTCTTCTGAGGCAAGCCATCCCAGGTGGCTACGCGTCGTTTGGGCTTGTCAGCCTCGTGATCGAGCATGACCAAGGCGGGAAATGCCTGGTGCAGGAGCGCGCGTCTGGTCGCCTCATCGAGGGGAATGACGGGCTCTCGCCCTGGATTTTTCCATATTTCTTTCACCGCTGCCTCGATAGATCCTTGCAGGCCACCGAGTGCCTCGTATTCTTTCAGGAGCAGGTCGCCATCGGCGCCATAGTCGATCAGCAACCGTTCGAGGATGAATGCGAGCAATGGGAGCGCATCGGCACCTTCCGCATCCTGCAAAAGCTGCGCGGTTAAGGCAGGCTCGATGGTGAGCTTGCGCCCAGCAGAGGTGGCACGAACAGCCGGCCCTTCGATGACCATTTTGTATTCAGCTGGAGCGAGCGGAGGGAGGTTGAAGGGTGTCTGCCGGATCCCAGCCAAAACTGGCGCCGCCTGCAATCGCTCATACGAATCAGACCGGATAGCCGAGAGGACCATCACGCGCGGGGATGGCCCCACCGCACTCGGTGGTTCGCGGTTGGCCTTACCAATCAGCCCACCGATGGACTCCAACAATTGCCCCGCTTCGTCGCCACCCTCTTTCACAAAGAGTTCTTCCGCTTGATCGATGCCGATGACGATGGTAGGGGGAGCAGCCCCCGGCCCCAGTCTCTTCTGTGCGAGGGTCTGCACCTCGACGAGAAGCTCGACGAGGCCATCGGGTTTGGCCAGGGTCTCGCGTAGGTCCGCCCGTGTCTTCGGGGTCTTATATTCACGGAAGGTTTTCTCTAGACTTTCCAGCAACCCCGTCTGGCCGCTGATGGCCGCCCGCTCCGGACGGACGACCGGCAAGGGAAGGAAATGTCGATCGTCGCGCTTGAGGCGTGGCCAGAGCCCGGCCCGCAAGAAAGACGACTTGCCCGCCCCCGACGCGCCCAGGATAACCAGGAGCTGTTCGCCGCTCTCGACCATGCGCCGTAGCGTATCCAACGCCAGAATGAGCGGCGCTTCCCGTCCAAAGAACACCGCTGCATCTTCCGCTTCCAATGCCTTGAGTCCGCGATAGGGCAGACGTTCCAAATCGTTGGGTGGCGGCCAAGGGAAGAACGATGGATCGAGACCGGCTTTCTGCAGCCCCTGCTTCAACTTGACCAACCCCGCTCCGGCCAACGACACCTGGGTCTGAGGCACGATCTGATCCCGAAACACCTGGAACGTCTGCCGCTCTGAGCCGGATGCCAGGTCACACAGCTGCCATTCAGCCGTCATCTCCCTGGGGAGCGTCTCGATGGGCGTAGGCTCGACAACCACCCCGAAAATGGTCTTGCCGAGCTGCTTGGCCAGGAGAAATTCCGCCAGGCACCATTTTGAGTCACGCCAGGCCGGTGAGATCAGGAACACGACTGCTTCACATCGGTCGGCCGCTACTTTCAAGGCTTCTTGCCAGCGCTCTCCCGGTGAAAGGCCGCGCGACGGCGTGATGTCGAGGAAATAGTCGGCCCAACCGTTCTGCTCAAGCCACTGCGCCACAGCAAGGGCTTTTGCGTTATCAGAACTGGAATGACTGATGAATATTTTGGACATCGCCTCGTGGAGCGTCCCGAACGTTATTTTCAGACTCCGTTCGCCCTGAGGCCCTCGAAGGGCGTGTGACTCTAGCCAGGTCCGTTCATGGTTCGACAAGCTCACCACGAACGGTCTTCTGGTCACTACGCGAACTGGCGAACGTACTGAGTGTCATTCAAGACCGACAGCCCACCTTTCTAAGTTGAGCAATACCAGTGCCCGCCGAGAACTACTGCCGCCCTTTTCCCTCGACTGACATAAGTCCCCAGACCTAAAGTGAATATGGCCCTGCTGAATGAAATGGGAGCGGCGGCGATGAATGACGGTCGCCATAGCTGGTATCGATTGGGATACGATTTGTATCGGTACAGATACCATAAGTAGGAGGGGTTAGAAAACCAGGCTTGTTTGGGCGGGATGGTGATGGCGTAGCTGAAGTCCGGAGGGAAAGCTATTCACTCATGCTGGGGGCAGCACAGTGGGGGCGCATCGCCTGCAACTCAACCAGCATTGACTTGGCCGAGCACGTATCGTCACAAATTGAGCAGCGCTCGAAACTCGTCAAGCGTCAGCCCTGCTTGTCGAAGCATCTCGTGAAACAGCCACTTCGGTATGTCGCGCTTGTGCTGATGGCTGATCCGGACTCGCAAGATCGACCCATTTGGCAAGAGTTTCCTCCACGTTTCGTGTTTTTCCGATCGAAGTTTTTCAAAGCCGGCGTGTTTGAGTACCAGACGGAAATCGCTATACGTGAACGAGGCCATGCTTGATCTCGATCAACGTACGCAATTCCCACTCCGTCTTGCAGGCAGAGATGGCTTCCACATAGGGCAGATGGTGGGCACGGTTGGGGCTCGTGCTATACTGATCGCGTTCTAGAAGATATTCCTTCGCATAGTCCTGAATGGCTTCGATCAAATCCTTAAGCGCAGCATCCGCGGTCGGAAGCTCCGTCACTAGATCCAATTCCGGGCACTTCGCACAAAAGTGGCCATTATCCTTCGCGAGCAGAATTGTCAGCCGAGGCTCGGTTACTATGATCTTTGGTTCTCTTGTGCGGCGACGTATCACTCTTGTGGCCGGCATGATTGATCCTCCCAACAAATCATATTCTAATCCTCTTCAGGAGGAGGGGCAACCACAGTGAGCATCTCAATTGCTCTCATTCGGAGGGCGCGACTACATGTGCTCCTTCTGACGGACCAGTAGCGTGGCGAGCCAGGCCCAAAGTCCCATCAAGGGGACCATCGCCCAGGCGATGTGTGTGGCGGTCGCCCCGAGGGCCTTCACCGCAGTCACGAGCCAGGCGGTCGAGGCGTCGCCGCCGCGTGAGATGGCCGTATCGATGAAGTTCTTGGCCTTATATTTTTCCTCGCGACTGACGACCGTAAACAAGACTTCGCGCGCCGGCTTCGATAACGCATACTCCCCCACTCGCCGCAACACGGAAAAGACAACATAGATCGCCAGGCTCGGCCATAAGGCGATCCCCAGAAATCCCACCAGACTGATCGCCGGCAAGGACAGTAACGCCGCCACGAGACCAAACCGGCTGATGAGCCTTCTGGTCATGAATACCTGCGTGGTCCAGGTCAGGAGGCTTGTCGTGAAGTCCAAGGTGGAAAAGAGCCGCGTGCGGGCTTCCGGCTGGTCCAGATATTCCGAAACCAAGCGGGTCTGCTCAAGATACAGAAACGTGGCGGTCATGGTCAGGATCGTCAGATAGCCGCAGATCCCAAGCAGATAGGGAGACGAAAAGGTCAGACGAACTCCCGCGAGAAAGCTGCCGTGGAGCGGCTCTCCCTGCTGGGACCGATGATGGTTCGTCTGTGCCCGCCCCCATCGCTCCAATCGATACACGCATCCGATACAGGCGCCTAAGAACAGGCTCGATGCCACCATCAGCACCGGAATCGGGAAGACAATCGTGAGGCCCGTGGTGAAGAGCGGGCCGAGCAACGCTCCACTGCTCCCCCCGGCCGCGATCACGCCGAACAGCCGTGATCCCTGCTCCGGTGTGAACAGATCGTCCATGAAACTCCAGAAAACCGACACGATGAACAGGTTGAACACCGACAGCCAGACAAAAAATCCCCGAGCCACCCACTCCGGATGCAGATGACTCGTCATCAACGCATAGAACGCCAACAGGTTCGTGATGAAGAAGGCATAGACGGTCAGCAGCAGCCGGTAGCGCGAGCATCGCGCCGAGAGCCACCCGAACAGCGGGGTGGCGGCGAGCATGGTGAGGAATGTTGTGGTCATCATCCAGGGGAGATGTTTCAACCCTCCTTCGATGGCCATTTCATCGCGCACCGGGCGGAGAATGGAGTAGCCGCACAGGAGACAGAAAAAATACGTGAATGCCCAGGCTAGCGGAACAAGCTCGTCCCGCTTCGCGCCTAAGGAGTTCACCCATCGATCAACTATCGGTTGACTGGATACGCCCATCCCTGCGCAGTGTAGCAGGTATGCTTTCACCCGCAAGCGGCAGATCTGTTAGAATGCCGAGACCGTACGGAATTTTTAGGCCACATTATTCATGAACACTTCTGCTGCAATTGTGGATTCGCCGCTGCGACAAGCCAACATGCGGCTTCGGCCCATGTTGGCGGGCGGACTCGCCGCTCGGTCGGTCAACAGACTGTTTCAAGTCTGCCTCCCTTCCTCACGGCTCCGCGCGCCCGTCTCGCCTGGCGACTCCGCAATTTCGCAACGAACTGTCATGAATAATGTGGCCTAGGAGCAGCAGCTATGATCGACCTTCGTAGCGATACCGTCACCAAGCCGACGGACGAGATGCGGAAAGCCATGGCGCATGCGGAAGTCGGCGATGACGTCTATGGCGAAGACCCGAGCGTCAATCGCCTCCAAGACATGGCGGCGACCATGCTCGGCAAGCGGTTTGCCCTCTTCGTCCCCTCCGGCACCATGGCCAATCAGCTGGCGATCCGGTCGCAGACCCAGCCGGGGCAGGAGATCATCGTCGAGAGTAAGAGTCATGTCGTTCGCTATGAACAGGGAGCAGCCGGGGCGCTGGCCGGCGTGCAACTTCATTGGGTGATCGGGGAGCGAGGGGTCATGACTGGCGAGCAGGTGGAAGCCGCCATCAGGCCGAACGATCCGCACAGCATCACGACGGCCTTGATCTGCATAGAGAACACGCACAATGCCGGAGGCGGCACGATTTATCCGCTCTCCACGATCGAAAAAATCCGAGCCCTCGCCGTGAGACACGGCATTCCCATGCACCTCGACGGGGCCAGGCTCTTCAACGCCGTGGCCGCCACTACCTTGCCTCCGACGGCCTATGCCCAGCACTTCGAAACCGTCTCACTCTGTCTCTCGAAGGGGCTGGGAGCCCCCGTTGGATCATTGCTGATCTCCAACGACCAGCGACTCATCGATCGCGCACGGCGCTTCCGCCGCATGTATGGAGGCGCGATGCGCCAAGCGGGCATTCTGGCCGCAGCCGGCATCTATGCCTTGGAGCGGCATGTCGCTCGACTCAAGACCGACCATGACCATGCGAAAAAACTTGCTCGACTGCTGCAGCAAATTCCGGCAATCCAGATTGCACCGCAGCACGTGGAGACCAATATCGTGATTTTCGATATTCTTGACGAGCATCGCTCTCCGGCCCAACTGGTGGCCGCGCTCAAAGAGCGGGGCGTACTCATCAACGCCGTCGGAGGACAGAGCTATCGGGCGGTGACTCATCTGCAGATCACGGACAAGCAGATCGACGAAGCCGCGGCCGTCTTTGCCAAGGTCCTCGCCGGTTGATCGTTCGGCGTTGACACGATAGTCCTCGATCCATAGAATCTGTTCGAGTGATCTGGTTTCCGAATACTATTCACATGATCAGAGACAGGTATGGACTCCACCACGACAAGCACTCCCACTCGTGAAGAGCTGAATGCCGAGCTGCTCGAAGTCCCGGAACCGCCGGAGCAGCCGGAATCACCGCCTCCCCCGGGTTTTGAGGACAGTTTAGACATCGCGCTGCGGCATATCAAAGGCCGAAGGGGGGGTGACCTGGTCGGCATCATACTCGTCGGATCGGGGGCTCGGAGGGCCGTGACTTCTCATAGCGATATCGATCTGATCGCCCTTGTCAAGGGGGAAGCCGACAGCCATGAAATCATCCGCGTCGGCGATCGCATGGCGGATATTCGCTACCACGGCCACCACTCCGTCGAGGAGGATCTCGCGTACTCGCTTCGGCTCCCCTCGCTGCTTCGAAAAGGCAGAATCCTTTTCGATCACGACGGGATCTGTGCGAATTTGATCGAAACGGTCCACCAGCGCTTTCGCCAGGGTCCTCCACCGGCTTCGATCAATGAACAAATTCGCCTCAAAGCCGAGTGCTATCACCTGTTGGGCAAGACGCAGGACTTCATGGACAAGCCTGGAACGGCCCACTATCTATTGATGCTGTTTTACGAGGATTGCATCTCGGCGTTTTTTCGGTTGAGAGGGTTTTGGTTGGTCGCCCCGGTGGATGTTCACCGGTTCATGTTTTCGCGGGAGCCGGCGCTCGCCGACCTGGCCGGACAATTTCTGACGGCCGCCACCCTCCCCGAGCGGCTCAATTTCGGCCGGCAGTTTGCCGATCTCCTTTTTAAGGATGTCCCGAATCCTGCTCGTATCGACTGACCGGAACATTCAACCGGCCGTCTCCGCGTAGGGAAAGTGTTTCGCACATACGGTGAGAGGAACCACACCTGCCTGTAGATCGATCAACGACCATCGCATCGACCGTGATAAGCCACAAACCAAGGAGCTCTCTAATGGAACTGGGATTTATCGGACTCGGCAAGATGGGGATGAATATGGTGACCCGCCTTCGGCGCGATCAACACCGCGTGGTGGTGTATGACCGATCCAACGAGTTGATCAAACAGGCTGAGAGCCAGGGCTGCGTCGGATCTTCGTCCCTCTCCGATCTTGTCGGAAAGTTGAGCGCTCCGCGCGCCGTCTGGGTGATGGTTCCGTCCGGAGCCCCTACTGAAGAAACCATCCAGGCCGTGGTTGCGCTGTTGCAATCCGGCGACAGCATCGTGGACGGTGGAAATACAAGATTTCACGACGATGTGCGGCGGGCTGCCGAGCTGAAGAAAAAGGGCATCCACTATGTCGACGCGGGAACCAGCGGAGGGATCTGGGGATTGAAAGTCGGCTATTGTCTCATGGTCGGCGGAGAAGACGCAGCCGTCAAACGGCTTGAGCCGGTATTGAAGACCTTGGCGCCTGAAAACGGTTGGGCCCACGTCGGCGCGGTCGGGGCCGGCCACTATGTGAAGATGGTCCACAACGGCATCGAGTACAGCATGATGCAAGGCTATGCCGAAGGATTTGAGTTGATGTCGAAGAGCGAGTACAAGTTGGACCTCGCGCGCGTGGCCGACTTGTGGATGCACGGGAGCGTCGTTCGATCCTGGCTCTTGGAGTTGGCCGCGAGCGCGCTCAAGGACGACCAAAAGCTGGATAAACTCAAAGGGTATGTTCAAGACTCCGGAGAAGGCCGTTGGATGATCGCCGATGCCATCGAGAAGGATGTGCCGGTTCCCACCCTCACGGCGGCGCTCTTCACGCGGTTTCGATCGAGACAGGAGGAATCGTTTGCCGAAAAAATGCTGGCAGCCCTGCGGAATGCCTTCGGTGGCCACGCCGTCCGGCGATAACAGCCCGGCCCCATGAACAGGTGTCAACACTTCGCGGCTGGCGGACTTTTCAAGTCCTTCGAAGCGTTGTGTCCTAGAGATACGTTCGTGGTGAGCTTGTCGAACCAAGCACGAACCTGCCTGAAATTACACGCCCTTCGACAGACTCAGGGCGAACGGATTATGGCAATAACTCTCTGATCGCAATTCTATGGAGGCGTCGATGGCCCACACGACTAGTCAACGGATCGACATCAGTCCTGCCCAAGAACCGCTGCCGTCCTTCGAACCTTGTACGTTGGTGATTTTCGGCGGCTCGGGAGATCTAGCCCGCAGACGCCTTATCCCCGCGGTCTACAATCTGCTTCTCGACGGATTGCTGCCGTCGAACTACGTCGTGCTCGGCTTAGGCCGCACCCCCATGAGCGATGACGAGTTCCGAGCCAGCGTCCGAGACGGCGTGGTCAAACATTCCCGGCAGGCTTTAATCGAAGAGAAGTGGAACGCCTTTTCTCAGCACCTATTTTATTTGGCGGGAGGAAATGACGACGCACAAACCTATACCCGACTAAAGGAACGTGCCGAGGATCTCGAGCGGAGATTTCAACTACCGGGGAATCGTATTTTCTATCTGAGCATTCCCCCCAGTTCGTTTACCGCAGTCTGCGAAGGCTTATCCCGTTCCGGTCTTGCAGGGACCCCGGCGACTCGTCCGCCCTATACGCGCATCATCGTGGAAAAACCAGTCGGGCGTGACTTGGCCTCTGCTCAGGCCATCAACGAGGTGACCGGACGCGTGTTCGACGAATCGCAGATTTTCCGCATCGATCATTATCTGGGCAAAGAGACGGTTCAGAATCTCATGGTCGTACGTTTCGCCAACAGCATTTTCGAACCGATCTGGAACTACAAATACGTCGACCACGTCCAGATCACTGTCAGCGAAGCCGAAGGCGTGGGGACCAGGGCCACGTACTATGAAGAAGCTGGCGCGCTGCGGGACATGATCCAGAATCATATGCTTCAATTGCTCTGTCTCGTCGCGATGGAACCGCCCTATTCGCTAGATCCGGACGTCGTCCGAAACGCCAAGATGGAAGTCCTTCGTTGCTTGCGGCCCATCACGGCCAAGGATGTGGGCAAGTTTACCGTGCGGGCCCAATACACGGAGGGGACGGCCCATGGCACGCCGGTGCCAGGCTATCGCCGTGAAAAGGGCGTGAAGCCGGACTCCACCACTGAAACCTACGTGGCCGTGAAATGTTTCGTAGAAAACTGGCGTTGGTCCGGCGTGCCGTTCTACTTGCGGACTGGGAAAGCCTTGCCCCTGCGGGCCAGCGAAGTCGCCGTCCAATTCAAAGAGATCCCTCAGATTCTCTTCAATCCCGGCGGACAAACGCCTCAAGCTCCAAACGTGCTGGCGTTAAAAATTCAGCCTGAGGAAGGGCTCACGCTCCGCATCGTCTCCCGCGTGCCTGGCACCCGCGAGCAAACTCATCCGGTCGAGATGAGCTTCAAGTACTGCGAGGTCTTCGGCAGACCATCTCCGGAAGCCTACGAACGGCTCCTGCTCGACGTGATGGCCGGAGATGCTTCCCGCTTCATGCGGCGCGATGCCGTCGAAGCCTCCTGGGCTTGGATCACCCAGATCCTCGAAGCTTGGGACAAGTCGGGACAGCGCTGGCTCCCCGAGTATCAAGCCGGCACCTGGGGACCGGTGGAAGCAGACCGGCTGATCCAAAACGACGGCCGCACCTGGCGACTGCTGTAAAAAGATCTCCCGTGACGGCACCCACGTCCGCCCTCGTTAGACCAGCGCGCTTTTGCTCTCTATCATTCCTCAGCGATTGATCAGACGGCCCCCTATAGTGAAGGGAGGAAGTCCGCCAAAGAAGCGGCAAACAAGCTCGCTCCCGCCATTTGCTATACATCTTAAATATGCGCCCAAATCTGGATCCGATGTCGCCGGAAAACGAAATTGTGGCGCAATTGGTCCGCTGCCAGCTGAGGAACATGTTTCGAGAGCGGCTCTCACCCGGTAGTGCCCCTTAGTTGGGCCAAGTGATAATTCTGCACTAAATCCTGGCATGGTCATTTCACACCTCCTCTTTCTAGATTCAACGATTCATAACCCCAATCGATACGGTTACTTCGTGTCATCGCACCGCGCCCTCACAAGTCGCAGATGATGCCACCCGAAGCATGGTCGTATCGGCAGTGACCGCCTGGATTCTCTTCACCAGAGTAGCACCTGCCTCTATTGCAGGCATTACAGACGGCACGCGGCTTCCAGCCGTTTGCCTCGCAATTCTCGAGAATGAAATCGCAGTTCGCGCAGGCCGGGATCGAAGGGATGACGGCGTCCGGCCGTGCTGCGACTGACCGGCCACTATGATAACATCCACGCGTTTGGTGCAGCGATTGTTCTGCAGTAAATCCGGGAATATTCATGGTCTTCATTTTGTACCTCCGCTTGGTTAGTGAACTTTACCGGTCATAGTAGGGCAGCAGCTTCGTCACGATCACATCGACGCGTGCAAAGGGCTAATACGTACCGGCTACTCCTCAACCGCATGCACCCAGACATACCCCATGTTGCTCATCGCAAATCACACAATTCAAGGATGGTTTCGGATTGTCCAAGGTACCTTCGCAACCGTCCAGACACACTGAGTCAGCACTGTTGCACCACAATCTACAAAGCCATCCGCCGATATCACCAAAACTCCCTGCACTGCGCATTCCATCAAACCGATTAACGGAAAGCTGGGAAACGACTCTTTGCTCCCCGCCGCCGTACGCTCCCGCAGCTACAGCACGATAGCGCCTGCTCGTCTGATAGAGTGAAACTCTGGCGGTAAATCCCGGCATGCTCATGATCCGCCTCCTATTTTCAACCTACCGATCGTAGTACAGCGACATCTTGCTGCTCAAAAACGGAAACTCCTCGGTTACGTCCACACGGACGAAGAGCTTCTCCGTGTAGTCGGTGTTGGGTTGGCATAGGAAAAGATCGCCACGACGATCTTGCCTGTGTCGCTCAAAGGCGAAGGCAGGACTTGGCCCGCCGCCAGAGAACAATCTTTTACAAACCGCGCTGCGGTCCTGCCATTCACATCGGGATAGCGCACCACCAGGCAGTTCAGATTCCGATGGCCATCCGTTGATCTCACGTTATCCGTCATATGTAATCCCCCTGGCTGGCTGATGGTTCTCTCGTTATCATGCGCAGTTAGAGCTTGGAGGCGTAGACCTTGGCAACGGCCTCGGCGATGGCCAGTCCTTTCTCTTCCCGCGGAGCCTCCTTCTGCTCGATCTGTACGCCATTTGCACCACCCGCCGTGAGTCTGTTCACGATGTTCCTCTTGTCGTCGCCGCCGAACTGATCATCTGGCGTCGTGATGTGCACTCTGAAAACTGAACCGACGACGCCTTCGATGGCTTCCTTAATCTTCTCTTTCAGGGCATCGGGCGCGAGGCCGCCGATGAGGATGTCGTCTGATACGTCGTCTTCGATCCCATGAAAAGCGACGGCATATTTGAAGCCGCGAGAGATGACCGAGTTGAGAAGAGGAAAGCAGGCCTCGTGGATATTAATGTGCCAGTGTTTAAACGCCCCTTTGCGGTGCCAGCCCCTGCACCGCCACGAGCTGACACCCTTGGCCGCGAGCTGCGATGCGAGGTGCTCGGCCTGTCCATCGGTGAGCGGCTCGATATCCCCGCCGTGGGGGGCGATGGCAATGAGCCCGTTGTGCCAGCCATTATCGTCGAGCCGCTCGACAAATTCACCCTTGTCTTCGGCTTCGGAGTCGTCCAGGGTCGGACGTGGCACTTGCGGGTCGAGTGTCGCGTCAGACCCATCGTTCATATCGAGTCGCGCCAGGCCACCTTCGCCCATGCGAACGATGTTATCCGGGCTCTCCTGGCGGACCTCGGAAACCGTGTAGAGTCCGTACTCATCGTTGTTACGCTTGATCCGAACCTGATGCCCAAGCAGCCGCCCAACTGTCTCCAACTTTTCCCGATCGGCCGAGCAATGCTCCTTGCGTTTAATGAGATCATCCTGCTCGGGATCCAAAGCTCTCTTGATTGATGCTTCATAGGTGGCCATGAGACAACCTCTTTGCGTTAGACGTGCTCTGTTCACTGAACCACGCCATCACCGCCACCGCATCTGCCCTGGTGATCGATTGAGACACCACCAGCAGCCACCGCACATGCATTTCCATAAGTCTTGCCATCACAACCGCAAACTGGGTTGAATATAAGTGGACATATCTCCGGTCTCGTCCTGCACGTGCCTTGCGCATCCGCCACCCGGCAGTTCCCGATTCCAGAATCGCAATATTGGCTTGCATCAGGACAAGGGATTCCCGCGATGCCTCCGCAGACTTGTGCCTCGCACCCCACACAGTTCCGCAACAATATCCTGAAAGGAAAACGACTGATACATAACTGGGAGCACCCGGTCGCGGAACTTGGATTGGGGAAGCAGTCAAAGCACCTGGGCGGAAACGCTCCACCCGGGATCGGCGTCTCTAGTTGCATGGGCTGTACAAAACCCGGTGGCGAGGCGATACCGTTAGCCTTTCCGGCTGAAAGCCGGTAATAACCATTCGTCCTATAAACTGATCGATCCGCGGTAAACCCCGGCATATTTAGGGCATTCACTTCACATCTCCCTTAAGTTGGTGTAACTCAACCGCCATTATTCGTAGGATGCCATGAAAGTTTCCCCCAGATCGAACCTGCTCTCCTGCGCCATGCACGGTTTAAGACCCCACCCCAACTCCTTTTGCTTTCGTTCACCAGGTCTACAGAGACTGTGTTATGTCGACGACAGGAATATCCCCCGGGCGGCAGTCAATGCGAGGGCCCCCGCCGGGTGCCCAGAGGCAGCTGCAGTCGTCGAACGGGCTCACAAGCATCTTCAAGCATACAACTCGATTTACCGATGGATCATACTTACAGCACTCAAATGTAGTAAGGAACAAGCTGCCTAATTGCTGCATAGACACTTCACCCATTCCTGATCCGCCGAACCCAGCCATGTCTCGGTATATCCCTCTGGTTTGGCTAAGCGACAATTCTGCATCAAATCCAGGAATATTCATTTGAGACCTCTTTATGTTTAGGCTTAACGGTTATGGCGTAAACCGGGGACATTTTTTAATGTCACTCCTTCACGTCCGAGCTACGCTCGCTTCGTCTGCACGATAGATCACACTGAACAGGGTATCTCGGTTCCATCAGAACACTGCCGAACACCTACGCAGGGTCCACAAGTAACTGGCGGATTACACTGTCTGTGGCAAGCGGGACCACACTGAAAAGGCGGGAAACCCTCCTGAATACACTCTCGCATGCATTGTACAAAGCAAGAGGGATTGCCAAGGCCGATTTGTGCGGCATGCACAGTCCCATCGGCTCGATGGATTGCCCCAATCATGTGGTAGTGATTCATTGTCTTGTAAAGCGAAACTTCGCCGGCAAATCCAGGCATTTTCATGGCGTTCATTTCACACCTCCCTCAGTCGGTTAGGGTTACCGGTCATAGTACGGCCCCATCTTTGTCACCAGGAACGGAAATTCCTCCGTCACGTCGCAGCGAACACAACACTTCTCCGTATAATCGGTATTGCGGTTGGTATAGGCGAAGATCACATCGACGATGTTGCGCGTGCCGCTCAGGGGCGAAGGGCGTACTTCTACCCCGGTCAATGAGCAATCTTTGCCGAATTCCTCCGCCGCCTTCGCATAAATCCCATGGTAACGCATGGCCAAGTAGTTCAAGGCACGGTGATCATCGGTCGCACCGGCGTTGTCGGTCAGTTGGATCACGCGGTTGAATAGTTCCTCAGCGGCCGGGGCGAACTCTTCGGCCTTCGTCTTTTCCGGCTTGGGAATGGCCTTGATGAGTGCGTCACGATTGAAGGAATAGATCTGGTCAAAGGCCACGATGGGCACCAGCAGCCCGTTGCACATTTCCGGCGGCGCGATGGGACCACGCATGCCGATGACGACATCGATGTCGTTGAGGCTCGGTGCCGGCCGAATGGCTTCCACGAGCAGATCCATATCCGCCGGATCGCGAGGCACCAACAGATAGGTTTCCAACCCCTGAACAGTCAGAACCCAGCAGAGCTGACGCACCAGGTACCGGTTCTCACGCTTGGACAACACGGCATGGAAGCTCTGCTGGTCGGTCTTTCCTGCGGTGTCGGAGCGTCCCGTCGCCTGGGCAAATTCTTTTTCCGCTGCCAGGTTCGGGAAGCGGGCTTCGACCCGGCCTATGGCATAGACAAATGACGGCTTCACGGGCACGCCAGTTGCTCCGCCACAGGTGGCGCAGCCCGCTTGCGGTGAGATAGTGCTGTGACTATGACGGGCTTCAGAGGCTGGTGCGGCAGGGCGCAGGTCATTTCCATTGATCGGTGGATCCGGTTGTTCTCTCACCTGAGCCGTCTGGTTCGTTGGTTCGTTCATCGGCTGTCTCCTTCCTCATGAGTGTGAACGTGATTGACCGGGGACATCGAATATCCCTCCATCCCTCTATCGTGACCGTCCTTTCGTGAAGACCATCCAGCGGTTGAGCGCGGCCGCTCGTTGCTCGCAGCCGCCGCAGGGCTTGATCCCGATGTACGATGTGGCTCGCTTGACCACATCGCCTAAGCCGATCTCTTCATCATCCGAAAGAAATCCGGGGAGGCGCACTCGGTAGGGAGTCTCTTCGCGTTGGTTTGGAGTCACTGACTTGGGGTCACATCTTGTTCTGTGTACGCTGATCTTACTTCTTATTGGCTTTGGATTAGCGAACGTTTGATTGTCCGCGTGACCAACGGTCGCACCTGACGATTACTGCAAGAACCTGCCTTCGACAACAAACAGTGAAATCTAACTTTTCATTGGCTTGGGAATCTCAAGATCCTTACAAATTTTCTGGGCGGGCACGTCATTAATCTATCGATGGGTAAGGATCCTTGATGTTCGTTGGAAGACTGGCCAACCGTGAGGGAATGCGCTATTGTGTGATAGATGGTTCAGTATAAATTCACCGAATATTTTGAAAGGGAAGTGCTCCGGAAACGTCCGTATCTGAAGAAAGAGTGGTGCATCCGGGTTCTAGAGAACGCGCTACGAAGCGAGCCTCAAGAGGGAAACCGTTTCCGGTTCTGGGGTCGTACTGAGGAGCTTGAGGGACGGATATTGAGGGTGATCACTCTCGAAGATAAGCTTACAATACACAATGCTTTTCCAGACCGAGGGTTCAAACCATGAAGCTTAACTATTATCCGGATACCGACTCACTCTATATCGATCTTTCCGAACAGCCGAGCGTCAAAAGCCGGGAGGTCACTGAAGGTATTGTTCTGGATTACGACGCTGCGGGACAGCTTGTGGGGATCGACATCGACAATGCCAGCCAAAAGGTCGAGCTGAAGCAACTCACACTCAGCAAGCTGCCGCTGATTGTGCAGACCATTTCCGCCTAACTTGGCGCTTCAGACCGATCGCGTGGCCGCGATCGACAGCCACCATTTTCAAGCAAGCCACTGACGGCGGCATATCCAGTATAAGAGCAGCTCCATGACGTGCTGATTTCAGCGAGGCACTCCCGCCAGTACATTATTCTGCGGGCATCATCCTCAGGAAGTCAGATTTCGTTGTTCGGGGCCACATCTTGTTCTGTGCATGCCGATTTGAGCACCTAGCGGCTTGGAATAAGCGACCGTTTGATTGTCTTGCACAACGGCCGCACCTGGCGGCTGCTGTAAAAAGATATCCCCTGACGGCACCCACCTCCGCCCTCGTTACACCAGCGCTCGGTTGCTCCTTATCCTTCCTCAGCGATTGATCAGACGGCCACCTATCGTAAAGGGAGGAAGTCCGCCAAAGAAGCGGCAAACAAGCTCGTTCCCGCCATTTGCTATACATCTCAAATATGCACCCAAATCTGGGTCCGATGTCGCCGAGAAACGAAATTGTGGCGCAATGGGTCCGCTGCCAGCTGAGGAAAATGTTTCGAGAACGGCTTTTACCCGGTACTGCCCCTTCGTTGGGCCAAGCGATGACTCTGCACTAAATCCTGGCATGTTCATCTTCATTTCTCCTTTGTTAGTGAATTGCCTGTCGCAATGTGTGGTGGCGCTCGAAAGCTCCTTCGCCCAACATCCGGCAAGAGACAGACGGCTGCCAGATTAATCGGGCAGGGCTAGAGCTTGGGCTAGCGATGCCGGTTGCCTCAGTCACACGTCTCACAAATCGCAAATCCTTCTATTGAGAATGGGATCATACCAACAATGCCCGCCGGGATTCTCTTCGCTCGAGTCACAATTGCCCCATGCCCAGGCATTGCAGGCGGCACGTGGCCTCCAGCCGTTCCTCTCGCAATTGTCAAGGATTCAATCGCAGTTCGCGCAGGCCGGAATCGAGGGGATGACAGCGTCCAAGTGCGATGCATGCCGCCGACTACTGCGGTAGTGCCCGCGCGCTGCGCGCAGCGACTGGTCTGCGGTAAATCCTGGCATATTCTTGGCGTTCATATAAATCTCCTTTCGGTTACTTGGTGTTGCGGCTAGAAACCGTAGGCTGGATTGATAAACCCAGCACCTTGCGAGGCGGCAAGGTTATTGCTGGGTTTCGTTCCTCACCCAGCCTACGCGAGCTGTTGCGAGCGATGCGGTTCCCTTCGTTCACCGCATCCTTCTACGCGGGCTAAACCTTAAATACCCCATTGGTAGGAAAGCCCGAAACGGTGGAGCGACATTCTGTACAACTATCCACTCGGCTTGTCGTGCAGTTCGGAGAGTCAAGTACCGGACACTTAAGCTCATGGCTTCTCTTGCAGCACTCTGTGAAAGGATTCACCTGACGGCAATCTGGGGCGTAGAGAATGTCGACACAGGTCCCTGGTGGGAGGGACGGTGTTAATGACCCAGGGGCTAATAAGATCTGCGGCGCTATTTGGTTGAGGGCAGCGGCGCTAATTACCATTCCTGCATAATGCAGAGCGGTCTTGTCGAGCGACGCTTCTGCTGTAAACCCAGGCAGAACACTATTGGTATTCATTTCACATCTCCTTTCTTTAGGTTACGGTCGCCTACCGCTGCAAGACCCCGGTATTGCGAGTCGGAGTGCATTTCTCGAATCCCTTGAATACCGTGCAACTACATCCCCCGAAAGCCGTCGGCTGGCAAACAGAGTGCTGACAAAACCTGCGACCCGGCGAAAAAATAGACGGCCCCTGTGAGACGCACGGGGTGCACTCGTCGTGGCTGAGGCACGGTTCAACCGGACCACCTCCCCCGCCACCGCCACCTGGGTCCAAGCCCTCGAATTTGCCTTTATGCAGCATTTTCTCGAGGCAGCCCACGCACTCACCGCCCACGCAGGTGTCGCAGTCGACAGTCCTGCCTCCCTCGTTAATCGCCGAGGAGATCACCCTAGCCATTGGCACGGGTAAATTGAACACCTGTCTACTGGTTTGGTAATGCCTGCTCGTCTTGTAGAGCGAGGCCTCTCCGGTAAATCTTGGCATGTCCATTTTGTATCCTCCTTCATCATTTCAAGTTCATCGGTCGTAGTACGGTGACAACTTCGTCACCAAAAACGGAAACTCCTCGGTCACATCTACGCGCACGAACAACTTCTCCGTGAATGGCGTGATCAGAGTGCCATCGCGTTTTGTCTCCCCCTGGCCGGCTGATGGTTCTCTCGTTATCATGCGCAGTTAGAGCTTGGAGGCGTAGACCTTGGCGACGGCCTCGGCGATGGCCAGTCCTTTCTCTTCCCGCGGAGCCTCCTTCTGCTCGATCTGTATGCCATTTGCACCACCCGCCGTGAGTCTGTTCACGATGTTCCTCTTGTCATCGCCGCCGAACTGATCATCTGGCGTCGTGATGCGCACAGTGAACTCCGAGCCGACGGCGCCTTCGATGGCTTCCTTGATCTTCTCCTTCAAGGCATCGGGCGCGAGGCCGCCGATGAGGATGTCGTCTGATACGTCGTCGTCGACTCCATGAAAGGCGACGGCATATTTGAAGCCGCGAGAGATGACCGAGTTGAGAAGCGGAAAGCACGCCTCGTGAATATCGATCGAGGTGATGTGCCAGTGTTCAAACGGGCCGTTGGGGTGCCAACCCTTGCACCGCCACGAGCTGACACCCTTGGCCGACAACTGCGATGCGAGGTGCTCGGCCTGCTGGTCGGTGTGCGGTTCGATTTTACCGCCGTGGGGGGCGATGGCAATGAGCCCGTTGTGCCAGCCATTATCGTCGAGCCGCTCGACAAATTCACCCTGGGCTTCGGCTTCAGAATCGCCAAGGGTCGGACGAGGCACTTGCGGGTCGAGCGTCGCGTTAAACTCGTTAATCCCGTCGTTCGGGTCAAGCCGCTTCCGGCCACCTTT
>JARFXO010000008.1 GCA_029194665.1 Nitrospira sp. | reverse complement strand
ATGACCGGACCGCGCGTTGAGTGCCGTAAGCCGAACGGCATTACACATACTCACCACTCAAGTCCGGATTTCAGTAAGCAGGAGGCTGATCGTGAAAAACAATGAAACGCGGGCATGGCAGGATTTGAAAATGACTTGCTACACGATGCTGGTTATCGCACTGTTGGTAACGGTTGTACATGTAGTTGTGGGTGGTTGAGACGCAGGATTCGTGGCCCGCTGAACAACTCGGCATGCGCCAATCGCAGATGAGCGATCGCTCCTGTATCTCAGCCAATGTTGCGGATGAACCGCAACATTCAATCGTCCTGAGGTAATCCGACAAGAGCACGAGGACCTCAACCGATCGCATGCTGAACCTGTTATGGATTCTTCTCGGCAGCTATGTCGTCGGTATACTGCTCCCATTCTGTCTCCCCCGACGAGCTGAAGTTCAAAGTCTCTCTGCCGGTGTCCCCGCCGTCGTGGCAACCAGCGCAGGTGTCGTTCTCGGGCTCCTTGGCCTCACGTCTTCGGGATTCATCACCGGCTCACTAGCATCGACGATTCCCCTGCTCGCCTTCACGATTCGAATTGATCCACTGGCCGCATTCTTTCTTTTGACCATCTCCCTCGCGGGTCTCGCCGCTTCGATTTATGCCCTTGGATACGTGCGGCATTTTGATGGGCGCGCATCAGTCTCGACGATTGGATCCCTCTTCAATGGGTTTCTTTGTTCCATGACCCTGGTGGTGCTCGCGGACAACGGCTTCTTTTTCCTCATCGCATGGGAACTGATGTCGTTGCTCTCCTATTTCCTCGTGGTGACGGAGCATGAAAAAACCGAGGTCCGCTATGCGGGATTGTTCTACTTGATCATGACGCATGTCGGAACGGCGTTCATCATCGTGGCATTCCTGATCCTCTTCCAGGGTGCCGGGTCGTTCTCCTTTGAAATTTTCCGGCATCCTAACCAGTCCCTACCGGAGGGCATGAGAACGCTCGCCTTTCTGATGGCCTTGATCGGCTTCGGCACAAAAGCGGGTATCGTACCGCTCCATGTCTGGCTGCCCTATGCTCACCCCGCGGCACCGTCACATATTTCGGCTCTGATGTCCGGCGTTATGATTAAGACCGCGATCTATGCCCTGATTCGGGTGTATTTCGATTTTCTCGGTGGCCAGTTTCCCTGGTGGTGGGGGTTCACCGTGCTGTTCCTAGGAGCAACATCAGCGTTGCTGGGCGTGATGTACGCGTTGATGGAGCATGACCTCAAGAGACTCCTCGCCTTTCATAGTGTAGAAAACATCGGAATCATCTTGTTGGGAATCGGAGCCGGCATGGTCTTTCAGTCCTACGGGTTGAAGGAACTGGCCGCTCTCGGACTGCTGGCGGGGCTGTACCACACGATCAATCACGCGATGTTCAAGGCTCTGCTGTTCCTAGGCGCCGGCTCGCTGCTCTATGCGACTCATGTACGTAACATCGAGGAATATGGCGGCTTGCTTCGGCGCATGCCCTGGACGGGAGTCTTTTTTTTGGTCGGAGCAGTCTCGATTTCCGCACTTCCTCCCACGAATGGATTTGTGAGCGAGTGGCTGGTCTTCCAAAGTCTCTTTCTGAGTTATCAGCTTCCGACGGCGTTTCTCAAACTGATGCTGCCCATCGCCGCTGCTATCCTGGCCTTGACCGGCGTACTGGCTCTGGCTTGCTTCGCAAAAGCTTTCGGGATTTCGTTTCTCGCACTGGCGCGAAGTACGCAGGCACGCCACGCTGAAGAAGTGCCGGCCCCTATGCTTGTCGGGATGGGTCTCCTAGCCGCCTTCTGTGTGGTGCTGGGAGTCGCGCCGATGGTGATGCTGCCGCTGTTGGATCGTGTCGTCGCTCCTCTGGCGGGAATATCGATTGAAGGTAAGGTGCTGGCGATGGATGGATGGGCTCTTGCGCCGGTGAATGTCGAATTCTCAAGCTTGTCCACACCGGCGCTCTCGCTGCTACTCATGGCGCTGGCGCTGCTGGGATGGGGATTGGCCGTCACGTTCGGCGGACGTCTAAGAAAACGCCGTTATAAGACCTGGAGCTGCGGAATCAACCTCACACCTCGGATGGAATACACCGCAACCGGTTTCGTCCAGCCGATCAAGCGCGTCTTCAGTACTGTTTACCAGCCGACGGCCAAACTCGAGACGGAGTTTCTGCATGAGTCGCGATACTTTGCCAAACGACGCCACTTTGAATTTCACATCGAACCGATTTTTGAGAAGTATCTCTACGATCCCCTGGTAGCCTTCTTCACGACGCTGGCTGACCGGCTGAGAGTGATCCAGGCAGGAAGCCTACATCTTTATCTGACCTATATCTTCGTCACCCTCATCCTCTTGTTGTTGCTCGCGGTGTAATTGATGCTACAGGCGATCATTCTCGTTCTTGCTCAAGTGACGGTCTTACTGGCCGTCTCGCCGTTTCTTGTCGGTCTGATCCGCAAGGTCAAAGCACGTCTGCAATTACGACGGGGCGCGAGCGTCCTCCAGCCTTACGCTGACCTGGCTAAGCTCTTCCAGAAGCAGCCGGTCATCTCGACGACCGCCTCTTGGGTTTTTACAGCGACACCCTACATCGTGTTCGCCTCCACACTTTCTGCTGGTTTATTGGTTCCGACGTTCATCTCGCTGAATCCCATGAACTTTGCGGGAAACATCATCGCGCTTGTGTATCTCCTGGCATTGGGAACGTTTTTCCTGATTCTTGCGGGCCTCGATGCTGGATCAGCGTTCGGCGGGATGGGAAGCAGTCGCGAGGCAATCGTTGCATCCCTGACCGAACCGGCCATGATCCTCTCTATCTTTGCGATCGCTCTGACCAATGGTTCGACGAACTTGAGCACGATCGTCCATAGGACCGCGCTGCTGGAAGGTACCGTAACGGACCCTTCCCCGCAGCTGATGGCGTTGGCGGCCCTCTTTATCGTGGCGCTCGCAGAGACAGGACGGGTGCCGGTCGATAATCCAGCGACGCATCTCGAACTCACGATGATTCATGAAGCCATGATCCTGGAGTACTCGGGACGCTATCTCGCCTTGCTTGAATGGGCGGCTGGTCTGAAGTTGGCCCTGTTCCTTTCGTTGATTGCCAACGTCTTCGCTCCTTGGGGAATTGCGACCACTGCAGCGCCTGCCGCAATGATGATCGGACTTCTGGTCTACCTGGCGAAGACTGCAGCACTCGCGGTGGTGATCGGAATTATCGAATGTATGTTCGCAAAATTGCGGTTGTTCCGCGTCACGGATCTTTTGGGCGTTGCGTTTATCCTCGGGCTGCTCGGCCTGCTGTTCTTTTATACTCTTCGGAGCTGAGCGGATGCAGGTTCTTTCTTACAGTGGATCGCAACTTGTCGACTTGTGCTCGGCCTTGCTCTTGTTGACCTGTTTCGCGATTGTGGCGCAACGGCGGCTCTCGGCCTGCGTCGACCTGTTCGCGCTTCAGTCGGCTTTTCTCGTTGTGACGACGGCACTGGTGGCCTATTTGACCGGGAACCAGCACCTCTACGTTGCGGCGGCGCTGACCGGTGTCATCAAGGTGATCATCATTCCTCGGGTCCTCAAGAAAGTCATTGACCGCCTCAACGTCAAGCGAGAATTGGTGATGTACGTCACTGTTCCGGCCGGGCTGTTGATCTGCGGCGGACTGGTCATGCTGGCCTTCTTCATCTCCCAGCCGATCATTCCGTTGGGCTTTCTGCTCACGAGGGATTCTCTGGCCATCGCCCTCGCGATCGTGCTCATCGGATTGTTTACGATGATCGCGAGACAAAAGGCCGTGACGCAACTGGTCGGTTTTCTGGTGCTGGAAAACGGTTTGTTCTTGGGCGCCACCGCCGCCACATACGGGATGCCGTTGATCGTCGAATTGGGTGTGTTCTTTGACGTACTCATCGCGACATTGATCGCGGGGATCTATACGAACCGCTTACAGGACGCGTTCGACAGCGTGGACACGAATCAACTTACCGTGCTGAAAGAATAGCGGAGGATCCGTTGATGATCGAGGTCGTGGCCTTGGTAGCGGCGCCGCTATTCGCGGGAGGGTTGAGCTTGGTCGTTCACCGTTCCGCGCTGCTCCACACGATCAACCTCATGAGCATGACCGTTCTCGTGACGGCAGAAATCATGATCACCCGAACTATGCTGAAAGACGGCCCATTCACGGCTTTGGAGCAGTTGGTGTATCTCGATGCATTGTCGACCTTCATTCTCTTCATCATCGGAGTGGTCGGACTGGCATCTTCGTTCTATATGCGATCCTACATGGATGAACAAGTGGCGCGGGGCGTCATCGCGTCTACAAGGCTCAACTTGTTCTTTTTTCTTTTTCATATGTTTTTACTTGCCATGGTAGTTGCAACCATCGCGAATAGTGTCGGGGTGCAGTGGGTCGCCATTGAGGCGACGACGCTCGCCACAACCTTTCTGATCGCCTTTTGGCGACGACGAGAGTCGCTGGAGGCAGGGTGGAAATATCTCATTTTGTGTTCAGTCGGAATATCGCTCGCATTGTTCGGTGTCGTGCTTCTGTATTATTCGTCGCTTCATGTGCTCACTGATGTCAGCCAGGCATTGAATGTGACGCAACTGCTCCCCGTGGCCGACCGACTCAATCCGCATGTGTTGAAGCTGGCCTTCATTTTCATTCTGGTCGGCTATGGGACCAAGGTGGGGCTTGTCCCGATGCATAGCTGGTTGCCGGATGCCTATACGGAAGCGCCGGCTCCAGTGGTAGCCATGCTCGCAGGCGTCCTCGAAGTGGTCGCGGTCTATGCAATTCTGAGGATGAGGATGATCATCGATCATGCGGTGCCGTTTGCCTTCACCGGCGGGCTGTTGGGGTTGCTCGGATTTGCCTCATTGGTGACTGCGGCATTCTTCATTCTTATCCAGCACAACTACAAACGATTGTTTGCCTATTCCAGCATCGAGCACATGGGGATCGCCATGATTGGATTCGGAGTCGGGGGAGCAGTGGGAACCTTCGGCGGACTGTTTCATCTGTTGAATCATGCATTTGCCAAGTCGATGGCGTTTTTTGCTGCGGGCAACATTCATCGTCGCTTTCACACCGTGGAAATCGATCAGGTGCAGGGGGTGGCGACTGCCCTGCCCTGGACGGCAATGGCGCTGATGATCTCAGGATTGGCCCTATCGGCGCTTCCTCCGTTCTCATCATTTGCCAGCGAAACCCAAGTCGTCACGGCCCTCGCCTCGCAAGGGGTTCCGGGAATGTGGTTCACCAGTACCGAGGGCATGGTGACCGTTCCATTGTCGGACCAATTCGGGCGGATAGCATTGGCTGCGGTATTTCTCATGGCTGCGGTTCTCGCATTTGGTGGATTGCTTTATCGCATGACCGGGATGGTTTGGGGTACGCCGCCGGAAGGAATCCTCCGGGCAGAAACCTGGACATTGGGTCATTTGCCGATCATTTTTCTTGCCGGAGCACTGGTGGTATTCAGTTTTTTCCTGCCGCCGCCCATACAGCAACTTTTGGAACAGGCGACCATGCTGCTTGTAATCCAATAGGAGAGGACTGTCATGACAGAGGCCCGGCCCTGTGACGACCTACTCAAAGCCGCGTTCCCGGCCATTGTGCAGGGCGACCCGGTCTGCGGAGAATCTTCGCATTTCCAGGTTCCTAAGGACCTACTTCCAGCGATCACTCGCTACCTGCATACCCAGCCGACCTTGCGCGGCCGGCTGACACTCATATGGGCCTGTGATCATCGCCCTGCTCGTGACAGCTACGGGCTTCATTACCTGTTCACTCTAGAGGCGTCCCGCCACTGGGTGGTGTTGTCCATTGAGCTCACAGGCAACGATCGGCTGTTCCCATCCATTACGCCGCACGTTCATGCCGCCAAGTGGTATGAGCGAGAGATTCGCGACCTGTTCGGGCTCATTCCCGAGGGGCACCCGGACCTGCGACGTCTGGTCCGACACGAGCACTGGCCGAAGGGGACGCACCCCCTCAGGAAAGACTTTCCCTGGGACCGCGTGCTCGGTCGACGGCAGGGTGAGCATCACTTCCGACGCATCGAAGGAGAAGGTGTGTTTGAGGTGCCGGTGGGCCCGATCCACGCCGGGATCA
The DNA here is from genome assembly GCA_029194665.1 of Nitrospira sp. NCBI lineage: Bacteria > Pseudomonadati > Nitrospirota > Nitrospiria > Nitrospirales > Nitrospiraceae > Nitrospira > Nitrospira sp. The sequence continues at coordinate 157,048 of JARFXO010000008.1, read as the reverse complement.
TCGAGTCCGGACATTTTCGGTTTTCCGTGGCCGGCGAACCGATCATGCAGCTCGAGCTGCGCCATTTTTGGAAACACCGCGGTGTGGAAAAGCTTTTTGAGGAGCAGATGCTGATCGGGGCGGTACCGCTGGCCGAACGCGTGTCCGGGGACACAACGGTAGGACATAGTCTCGCCTATTGCCAGGCGGTTGAAACGCTTTTGGGCCTCCAGGTGCCTCGGCGCGCCAGGTACCTTCGTGCTCTCTTTTTGGAGCTGGAACGACTGTACAATCATCTCGGCGACATCGGCGCCATGTGCAACGATACAGCGTATGCGCTCGCCCATGCGCATTGTGGCCGGATGAAAGAGCGGATCATGCAGCTCAATGATCGGCTCACAGGTTCACGGTTCCTTCGGGGTGCCATCCGGGTCGGAGGAGTGACTCGGGACATCGAGAACCGACAACTCACCGACATTGTGGATGAGCTGAACCGAATCCAGCCGGACTTCTCCGAGGTGGGAGCCATCATTTTTGCGAACGCTTCTCTTACCGATCGCCTGGAAACGACAGGGATCCTCCACGAGCAAGCGGCATGGGATCATGCGGTGATGGGCGTCGTGGGGCGAGCCTCGGGCATGGATTGCGATCTAAGACGTGATCGCCCGTTCGCTGCGTATGACGAACTACCAGTGAATGTGGCTCTGTATCGCTATGGTGACGTAAGAGCCAGATTGCGCGTTCGCGGCGATGAGATCCACGAATCCATTCGCCTCATTCGCGAGATTCGCAGCAAGATCCCGGACGGACCAGTCGCAAATGAACCAAGCCATTTGCCGAACCCAGGTGACTGGACTCTGTCAGCGGTCGAAGGTTGGCGAGGGGAAATCCTTTATATGGTGATGGCAGGAGAAGGCGGCCGGATTCATCGTTGCAAAGTCCGTGACCCCTCGTTCGTGAATTGGCCCGCGATTCAATGGGCCGTGCCGGGGAATATCATCCCGGACTTTCCTCTCATCAACAAGAGCTTCAATCTCTCATACGCTGGAAACGACCTGTAGGAGGCCGAACATGTTCCGTATCATCAAGAAGAGTTTGAAAATCGGGGTTGTGACGGGTCAGTATCGAGGAGCGGAGAAGCCTCTGCTACCGGTTATCCCGGAGGCCAAAGAAAAATCCACGCTCTTCAAACGGTCGCTCGCGATCCGCGAAGTAGATACCGGCTCGTGCAACGCCTGTGAGATGGAGATGAACGCGCTCTTGAATCCTGTGTACGATGCCGAACGGTTCGGCATTCATATCGCAGCCTCGCCCCGCCATGCCGATGCCTTGGTGGTGACCGGACCGGTCACCGTCAACATGGAGCGCGCGTTGAAAGACGTCCACAAGCAAACTCCTGACCCGAAAATTGTCATTGCACTCGGCGACTGTGCGATCGACTGCGGCATGTTCAAAGGCAGCTATGCAGTGACCGGGCCTGTGGAACGGCATATTCCCGTGGATATCCGTATCCCCGGCTGTCCGCCTCGTCCAGCAGAAATTCTCGAAGCCTTATCTGAGTTGCGCAAGTCAACGGCATGAAGCATAACAGCCGGGAGCCTAGAAACAGGTGTGCGACCTCGGACAGATCGAGAGGTATGGAGTAGCAAAATGGTTTTTCACCAGGCTGTTAGGCGACCTTCTTTCCATCCAACACTTCACGAACTTTTTGGGTCAATAGATTGGGCGTGAAGGGTTTCTGAAGAAAGGCCGTGTCTCGTTTGACCCCACCCTGTTCGAACACCGGATGATCGGGGTAGCCGGACATGTACAAGACCTTGATCTCGGGCCGAACCACCATCAGTTTTTCTGCCACCTCCGGCCCGCTCATCTGCGGCATCGCGACGTCTGTCAGCAATAAATGGATCGGGCCCAGGTGCTTCGCACCGGTCAGGAGCGCTTCGATGCCATGACGCGCCACCAACACTTCGTACCCACTGATGCGAAGCGCTTCCTGCACGAGTCCGCGCACCGACGGGTCGTCCTCAACCACGAGTATCGTTTCTCGCCCGATCGCTCCGCCCACTGGTCCGCTGACGATTGGAGCTGCCTCTGCGGCCTGATCCACCTTCGGGAAAAAGATCTTGCAGATGGTGCCCTGTCCCGGCTTGCTCTCGATCCCGATCGTTCCGCCGCTTTGCTTCACGATACCGTACACCGTGGACAACCCAAGTCCTGTCCCCTTCCCTTTTTCCTTCGTAGTAAAAAACGGCTCGAATAAATGCGATTGAGTTTCTTCGCTCATCCCATGGCCGGTGTCCCTGATCACCAGGAGCACGTAGGTTCCCACATCGAGCGTCGTCGTTTCACGCCGAGGGCCCTTTCCGATCGTGACGTTCCTGGTTTCGATCGTCAGCTTACCTCCGGTCGGCATGGCATCTCGAGCATTCACAGCCAGGTTCATGATCACTTGCTCGATCTGCCCCGGATCTGCCTTGATCGATCCCAACTGCGGCTCCAGGTCGGCACAGAGCTCAATGATGTCCTCCCCCAACAACCGCCTCAGCATCCCGTCCATGTTCATGACGATCGCGTTCAAATCCACGATCTTCGCCGCCACAAATTGCCGGCGGCTGAATGCCAGCAGTTGGCTGGTCAGGCCGGCAGCACGATCGGCGGCTTTCTTGACTTCTGCCATCTCGCGTCGGGCAGGATCTGCCGACCCCAAGCGACTCAGGACCAGTTCGCTGTATCCTCGAATCACCGTCAGCAGATTGTTAAAATCATGGGCGACACCACCAGCGAGCCGCCCCACAGCCTCCATCTTCTGCGCTTGGCGCAGTTGTGCCTCCGTCAGGCGCAACGCCTCTTCGGCTCTCGTCCGTTCGCCGAATTGCCCGATCTTGAGGCCGACATCGGTGATCATACTGAGCAACTCGCCATCGGGCTCACGAACCTGATCGCTGAAGAACTCGATGACGCCCTCGACTTCACCGGCGATACGGATCGGAAACCCGAACGCGCCATGAAGTCCGGCCTTGGCAGCGACATCCGCCAAAACAAACACGGGATCGCAGGTCACATCTCTGATCCACATCGGTCGTCCGCTTTCCCAAATTCGACCCGGCAGCCCAGCCCCTAGCTTGAAGCTCTGGAGCTGCTTCGCGGCAATGAATGCCTCAGCGCAGATGGTCTCCGCTTGCCAATGATGGAGACACCGCAATGTTCCCGATTGTTTATCCAATCGCCAAAATAAACCTACGTCCCACTCAAGGCTTTCGCCGACTGCCTGAGTGATTCTTGGCACCGCTTCTTCCAGCGTCAGGGCCTCGGAGAGGACTCGTGTCACCGCATATTGGGACGCGAGCCGTCGTTCAGCCCGACGACGATCGGTAATGTCTCGCACAAACGCGCTGAAGATATACGCTTCACCGATACGCGCCGGCGACACAGCGAGCTCGACCGGGAACTCGTGGCCTTCCTTATGGCGCGCAGCGATCTCGATCCGACGATTCAGCACAGGGCCGACTCCGGTCTTGAGATACTCCCTGATCCCTTGAATATGCGCCTCTCGATCTCGCTCAGGGATGATGGTGTCCGAGAGCAATTTCCCCATCGCCTCTTCGCGAGTCCATCCGAAGATGACGGTCGCTTGGGCATTCCATTCCGTCACGATTCCGGCGGCGTCGATGGTGATGACTCCATCAAGTGCCGTATCGACAATCGCTCGATTGCGTTCCTGACTTTGTAGTAAGGCCGCCTCGGCGGCACGAGCCCAAGCACTTTCCTGTTGAGCCTGCCGGTATTCGGCACGCAATCGAATCGTCGACCATAATAAGAGCACCAACAGAGGGAGCCAGACAGCCGCCACGATGCTCCGCTCAACATGGCCGAGCAGGAATGTTCCCACACCCAGGGTGAACAGCGTGAGTAAGACCATCACGAACATCAACCACTCATACCGTCGAGCTGTTGCTGCGTTTCGCTCATCCGGTTGGGTCATGTAGTCGTCCTTGTGATTGTCCAGGTATCGAGGACTGCGGTCGGATGGTAAGCCGATTTGGCAGCACGGAGTCCCGGAAGACCTCCATCATCCATGGCATTGATAGAGGCCGCTCCTTGGGCCAGGGCAGTTCGACAGGTGTCACGGAAGAGCCACTGCGCCAGGCCTGTGATAGAACGATCCGCGACCTCCAGCAGGATGCACCAGGTTAGAGGAGTCAGCCGGTAGCCGAAGGTATAGGCGGCGATGTCACCGTTGACCCTCACGATCGTACCAGACAAGCCGATCCGTTCATGCTCTTCAAAGACGAGCGCATGGGCCATTTCCGCATCCTCCAGAAGCAGCGCCCCCATCTGATCGAGGTTTCCCCGGCGTTTCTGCTGGGCCCACCGTCGATACAGAAGCGTGCAGCCGGCTTGGTGGCCGGCACGATACGGTTCGCTCGTGATCACCCGTTCTCTGGCCACACGATTGCAGAGCGCCCGTTGGGATTTGTAATGGTCTCCGGCCAAGGCAACTAGAGCCTCAACCGGGTAGAGATAGTCTCCTTCTTTCCGACGGAATTGGATCCTGTCGCACTCCAGCAGCCGTCTTTGGGACTCCATCACGTTTTCGATACGACTCACCGGCGACGGTCCGTTCCACGACCGCATCAGCGCGAATGCTTCCTCCACCGCCTGATCCAGCGGCCCGGCTCCGAGGGGTGGAAGCGGCATGAACCATCCGTCCGGAGACTCGGCAAAAAGAAACAACGTGTGATCGAACTCCATCCACCAGTAGGGAAGCAGCGATGTCCATATATAGTGGTAGGGAAACGCAAAGGCGGCCGGCGTGTCATGGCCGATCACCTGAGCACGATCGAGCGCCTTTGCAAAACCGGCTGCGTCCTGCAACGTCAACGGACGGAGCTGAGGATCCACCGGCTTAGGACCAAGCCGAACCGTCAGGTGCGGGAGCGCCTTGAGAACGACCACATCCTCCTGAAACCGACCGACGAGACGAGGATGAGCCGCAATCGCTTCCACGATCGCCTCATCCGCAAGGAAGGTGGCAACACGATCCCCATACTCGCGAATTGCACTTGAGTGCGCGTCGCGAACGAATGGACACTTGGAATCCCAACCAAGCTGGACTTCTCGACCAGACGCGTCCCACATCAACGCCAACGGGTACAGCCGACAATCCAATGGGCGAACGTCGTAGATTCCACAAAGGCCTGACTTCGAATCAAACGCAGGACAGAGATACCCTTCGCCGGTTGGATTCTCGACAAGATGGACCTGCGAGCCAGCCTTGTTGGGAAAGAACGACTCGGGAACTCCATGTGCCACGGCATCGTTGATTTCCGCACTCGTAAAGTACGGGCGGAGAAAGCTGTCGGCTTCCGGAAAACGACAACAGACATCACAACGAAAACACGCGGAATCGGGGACCAGCTGAGGCAGAACCTTTATTGCTTGTTTGGAATCCACTGTAATGAGATCCATCGAGAGCCAATCATACGATGCATGGCTGACGGTAGCAAGGAAGGTTCGCTTCTAACCATCTTGCGACCTGTCACATTGCTCCGTATACCATATCCTCTTCGGGTAGTCCGTCGGCCTCTTGTCGGTCTCTGACGTGCGTGTTAGCATGAAGTCCCTTTGCACCATCGGATGCCGTATGTCCTTTAGGCCGAAACGTAACTAATGGTTCCTCCCTTGTCCCAGACCGAAGCCCCCTGCCCGACGTTTTCTCCAGAGGCCGCGCGCGATCGCTGCACTGCCATCCGCACGCGATTGCGCCACGCCAATCTGTTTAGAGTTCCAGCCGCCCTATCTGTTCAGCAGCCGTCTTCAGGCTTGGAGACGGCGACCTCGTGGCGAGTCAGCCCCTGTCCGTTTTACCTGTCCTCTGATCAATTGCAGTTCTTCACCGATTTGGGGCCACAACTGCTCTCGTTCTATCAAGCGCTGAACCGGCTCTACAACGAGAGCGTCAAAGGAATTCAACCACCCTGGGTTGCACGATACCTTGATCAAGGCAAGCCGGAAGCCTTGGTGCAGTACAGCCGAATGAAACGGTTTCGCGATGCCCTGCCCGCCGTCATCAGGCCCGATGTGATTCCCACAGAGAACGGCATGGTCATCACCGAGCTGGATTCGGTTCCGGGCGGCATCGGGCTCACCGCCTGCCTCTCGTACATCTATCACGACCTTGATGGCAGTGATTCCCAGCTCATCGGGGGACGAGACGGGATGGTGCGAGGATTTGCCCGCATGCTGCAATCTTTGCGAGGCCGGCGCGAAGGATGCATTGCGATCCTGGTCTCGGATGAATCCAAGGACTATCGGCAGGAAATGTCCTGGTTGGCCGCTGAACTCCGCGAAGAGAAGCTGCCCGTCTGGTGTGTCGAGCCGCATGAGGTTCGCTTTACAGAAGAAGGGCTTCGGCTGCATGTGGACGGCAGCGAACAAGCCGTCAGCATGGTCTATCGCTTTTATGAACTGTTTGACCTATTGAATATTCCCAAGGCCGAGCTCGTTCAATATGCCGCGAAGAAAGGCTGGGTGTCCGTGACGCCGCCTTACAAGCCGACACTGGAAGAAAAATCTGCGTTCGCACTGCTCCACCATCCTATGCTTCGTCCATTCTGGGAAAAGGAACTGGGGACCGACTGCCTGCTTCATTTAAGCACCATCATGCCCAAGACCTGGCTGATCGACCCAGCACCGCTTCCTGCAATCGCGACGATTCCCGGCCTACGGATCAGTGGACGTGCGGTTTCAAACTGGGCCGATCTCGAGACGGCCACGCAAAAGGAGCGCCGTTTCGTCGTCAAGCCTTCCGGATTTTCCACACTCGCTTGGGGAAGTCGCGGCGTGTCGATCGGACATGACCTGCCCCAAGTCGAATGGGTCCAGGCGCTGCGGAATGCGCTCGCATCATTCCCGACGACACCCTATATCTTGCAAGAGTTCCATAAGGGGCGGTTATTTGAAATGGACTTTGTGCAAAACGACGAACAGACCATGGCACGCATGTCAGGCCGCGTACGCCTCTCTCCCTACTATTTTGTTTCAGAGGGTCAGGTCGAGCTCGCCGGCATTCTGGCGACCCTCTGCCCGGCTGACAAGAAGATTCTTCACGGGATGATGGACGCCATTATGGTTCCTTGTGCCCTCCGATCAGCCTGATGCGCGCCCTCATGATCAACCATAAATTGGCCGTTTCACTTTCTGCCTTTTCCTGGTAGCCTAATAGGATTGTGGCTGTGACTCTTTTCCATGTCGATTGGTGCCCTGACTGTCATGAGGTCCGTCAAAAACTGGCTGATTTGGGACTGACCTATGAAGCGGTCGTCGTGCCGGACAGCAGGCGACTGCGCACGCAGGTGTACGAGGTATCCGGCCAATACTATGTGCCGGTCCTCAAGGACGGCGATCTCGTTCTGACGGAAACCGATGACATCCTGGCCTATCTGAACGAGCGGTATGGTGCCGAGCGCGCGGGATCCGAAGCGGCAACCGAGTTCCAGTCGCAAGCCCGCACCAGGCCCGATGTGTTGGACCAAGACGACGAACACCCATCTTGCCGAATTAACTGACCAACCGAAGGACGATTCATGGAAGACTGGAGACAAGTCTTGGCTCAGAGCATCGTGAAGCCCAAGGACTTGGCCGAACGGTTCGGCATCGATGAAAAGGAGGTCGAAGCGATTGTCGGCCCTTATCCCATGCGGATTACCCCGACGGTACTCGAGACGATCAAATCGAAGGATGACCCGATCTGGAAACAGGTGGTACCAGACGCGGCGGAGTTGGACGATATTGCGGCCGACGACGATCCCCTTGAAGAAGATCTCATGAGCCCGGTGCCGCACCTCGTGCACCGCTACCCTGATCGAGTGCTGCTGATGGTCACGAACCAATGCCCGATCTATTGCCGGTTTTGTACCAGAAAACGTCTGGTCGGCAAACCTGGTTTTCTCAAGAAGGGCGAGCTGGACCGCGCCATCGACTATCTCCGCGAGCACAAAGAGGTGCGCGATGTGATCCTCTCTGGAGGCGACCCGTTGCTGCTTCCTGACCATCTCCTCGAACGTATATTCAAGGCGCTTCGAACGATTCCTCACTTGGAGATCATCCGCATCGGATCGAGGGTTCCGGGAACGTTGCCGCAACGCATCACATCCCATCTCTGCGACATGGTCAAAAAGTACCATCCTATTTACATGAATCTGCATTTCAATCACCCGGACGAGCTGACGCCCGAAGTGAAAGCCGCTTGTGGCCGACTCGCGGATGCCGGCATTCCACTCGGAGCCCAAACAGTGCTCCTCAAAGGCGTGAACGACGATCCGGAAATCATGAAGCGCCTCGTCCATCAACTGCTCCTTGCACGGGTGAAGCCCTATTACCTCTATCAGGCTGACTTGACCAAGGGAACGAATCATTTCCGAACGACCGTTGAAACGGGCCTGCGCATCATTCAGGCGCTCCAAGGCCACACGAGCGGAATGGCCGTGCCCCACTTCGTGATCGATGCGCCGGGCGGCGGCGGTAAGATCCCGTTGCTGCCCGACAACTACGTGGTCCATCTGGATGAGGATGGGGCGATTCTCCGGAATTATGAGGATAAGACCTTCCGCTATCCCCAGCCAAAGTCCGATCATCGACGGGAGCTTCAGCTGATCGATGTACGTTCCTCGCTCGATGGTTCAGAAGAAGCCTATGCGGCTTGCAGCGACAGCTACCCCGATCGCGACGGCTACGCCGCCTGGGGTAACAGTTGCGGCGGAGATGCGGACGACCTGTGACGACCCATTCGCACCGAGCCGGTATCCTCCCCTATCAGGACATCAAGCGCTTGATCGCAAGCCGAGCCATCAGCGCCTCTCCGACAATCGAAGGCAGGCAGATCCAGCCGGCCAGTCTCGATCTCCGTCTGGGCCGCAAGGCTTATCGACTGATCAGCAGCTTCTTGCCGGAACTGTCGGCCATCTCCTCACGACTGAACGTGCTGGATTTTTATCAATCGGACCTCGTGATGTACGAGATGGATCTGACCGACGGGGCGATTCTGGAGAAGGGCCATGTGTATCTCGTTCCGTTACTGGAGCAGCTGGCTCTTCCAAAGACGGTCCACGCACGGGCGAACCCAAAGAGCACGACAGGCCGCTTGGATGTCTTCACCCGGGTCGTGACGGATCTCACCTCCGGATTCGACGAAATCCGTGCCGGTTATCGGGGCCGGCTCTTCCTGGAGATCGTCCCACGCTCGTTTGCCATTAAAGTTCGCACGGGGCAGTCGCTGAACCAAGTCCGGTTTGTGTGCGGCGAGGCCGCTGTGCAGGACCGGGCGCTTCAGGCTCTTCACCGACACACGCCATTGCTGTATCACAATACGACATCCCATACGGTCGTAAGCAGCCGAGACTTTCGTGTTGAGCGCGGTCTATTCCTCCGCATTGATCTCGCCGGAACGGATCAAGGAGACACTCGTGTCATCGGTTATCGGGCAAAGAAAAACAGCCATGTCATTGATCTCGAGAAAGTCGGCCATTATGCTGCGACTGATTTTTGGGAACCGCTCCATCGCCATCGCCACGATAGCTTGTTATTGGAGCCGGAAGAGTTTTATATCCTCGCCTCGAAGGAGCGCATCCGTGTGCCGGCCGGCTATGCCGCCGAAATGGTGGCGTACGAAGCAGCCTGCGGAGAGTTACGGACTCACTACGCCGGTTTTTTCGATCCTGGCTTCGGTTATGGATCGAAAGGGGAGATCACAGGTACACAGGTTGTGCTGGAAGTTCGTCCGCATGACGTGCCATTCTTGATCCATGATGGCCAGACCTTTTTCAAGGTCGTCTATGACAAGATGATGGGGATTCCGAAACAGCTCTATGGAACCCTGTTGGGATCATCCTATCAACAACAAACCTTGACACTCAGTAAGCATTTTAAAGTCTAGCCATGGCTCCGTCCGATCCGACACCTCCTCAAGACGAGCCTCCGCACCCGTCACGTCCGACCAACGCGGGAGAGCAGGGAGGTGGGAACGAGCATCACATACACGTCATTGGCTTGATGGTGGGATCCGCGCTGATGTTTATCGGTTTTCTCAATGTGTTTCTGTCTATCAGCGGCGGTTTCGAAATCAATGTCATGCCGTTCCTCATCTATTTCGGTGGCCTCGCGATCTGGGCCAATGCCGCCATCGAAACTTCGATCCTCCGCTATGGAACCATGGCCATTGCGATCACCCTGGCCTTAGGTCTCGTTCAATACGGAGAAGTGCTCTTTTGGCACAAGCAGGTCCTCTTCTGGGTCACCATCGTCATCGTCATGTATTTCATGTTCGTCGAGCCCAAGAAGCCCACACCGTGACCTCCAGGGTGACGATCTCCGTCATCATTCCAACGCTGAATGAAGAGCGGACCATCGGACAAACACTGTCATCCCTACCAACGGATGAAATCCTCGAAGCCATCGTTGTTGATGGAGGAAGCACCGATCAGACGATCTCGATTGCCGAAGTCTTTTGCGCGGAAGCATCGAACGTTCGTATCCTAACCGCTCCGGCAGGGCGGGCACGCCAAATGAACGAGGGGGCGAAGGCCGGCCGGGGTGACATTCTGCTCTTCTTGCATGCCGACACCCTATTGCCGACCGGTGCACAGCTGATGATCGAGACGGCGCTCACCGGCCCTGCGGTGGTGGGAGGCCGCTTCGATGTTGCCTTCGACTCTCGTTCAGCCTTGGGAACCATGATCAGCGCGTTCATGAACTGGCGTTCTCGATTGAGCGGTATCGCCACGGGCGATCAAGCCCTGTTCGTGCGCCGCCGGATCTTTGAGCAGCTCGGAGGCTTCGCTGACATCCCATTGATGGAAGACATTGAATTCAGTCGGAGACTGAAGCGTACTGGACTGATCGTGGCACTTCATCAAGAGGTCACCACATCGTTCCGCCGCTGGGAACAGCAGGGCCCCTTGAGAACCATCTTCTTGATGTGGACCCTACGATTCTTGTACTGGATCGGGGTGAGTCCCCATCGCCTCAAGGATTTCTACAAGGCAGTACGATAGGCAATGGGAAACCCAAAACACAGCCCACAGCCCTCAGCCCTCAACACTGCGCTAGTGATTTTCGCCAAAGCACCGATCCCGGGTCAGGTGAAGACACGTCTCTGTCCGCCGCTGACCCCCGACGAAGCGGCCACGCTCCACGGTAGTTTTGTGATCGATACGTTGGAGAGAACAAAGGTTGCGACCTCGAAACTGAAACTGCCGCTCGATCGCCATCTTGCCTGTGCACCGTCAGCGACGCATGTCTTCTTCAAGATCATGGAAGAACGGCAGGCAGTGAAGCTGCTCGACCAAGTCGGCGACAACCTCGGCGCACGCATGAACCAGGTATTTAAAACACTGTTCGCACAAGGATACCGACAGGTCATACTCCTGGGGACGGATGTGCCGGCCCTTCCGCTCGATCATTTTAAACAGGCCCTCACCTCGCTGGAGAACCATGATCTTGTGCTCGGTCCGGCTTTTGATGGAGGCTATTATCTGATCGGCCTCAAGCGGATGGCACCGGAACTCTTCGCCGACATTCCTTGGTCAACTGATCAGGTCCTCAGACTCACACAGAAGAATGCAGCGGAGATCGGACTCAAGGCTTCCTTGATTCAACCCTGGCGAGACGTCGATACCCTGGCCGATCTCGAAGCCCTCATCGAAGCCTGTACCGTCGAGGCCAAGAAACCAAAAAACGAACGGTCTTTTTCAGTCCGTACCACGGGCGTGCTGGATTTACTCGCTAAACGATTGCGAACGAGAGCATAATGACCCACTCATCGATCAACCAGGGAGCCGCATGAGTCAGCGCGTCGCACTGATCACCGGAGGAGCGAAAGGCATAGGACGAGGGATCGCCCTCGACCTGGCGTCGCGGCAGTGGAACATTGCCTTCTGCTACAGAACCAGCGAAGCCGAGGCCAAAGCAACGGCGCAGGATATCGCGCAGCGAGGAGGACAAGCACTGGCGCTTCGATGCGATGTTTCTGACCCGGTGGCAGCCACGCACATGGTCACGCAGGTTGAAAAAGAATGGGGACGAATCGATGTCTTGATCAACGGCGCCGGCCCTTATCATCGAAGGAACCTGTTCGACGAAACCATCGAGGGCTGGAACGAGATGTTTGCCGGCAATCTGCATCCTATTTTCTATCTCGGGCAGGCCGTGGCGCCCGGGATGAAGTCCCGCAAAGCGGGCCGCATCATCAGCTTCGGTATGGCCAATGCGGATCAGATGGCAGCGCAACCAGACGTGACCGCCCATTATATTGCCAAGGCCGGAGTGCTGATCCTGACGCGCACATTAGCCAAGCTCTTGGCTCCATACGGCATCACAGTGAATGCTATCTCGCCCGGTTTCATCGATTCAGGGAGCGCGGCACCGCAAGAACTCGCCGCCATGACCAAACGCATTCCCGCCGGGTACATTGGAGCGGTCGACGATACTGTTGCGGCTGTTCGTTACCTGTTGAGCGACGACGCCCGGTACGTGAACGGAGCGAATATTCAAATCAGCGGGGGCTGGGGAATATAAAGAGTGAGGGGGCTGGATTCGTTTTGGTGCTCGCTGACCGCGCGCCAAGACTTGGATCATATTTCAGAGCAGGGGCGACGCTCGGTCAATGCGCGCAGTTCAAAACAAATCCACCCCCCTCATAGACAGGGAGACAGGTGTGGACACATTGTGATCGCTCAATGTGCGCAGGGGAACCAACTTGGATGCCGTTCTTGAGAGGAAGCAGGAGAGTACCGGCGATCGGGCAATGTGGGCAGTGCGAGCGGACGCAAGCTATTATGGGGGCAGTCCATGAAAAATGAACAAGAACGCGAGACGCATCGGCGTTTTGTTCAGGCTCTTCAGCATGAACATCTCACTTGTGCGAAGCCTGGCTGCGGCGGACCGATGGCCGTGGCCGATCATACTCCACATAGCGCCCGCATCAAGTCTTACGAGGCCACTTGCGAACGTTGTCACGCTGCCGAGAAGATCACCGGCAAGGAAGAACATCAGCCCTCGTGGGATGTGGCCTCCATCACCCTGATGGCGGAATCACATCTTCTCCACGAACAGCCCACGTGCCCTTACGACGATACTCCCATTACCTTCATCTCCTTGCCCAATCCTCGTCGCAAAGCCCGATACCGCCTCCTCTGCTACTACTGCGGCCGGCATACGGAAATGAACTGGCCGCCGCCTGAGGCCAAACGGTAACTCGACGAGACCGTCTCAATCAGGTGCGCTCTGAACCTCAGTACGATGCCAGCGCTTTTCTGATGAACTCCCCGAGTCGGCGGAAGTAGACGCTGCCGCCCATCACATAGGTGTCATTATGGCCGGCGCCTTGGATCACATACCATTCCTTGGGCGGTTTGGCCGCGTCGAAGACTTGGCGGCCCAGTTCAACGGGAATGATGTCGTCCTTATCTCCATGGATGATGAGTTTCGGCAGCGAGAGATTCGGCAGACGATCGATCAACCGAAACTCAGCTCCGAGGAACCAATGGGCTGGAAAGCCACCGTAATGGAATTTGGCGACTGCCTCGATGGAAGGAAACGACGATTCAAGTACGAGCCCTGAGGCTGGTCTTTGTACCGCGAGTTCGCCCGCCACGGACGCTCCGAGTGATCGCCCGAACAGGATGATTCGTTCGGAGCGGATTCTTCTCACCCTGGTGAGGTAATCATACGCTCCATAGGCGTCCTCGTAGAGCCCCTTCTCACTGGGGCGAACATTCTCACTTCTGCCATACCCTCGATAGTCGAACAAGAAAACGGAGAGCCCGATCTGGTATAAGAACTTCAGATTTTCGAGACGATTGATGATGTTGCCGGCATTGCCATGGCACCACAGAATGATCGGGCGATCAGACGCCGCTTCCGCGTACCAGCCGAACAAACGGACACCATCGGAAGCCTGAAACCACACATCTTCGAGCGGCACAGCGCTCAGGCTTGCCCAATCTCGATCTTGCCAGGGGTCCGGATGATAGACAAAGAATTGGTCGAGGAAACTCACCGAGGAAGGATAGCGTAAACCGGTTCAGAGAAGGAAGATGGTCAGAAAAACGCCTGGACACTGAACAGCACATCGTTGTCGTAGTCGCGATGGTTGTACTCCAACCTGACCGTCCAATTCCGGGCCAACGTAAAACGTGTCCCGACAAACCACCGGAAGTCATCGGATTTGTCACCCAATGGAAATTTTAAATAGGTCCCCGTCGCCATCACTTTCCACCGCTCGGTGAGATCGACCAACATCCCGACCGTTCCACCGCCGCCTACTCGATACATCTCATCATAGGCCTTACTGACGTCCGCCTCGGCTTCCGCGAAGGCGAACAGGATCTCCCGCTTCAGCAACCGAAATTCCTTCGCGCCTCCAATACCTGCGTTGAACAGACCATTGCTGCAAAGTTGACACTCATTATAGCGAATCGTGTTCATGCCGATGTTGACCTTCCATGACGGGGCATGAAAGACGGAGTCGATCGGCGACAGCGAGAGGAGATTCAGCAGCGTGGCTCGTTCCACGCGGGTCTGTGCGGCGCGATTGTAATGGCGGATTGTAATGGATGCCATTTCGATCTGGGCACCGGGTGTATAGCCGATTTCCGGGTCAAGCAAATCGTGGTACCCGGCCCGCACCGACGCTTCCTCAAACGTATCGTTGTTCCGCCAGCCGCCCCCTACGCTAACCCGTGATGTCTTATGTCCCAGCTCTGGTCGCTGGGCAAAGGGTCGCACGGTGAATTCTTCGGATGGAATGCGAAGCTGACTGCGAGCGGCCAGAATGGCCTTGTTGCGGGCTTTCCATTCAGGTTTCGGAGGATCAGTCGTCTCAATCCGATACCGCATGTAGTCCGAAGCGAGGTCGAGCAGAAAGGCTTGCCTGGGGAATTCCAACTCGGTGAATGCCGGTGAGCTCACCGCGCTTGGATCTTGTGTGATCCGATGAGCCAGATCTCGTTCTGCTGCGGGCAACGATTCTCGCTTTCTTTTGATGACCGTACTACGGGACGGTCGGTACGCGATATCGGATACCAGACCAGGTTTCGATGTGATGAGTCGTATGGTGTCGGCCGGGACTGTCCAAAGGACGAATTCATCAGTAAGGCGTAAATCCGGGTCGGCATAATCCAAGAGGGCCATAAGATGGTAGGAACAGTTCTCCTTGAAGAAAAAATAATCAAAGTACGCATTCCCGAGTTCCCACGCATGCATCAAGAATCGCCGTAACTGATTTTCAGTGAGATTCAAACGATATTCCCAAATATCCCGGTTCTCGATGTCTCGATATTCCATCACTTTTAGATAATAGGGAATCGTCGAAAAGTATCCCTTGTAGATTCCGAAGATGCCCTTCACTGGAAACGCGATGCCGGCATCGGGAGGCACCTGCGCTGCATAGTTGATGGTATAGGCAAGGATGCGGGTCTGTTCGGTCTGCCCCTTTTGATCGACGCGAAACAGGGTATGGCCGAACATGGAGGCCGGGTTATTCAGGAAGGCTGATGGGAAGATCAGCGAGACAGATTGGACCTCGAAATCCTCATACCACCGATGAAACCGTTCGCAGGCGAGGGGCGGCAGACGAGTAGCATCAAAATTCAGTCGTTCCTTGAGCCAGTGGTACCGTGCGATGAACGCGCATTGAGCCGGCTGTCGAGTGGAACCGACCAGTTCATCGGAAAAAAACTTTGCAAGGGTTGCATTGAGCTCGGCAGCCGGATCCGTCTTCCCATTGGGAGACAAGAAAAAACCGGGATCGTCCTGTTCGCTCTCATATCCGCCGAAAAGACCCTTTCTATAGTGCAACAACAGATGCCATTCGCGCTGCCCCGCAAGCTTGGCCTCCTCGGCACGGTCGATGAGCTGCTGGAGATACGGCTCATGATCTGATTGCTGCGCATCGGAAGGAACGGGAGCAAATAAAGGGGCGAGAAATGCAAGAAGAACCAGCACGACGCAACGCGACGACAAGGGCCCTGACATCTCGGCCAGGGCCCTTACAATACCTCAGCGTACCGATGCTTGCGCGAGGACAGGATGACCCACGATCGCTTCGTTGAGAGACTTCACGAATGCCACCGGAGAAACTTCCCCAGCTTGAACCAGGGACGTATACCGCTCCTGGGTCATGGCGAAGAACGCGGCGTGGCGCTCCGCTGGTACGCCCATCAACGTCGCAAGCGAGGCCAAGTGTTCACCCTGCCCCTGAGCCATCTCCGCAGTGAGCGCATCGAAGTTCAACGATGCAAATACAGTCGTCCTATGCTCACCCAAGATTTTGCCGTCATTGGTACAGCCGGAGGTTCCGCTGCTGATGGCAAACGTGTTCATCCCGGTCCCATTGGTAGTGACCATCAAGACTTGGGGGAGAATTTCCTTCTGGCCCTTGTAATCCTCCCAAGCCAGCTTTCCCAGACCACAGCCAGGACCGGTATCTGGGTTTGCCGCCAGAGCCGGACCAGCCTGGGCGCCGAACAGCACGGCGACAGCCAAAATGAGCGCTTTTTTCGACATAAGTCCTCCTCCGTTAGATTGATTAGGCGTCATGCTACCGCATAAACACCGACACCTACTATAACTCAACTCACGATCGATAGGCTCAAAAGAGCTTGCCACTAGGGAAGTCCCTAGGTCTCCTGCTGTTGGCGAGAAATTTGCGTAATTATAGACGAATCGGAACGAATCGCAACCACTTTTCTCAGCCCAAGGATTCTTACCTACTCGCTACCTCACGAGCGATTCCAAATGCCATCATTCACTTGGTCCGTCTCAGCTCAATTTAAATTGACGAACGCGATGAGTCCGACTATACTCCGCTTCGGCGATTGCCTCCCTTAGCTAGGCAGTCAAACTATTTCATTCTATTAAGGAGGACCTATGAAGTACGTATCCAGACTTTCCCTAGCGGTTATTGCCCTAGCGGGCCTCGGTTTGAGCGGCTGTCAGATCGTCGCCTCTCCGATGGCAGGCGCCATCTTTGGCGAGACGAAGTACGGCTTTGTCGCCACCGACGCGTCTGCTGCCTCCAAAGAGGGCAAGGCCTGTGGCACCTCGATCCTAGGCTTGGTCGCACAAGGTGATGCAAGCATCCAGGCTGCCAAGGCAGCCGGCGGAGTCAGCACCGTCGCATCAGTTGACCACTATGCCAAGAACATTCTGGGCGTCTACGGCGAATGGTGCACGATCGTGCGTGGTAACTAATCAGCTGTAGCAACCTGTCGAAAGGGCCTTCGGGACGACTTCCGATAGGCCCTTTCATTTTCTCCCTCATGCCCGCGTGGAACCGTGGGACTCGACTTCCTCCCGCGATTTGTCGCTCTGCCAACCCTGCTGCTCTGCTGCCTGTGCTTACGTAATGTGGCTATGTCAGCCGAATTCGGAGACGCCGAAGTGAGCGTCTATGCACTGGGCGCCTGGCCTCACGATCAGGATATTTTCAATCAAGGAACAACGGTTGGGGCTTCGATTCAAGAGGGATTCGGTGCCGGGTTCAAGGTCGGGCTCTTTCCTTCCAGGCTTCGTCGAATGGTGGGGCTTGAGATTGATTCCAATATGCACGGCTCGGCGGTCTCCTTTCCCAACGTCGCCAACGGCCAGAACAATGGAACCGGACAGTCCGATCTCCTCCTTATCAATACGACGTTCAACCTCATTCTGCGTTATCCAGGGAAGAAGGTTCGTCCATACGGCGGGTTCGGCATAGGATGGTCCACCGGCGTGCTCCTCAACCCGAACATTGCAGGACGAGAGGATAAGGATTTTGACGCAGCCCGCGCCTTTACCCATCAATTTCTGGGTGGAATACAACTCCTTCTCAGTCCCAATGTCCATCTATTCGGTAGCAACCGGTCCTATCCCCTCTTTCTGTTCGGTGAGTACCGGTATCTTTCATCCGATTTTCATTGGGACACGTTGGCCATCGATTTTCGTACTCACTATGGATTGATGGGTGTAGGACTGCGGTTTTGAGAGCTCATCCGCGCTTGATCGCGCTGACGGCCCGCTATCTCACACGATCACTAAGTGCGATCAGCGTAGGTTTAATAGAACCATTTTCGACCGCGATGACACCAATGCCGCGCGGCAGCCTAAAGCGCTTCGGTCCCGCCGACCCCGGATTGAATAACAGCGTATCGCCCAACCATTCACTTTTCGGCTGATGCGTATGGCCGAAAATACAAATGTCTGGCCGAGTCCGGCCGAGAAAAGCGCTTCCCTCTTTGGTCAGCTTTCCAGCTTCAAATACAACATGCCGGATAGCGATACGGAGACCATTCAGTCGGATGATGCCCTCTGTCGGGAAACCGCTCTTTTCGTATCCATCGACATTGCCTGAGACAGCCGTCACAGGAGCAATGGCCTCAAGCTGTTCGATGACGGATGGCTTGCCGATGTCGCCGGCATGGAGGATGTGATCAACGCCCTTGAAATGTCTCAAGATTGCCGGATCGAACAGGCCGTGGGTATCGGCGATGATCCCGATATAGATCGGCCCCGAACGATTCACGGACTACCACCTGTTTGAGCACTAAGCGAGGTTCGAACTTTGGTCCACTCGAATGTAAACGGCTCAGGGGTTTGCTTCCGCATGTCTGTGAGCTCAGCTTTCAAACGATCTGCCCTCGCGCTGCTCATCGGATGGGTGGAAAGCCATTCGACCCGTCCCTCATCTTTCTCCGCCAATCGTTGGAAGAAGGTGATCATGCCGGAGGGATCGATTTTAGCCCGATACAGGAGCTGAAGGCCTGTCAGGTCGGCCTCCGTCTCCTGTGCCCGTCCAAACTTCAATGTCATCAATTCAACACCGAGCTGCTTCATCACCCCACCCAATCCCGGCGGATTCCCCAACACAATCGACAGGACGGCCACAAAGCCCAGCTGCTTGACGATACGTTCCAGTCCATGCCGCTGCAGCACATGGTTCAGCTCATGGGCTAATACGCCCGCCAGTTCCTCCGGGCTTTCCGCTTTTTTCATCAATCCCGTGAACACGACGATATACCCACCGGGGAGGGCAAAGGCATTTACCACGTCGCTCTTCACGACGGTGATCGAGAATGTGTAGGGGTTCTCCGGAATCTGGTCGGTCAGGCGATGGGTCATCTCGGTGACAGCCGCCACGGCAGGACCTTCGTTCATGACTTCCTGCCGAGCAAGAAAGTCATGATACGCGGACTCGCCTAACTTTCGTTCCCACTCGACCGGGATACGATCGACAGCAAGTTCTACCAGCAAGTCGCTCCCAAACCAGAGTCCCAGCACCAAGCCCAGAAGCGTCCCTCCGACAATCATCCACACGATCCGGCGCCGGTGTCGCACCTGACGAACCTGTCCCGCCGCTCGTTCAAGCGGTATGGTCAAGTGATCGGGCGCCGCTTGTCGGAAGGCGCGAATTACGTCGGAGTTCTTGAGATACAGTGTCCGCTGCCCTGTTGGCCCCCTCCATGTCGCGACGAGCTGGTCATGATCCAATCCACCTGCTGAAACGGTCAGTTCTGCAAATGGCACTGATTCCGAACGGCGCTCGCCCGCATGACGATCCGAGAGAAAAGTCATCGTGAGACCATGTCCTTCGACATGGACAAGGCACGGCGTACCGCTGGCTGGAAATTCATCACCAAAACAGAGCGCATTGGGGTGGAATTCGGTCATGGCGTGGCTCTCGATTGATTCATTGAGGGCGAAATGTTCTCGAGGGGATGCTCAAAACGGCCACCAACAAGGCCGCAGGTGAGAAACAAACGCAGGCGTGACAGTTTCCACCCTCCCGCCCCGAGCTGCCAAGACAGCTCCGTCCTCGTCTGGGGTACGTTGAGGATTGTTTCGAAAACCGAGAACGAAGTTGGCGGGCGGTTTCAGCATCCGCTATTCGGTGATCGGAATGAACTGTCTAACCCATGCTCCAAACCCGCCTGGATTGCGGCTCTGAATGAACACAAGACCCGGTCCACGGAATCGGCAGACAAAACCCTCGCCCGACGTGAAGCTGGCCACCCATCCGGACGTGGCCTTTTCGATGTTGTACGTGGTAGTGGTGGACCAAGCCACCAGATGGCTGTTGTCCACGATATATTCCTGAGCCGGTTTCAACTCGATCTTGTGAACGGCTCCGAAGCTGTTAAGTAGGAGCATCCCCTTTCCGCTCATTTTGAGGATGAAGAAGCCCTCCCCGCCCAACAGTCCACGGCTCATGCTCTGCATCTGACTATCGATCGTCACCCCATCAGCGCCCGCCAGGAATCCATCCTTTTGCACCATATACTCGTTGACACCATCGAGATCGAGAACGACAATTTCGCCCGGCACTGTCGGTGCGAGCAACACCTCGCCGGCACCGCGACTTGCGCGTAATGTCTGGAAGAAAAACTTCTCTCCCGTCAGAAACTTTCGTGACAGTGCTCCTAGAAATCCTCCCTCCATTTTGCTCTCAATGTCGATGGTCGGCGAGCAGGCCACCATCGCACCTGACTCGGCCTTGATATGTTCCCCCTCTGCCAACTCAACTCGCACCATCGGAAACGCACCGGGATATAAGATCTCGCTCTTCATCTTCCCTCTCCCCTTTCTTTCACCTCACCCATCCATATACCCTCTGACTCGGCTCCGGTCCTTCTTCCAGATAGCTCATTCTGAGCCGACCTAGGGCGTCATTCGGCACCTGGCGCCGTTTTACCTCGACATCGACCCCAAACAGCCTAGCCGAGTTTAACCCAAAAACCTGTTCCTTCGTCCGTCTCGTCAGAGGCTGATACTGATGTTTCTCGATCAATTCCTCGGGGATCTGAAATCGCCGAAACGCCTCGATCTGCCATTGCGGCGTTCCATACCAGATGGAGTCTGTTCCCCACAGTACGTGATCGACCCCGAACGAGCGGATAATTTGCCCCAGCAGATGCGCACAGATCAACGGATAGGTCGTCACCAATTGCGCAAAGGTCGAACCCAGCTCCATATAGATATTCGAGATGCTCGGTTCCACTTCCTTCATCCGGCAGAACTCGGTGGTCCATGGAATTTCGCCGGTCTTCGCAAATATCTGCTCAATCGAGGCCACGCCTCGGAACCCGGAGTGATACACCAGAAAGGCAAGATCTGGAAAGTGCTTCGCCGCCTTGATCAAATCTCTTGGATGATTGTAGTCCGGCACGGGACCGAGAGGCAGCCCCTTGTGGACACATATCCGCTTCACGTTGAGCTTTCGCGCCTGTTCCAGCATTGGATAGGCGATGTGCTCATCATCCATCCGCCAGCCTCGGTCGAACCCCTTCGGGCAGGAACCGGTGTAGCATTTCCACGCATCCACCTTGAGGGTTTCAGCCTGCATCGCCATGAATTCTAGATCTGCCGCACCCAGCTGGGGCGTCGCCAGACCATGGGCCAACATCCGTTGCGAACCGGCCAACCGATTGATCTCATCGCGAATATGGACCATTTCTTTTGGTGGGACGACGGCTTCTTGCGGATAGGGCCCGGGCGGCGTGCTGATCAACCCGACGGTCGTCTCGCTGTCGAAAAACACTTCTTTCACAAAATTCTTCCATGACAAATCATCAAGGGTGCCTCGATCCCCCGCAAGTTTCGGGTTGAGCCCTGCCTCACGAATGTGCTTCCTCAACGACAGTAATGCCTGTTTGGAAACGCCACCCTTGCGATTGGATTCGGCATCGGCGGGATCGTAACCGGAACTGACGTAGTGGGTTTGCACATCAAAGATAAAATACGGAGCCCCCTGCTGCTCGGCAAACGCCGCCGTTTCAAATAACTCGATTTCTCCAATATTGAAAAAGCGGCCGAATGCATCGTTCATAGCCAGTAGCGCAGCAGCCATCCCACCAGTGGTCCTCAAGAAGCCTCGGCGTGTCAATCCACGCTGAGCTGCAGCCCTTTCCACCAACTCGCTTGTTATTCGTTCGACGCGCGCCTGTTCAGCCGTTTGACAAATCGGGAAAAACTCTTCGTTGGATACGATCTGCGTTGGAACAGCAGTTGGAAACGTCGCGCCCTTTTTCACAGAGAGACTTCCAAGGAATGGTCGCGGGGAATGTCCCATGACGCACCTCTCAATCTATGCAAGGCCCACTGATTGTGTGAAATACTCCGCGCGCTGTCAAGCAAGCGAGGTTGGGACAGATCGGGAGCAGTGTGAACAGGCTTATCTGGACTTGGATGAAGCGGCTGAAGTTTTCGCAGAGGCGGCAGACGTTTGGACGGCAGGGATCTCCACCACCACATCCGACTGAGGATCGGCATCTTGATCCTTCCCATCCTGCCCGACACTGTAAAGAAGGCCTTTTTTCATGTTCACCAACATCGGCAATCCCGTATAGGGATCATAGAAACTTTGTCCTGCTTTCGCGATCCTTGTGAGGAGATCTCCATCTAGAGAACCACGTCTGAGCCAGGCTTGTAAGCTGGCAAGCCGGAGGTGGGCCTCCGTGTCAATTACGAATCCGTTGTACCGGCCCCATGGAGCAAGCGGTTCTAGACCGACGATATTCTCTATAGGATTAGTGAAATAGTCCATCAGGCCGGATGCCGGAAAGTGTATGTAGGTTTTCCACTTCGGCAATGACCCATATTGTCCTTCGCCGGCAGCTTTGTACGACGCGTCGTAATATTCTGCATAGGCGTTGAGACGGCGTTGCACCGGCAAGGGGAGAGCCGATGCCACCATCTTGTACAGCGGCTGTTCTTCAGCCCTCCCTGCTTTCAGCTGAGCGTCGTACATCTTTGAAGCGACGACTAGTTCGCTCTGCATGGGCCAGCGCAGCGAGATCTCCACCTGATCAAGCGGCCGGAGGAATTTGGAGATGCGTCCAAGATATTTTCCGTCGAAGTCAGAACGGACGAGTAACCCCGAGGCGACTGCGATATCATCATTGATCGCCTGCAGGGCCAGCATTTTCACGGCAAGGGTCCTGGCTTGACCCAGTACGATGCGCCACGCTTCCATGTCCGTTTCAAGTCGTTCGACACCGATCTCGGCACCTTGCAGGAACCCATCCGACACATGGAGTTGGTGGGCAAAGACCATTGCGGTACAAGGAGGAGCAGTAGGTTGACCAAAACCCCAATCTTCAAAGGGAAGTTTTTGCCACTGACCATATCGATTGAGCGTCGGTTGATGCTCATTGCTCCATCCCTTAATGGTGTCTTGATGGGACTTGAACTCACCGACGGGATCCGATCTGCGAACCCACCCACGCATGACATCGGCTGATGCATTTGCCCCCTTGACCGTCCTCGATCCCGAACCACCAAAACAGGCCGACGCCGAACTGCCCTCGTCGATATCCGGCTTGCGATCATACCCTGCCTGTATCGGGTCGTGACCGACGGGCGCGTCAATCCCGAGGAGGAGAAAGTAGCCGTTTTTCTTGAAATCCGACAGAGCCCGTTGAGGAGTGGTCGTGAGGCGTTGAAATGCCGGAGATGGTGACTCTTCCATAATAATCCAGGTCAGTCCGACGGCACCGACTCCTAATACCATCAGGATCCCGGAGAGCAGCACCAGACTCACACATGTCACCACAATAGCCCGTGTGGTCGAGAAGCATGAGCCGACTAACCCCGCAATTGCAATGCGGGCTCGACCCAGCGTCGTACTGGATTTTCGGACTGGTTTCGACTCCAGTACATGTTCATGTGGCTCAGTCGGTCTGAGCTTTCGGGACGACTCAAAAAGGGCATCAACTGCAGCTGGAGCCACTGACGTAGCGCGGGTAACTTCCTGCGGTTCTGAAACCGACGGATGCCTCTGGGCAATGGGCGTGGGTTGAGATGGCTCGATAAATTGAATTGATTCTCCAGCTTTGACCCATTCGTCTTGTGCGGGCACTGGCTTAGGAACCGGTGCAGGAATGGGAGTTCGCGCCTCAACAATCGTCATTGACGGCGGTTGATCCTCCTGGACCTGTACCTCAGCCGGCTCTTCAATGAGATGAGGAATGGTCGCCATTTCAGACGGCAATTCCAAAATAGTGTCCTGCTTGAGTAGCGGGACGGAAGATGGAATCTCGCCGGTTTCCTCGCTCAACGTCTCGCAGGTCGGTTGTGATGAAGTAGCGGGATGTTCTGCCGTAGACTCCTGAGCAAGCTTCTGATCGGCAATTATCGTACGATCATCGTCTGCCATCAAAACGGGGGCGGCACTCTGAGACGAAACCGCTGCAGGAGACACTACATCGTCTGTGACCTGTCCATTCGCATAAACCGACGATATTCTCGTTTTGAGAGAGGCTTCCGAAGGCGGCGATGCAGACATCGTAGGACCGCTCACCACCGGAAGCTGTTGGTCCAGTTCTGCCAAGGCAGGGGCGCTTTCTGGCATGGAAGTAGTTTGTCCCAAATCAGCAACCGGTATCTCAGGCTCAGTCGAGACCGGTATCTCACGATCCGGAGTAATCGAAAATGCTCCCGTTTCTGCAACCGGGGGAGGTGGAGAGATCGGAGGTTGTGCTTGATCTTCACCTATTCTCGTTACCAAATCCTTGTCAGCTTCACCAGCTGATTGAACTATCGCTGACTCCCTGTCCTCGGCATCCGGCTCAGCTGTTTGCGCCGGGAGAATCGAGATGACCGACTCCTGAACTTGATCCCAAGGCATCGGCGCAATTTGAAATCCAGATGCGGTTTGGTCTCTCAACGACACTGATTCTTCTCGCTTCGGAATTTCAACCGCTTGATGTTCTAACACTTGTTCCTGGGGTGGGGAGGCGACTGCGGGAAGTGCTTCCTCGACGTTCGCTTGTGTTACTTCGGACGGGGAGACATTTGCTGAATGATCACTTCCGAATTTCCATGCACTATTAAAGACTGATTCCCATGAGAAGCCTGGTTGCTTCCATGGTGCTGAAATCTCATTGGCTGAATTCGACCCGGGATTCGATGGAGCACGGGCCTCTGGAGAGGCTTCAGTAACCACTTCCTTTGAATGAGTGCCGCCAGGCTGCTGGGGGGAGGGTTGTCGATCCTCGACCTCTATTGGTCCAGCGGTCGACGATTCCTTGTTCAAGAAGGCGGGTGCTGATGTCTCTTCCATCTGGGAAGAGAGTGTGCCGCCGGCAGCATCGATGGACTGTACTGTGAATTCAAGCGAAGGTACCGAAGCATTGGCAGTCTCCGTAGGTGCGGAAACCAGGGATGAGCCACTTACACCAGGCGGTGCCTGTGGTTCGGCCTCGGCCGATAAACTGTCTTGCTGCTGAGCTTCGGCATGACCACCTGTCGACACAACTGGATCCAGCCCATGTTGTATCTCTGATCTCTCCGCATCGGAGGCTGATGGGGAAGCGAATGGATGGAAACCTCCAGGAGCAACTTGTCCGGAACAATCATCCAACTGAGGTCCAGAAAGAGCACTCTCAAATTCATGCGTGCAAGTTTCTTCCTGTGCATCGCTTCCCAGTTCATTCGCGCTGCTCGCTGCCTTCTCTTGTAACGATGAATCAGCGAGCAGCAATTCTTCGCTGAAAGTCGGTCCTGGATGTGCTGGAAGATCCGTGATCGACGGTGGGATAGGAGATCCGGAGAAGTCCGAGCCCTCGACTACTTTGCGGTCCGCCGGCACCATTGTCTGAGCATCCTGAATCTCCCGCGGCATCACCCCATCCACCGGTTCACAACCTGCCTGAGTACCCTGACCTCCCTCAAGCATGTCGAGTGATGGAGCGACAATCGATTGTCCCGATTCGCTGGGCTGACGGGCCAGCAACTCACCGGTTTGCGCGTCGAAGAAGGAGGCCAATCGAAAGGCCAGCGGACTCGCGGGGGCAAGCTCTCGTATTTTTGCGTAGAGTAAAGCGGCATGCTGTGGGTTGTCGGGATCAGGGTCTTCGATCAAGATATCGATCGCCTTGCCGTACTGGTCCACAGCTTCGAGTGCATCTCCTTTTTCTTGATAGAGCGTCCCAAGTTTCTCTAGGAATGGAACGCATCGCGGGCCGGCGGCTAAGTACTCTCGAAGCAACGATTCTGCGAGCCAATAGTCTTGGCGCTGAAACGCCTCGCTGATGAGTGAGTCAAAGGCTTGTCTCGCCGGGATAAGGCTCCCGAGACGAAGGTGGAGAGTGGCGAAAAGTCGCCGCGCCTCCATGTTGTGCGGATCGAGTGTCAGCAATTCCTTCAGCGCGGCAGAAGAACGCACATACTTCCCGGCATTCATTTGGGTGATGGCTTCTTCAAGAAGAGCGGTCTTCCTGCTGTAGCCCACCACACCACGCTTCTGGCCACGGCTGGTCTGGGTTTTATCAGATTTTAAAGGGAGTTTTTTATTCGCGCGCACGCTACAACCTTAGCAGATCCCTACATCTGAAAGTCTGCATGAGCGGCCGAGATCGCTCTCCGCGACCGCCTTGGAATTGAGTATGGATATAGGGGTAAAACCGTTGAGGAGATTGCAACATGGGTGCCTCGCCCTCTAATGATGCATTAAGTCAAGTCATTGAAAATTAATGTCTTGGCTCAGGGGTATTCCTTCCATTGTCATTGTCCACCCAATTTTGGACAGACCTTCACCCTCCCTGCCTGACCACGTAGAGAGGGCCACAAAATCAGGCATGCGCAGAGTGAAGCAGACCGATCAGTTTATTCGGTAACCCCATCGAGAGCGAAGACCAGGAGGCCAGAGACTCGTAGGGAGCCACTATTCGTCTCACGGAGCGATTGATCGGCGAATACAGTAACTTTGCTTTGGTATGTTCTTAGAATCCATTGGTTTGGTTGTCACACACAGCTAGCCGCTCTTTATCGGTTGTCTTGTGAGAGTCTTTACCGATCTGCGACTAGCCGGCTCTGCCGCTCCAGGAAAGGATCAAGCTGCAACGAGAGACCGTTCTTCTACACACGAGCTTAGGCTCCCTTTCAAAAAACCTCGTCCTGGTTGTGTCATTCGCTACGGCTATGATACCGTCAGACCCACGCATTCGGCTCAATTGATACCACCGATACCACCGAATCAATAGTCCATCGTGCAAGGCCTTTCAATAGGTTATCGTCCATTGAACACAACCAAGAGACTTGAAGCCTGTCTGGCTTTGTTCCTGTTTCTCTCCTTGGCCGTCCCTCCTCCTCTATTCTCGCAGGGCACGGGAGGCCACCCAGCGAAGGTGGCGCTAGATTTTAGCGATGTGGAGGTTCCGATCTTTGTCCGCTTTATCAGCGAACTGACCGGGAAGAACTTCGTCTTGGATGAAACCATTAAAAAACAGGGAGGGAAAATTTCAGTGTTTTCTCCCACCAAGGTTTCGTCGGAGGAGGCGTACAACATGTTCGTCGCGGCATTGGAAGCCGCTCGGTTGGCAGTCGTTCCCAAAGGGGGGAATGTGTATCAGGTCGTTCCGATGGGCGATCTACCTCCCGAACGTGGTGTATTCGTGTACAAACTCAAAAACGCCAATGCCACGGATCTCGCCGCTGTCTTGACGAACCTAGTTGCACGCTCACAAACCGTTGCACAGATAACGCCCGGCACCAGGCCTCCGATCAGACCGTTGACGGAATTCGAGGCTCCGGTCCAAGTGTTTGCCGATAAGGCAACGAACTCTATCGTGATCAGTTCGACCAAGATCGCCTGGAATCATCTCCACCCGGTGATCCGCGATCTGGACATCAAGCGCAGGCAGGTATTCGTGGAAGCCGTCATCCTCGAGGTGCAAGTCGACCGGTTGAGACAATTGGGCACCGACCCCACGCAGGTGCTCGCAGTAGGAGGGAATGATATGGTTCGGGGGCTCGTCGGACTCAACCGGACACCGGAGGACATCTCAACTCTTGCGGCGGCCATCCTGGGTAACGTGGCGGGTGGCGTGGCCACGGGCGGTGGACTCCAATTGATGAACACGATTAATGTCCGCGCCTTCCTCCATGCCCTGTTGAGTATGACCGACACCAACGTCCTCTCCACTCCCCAAGTGCTGGCCGCGGATAATCAGAAAGCCAAGATCGTCGTCGGCGAGAATCGTCCTTTTCCAACCGGGCAGGCCCAAGGCATCACGGGTGGGACGCTCGTAACAATTGAGCGGAAAGACGTAGGTGTGACATTGGAGCTGACGCCACAGGTACTCGAAGATGAATTAATTCGCCTTGAAATCAAGCAAGAGATCACGGCGATCGCAGAAAATGTGGCTCAAACAATCGGCACCGGCACCTCCTCTGTCCCGGTCGGGCCCACAACGACCAAGCGATCCATGGAAACAACGACGATTGCCCAGGATCAACAGACGCTCGTGATAGGAGGATTGGTGCGTGACAATATCACACTCAGTGAACAGAAAATTCCCTGGCTGGGAGACATTCCGTGGATCGGCTGGCTGTTCAAAACTCAGTCCCGCGCGACCGAGAAACTCAATCTCCTTGTATTTCTGACTCCTCACGTCGTGCGAGATCAGAGCGACATGGTCGAATTGAACGCGAGAAAGGCTAGAGATGCGAATGCTCTGCAACGAGAGAACCGAATCGAGGAGCCTACTCGACTGAAGCAAGATCTGCTTGAACGACTTGAGCTTCCGTCGACAGTCGCTCCGTCCACCTCAACGGCCCCCCCCACCAAGCCTTAAGGCAGGCACATCCATGGATGGCCACGACTCTGTGTAATACTCTGCAAACGGTAGTTCAACGAACCCCTGATACCGATCCACAGGTCATCATAAGCCCCCCCTCCGAGGAATGGTCGCTTACCATCTACCTGGATAGACTGTGCCTAGGAGGACATCGCTATGGTAGACCAACCGGTTAACTGGCGACTACACCAGCGGCTTCCTGTGGCATATCCTGTGATATTCGGAGGCGCCCCGTTTGTAGGTGAAGGGATGCTGTCGGATCTCTCCATTTCAGGCTGCTCCGTTAGCTGTGAGCGGACAGTCCTCAAAGGTAGCTATATCAAGCTGAGCGTTGTGTTGCCCGATCCAACAGCCTCTCTGTTCATTGAGTTAGGAAAAATCCGCTGGGTTGGTGAAAAGGGCTTTGGCGTGGAGTTCATTCGTGTGCCCACACTCACTCGGCACCGATTGGATCGAGTCATGTCTCAAGCGCCGGCCCTCGACGTGAACTGCTTGCCGACATTGGTCTGAACGTCAATCGAACCCCTCAAGTCCTAGTTGACGCCAGACAGGTACCCTCTCCTAACCTTACGCTAAAGGCTAGAATCCAACGAGAGTGCATCGGCGGTAGTGGACCCTCCCACTACCTCGGCAAGCTACTACAGGACGAACGTTGATCGAGAACCCCGGTAGGGCCAGACGGTTGACCGACTACGATTCCTCTAGCATGAGTGGGGCAACTGAGATGTAGTAGATGGAGAGGGAGAGGAATTGTCGGTGTTCAGCCAGGCCAACCCTGGCTGAACACCACGCTGCACCGCGATAAGCAACCTGAGTGGCTCTTGCACGAACCTACGGTTTCACGTCAAAGTGAAGCGACAAGCCAGCATGCACAAAGATCGTTTGGATCGTAGATGAATAAGTATTTATGGTTAGATTTTGCGCGCCAGGTTCGGACACCCCGTACCGATCCGTCCCCAGCTGGTCGTGAAAGGCCTGCGTATACTTCGCCTCAGCAAACGCAGCCAGGTACTTGAACAGATGGAACTTGAGTCCTCCCTTTGCAAGAAACCCGACAGTCGTATCCCGTTGGTCGGTGATGGCGTTCTGAAAACCAGCTCCCCGGAATCCACCTGGCCTATACGCTATCTGATGCGCTCCCACACCGACCCCGACGTACGGAAACCACCGCCCGTTGGGATAGGCCTCGGAAACCGCCATCGGTTTTCGAATCAGGAAATTGGCGCCGACGTAGACGCCTTGCATTTCAGTCGTGGTGCCCTGGAACATTCCGTCGGGAAGATAGACCCCATTAAAATTCTCCACACAGCAGTTCACGTCCGGAAACCAGATAAAACCCTCGATTTCACCGCCGAGATCGAGTCCCGCCAATTTGTTCCTGGTTGGAAACCAGATCCCAGCGTTGCCACCGATCGACTGTTTCATCGCATAGTTGATATTCGGCATCACCGTAGGCTGTGACCCATCAGTAAACGTGGCATCCTCACTGAGCGGCATTCCCACGCCCGCCATAAAGGAAAGATAGAGCTCGGGCGTACCGGCGGACATGTTCGGGGGATTAGGCGATATCGCATAGGGATCGGCGACCCGTTGGCTGTACGGATCTTGTGCCCTGGTGAGATCCGAATAGCTGAAGACACAGAGGAGGCAAATCATCGCCGAAATTCTGGTGTTCATTCATCGCCCTCCCAAGGTAAAGAAAATATTTTTCTTCAACGAATTTGGGTCGCGAAATTTGATATCCGTCAGGATCTCGTCGATGGTCAGCGGGGCGATGCGAGACGCTTCCGTCGTCGTTACGCCCGAACCGACCCCAGGTTCCGCTGTTGCGGTGATTGGCATGAGAGTCCACCTCTCCGCCTCTAGAGCGATCATGAGGGGATGCTCCTTTCGTAGACATTCGGCGAACGGCGCCAACAGTAGCAACCCCGCGCTCATTTTTGAAAATAGATAAAACGGATTGGAGCTATCGGTAAATCCAATACCCCATCGGACATGGCTGTGGCACCAGAGGAGGATGCCAACGGAAGCATGTACCTGGAAACTACCGTCCCAACGCTTTTTTGACCGCCGCACCGATCTCAGCTGGATTCTTGACGACTGTGACCCCAGCCGCTTCCAGAGTCTTCATCTTTTCAGCGGCAGTGCCTTTGCCACCGGAAATGATCGCTCCGGCATGGCCCATGCGGCGGCCTGGAGGCGCGGTAATACCGGCGATGAAGCTGATCACAGGTTTCTTGATGTTGTTTTTGATGAACTCAGCGGCTTTTTCCTCGGCGTCGCCGCCGATCTCTCCGATCATGACGATCGCGTGAGTTTCGGGATCCTTCTCAAACAGCGGCAAGACGTCCACGAATCCCGTGCCGTTCACTGGATCACCACCGATACCGACACAGGTCGTCTCTCCCAATCCCAACGTCGAGAGTTGGTGCACTGCTTCATACGTCAAGGTGCCGCTGCGGGATACCACCCCGACCACGCCTTTCTTGTGAATGAAGCCCGGCATGATACCGATCTTGGCCTCATCCACCGTGATCACGCCGGGGCAGTTCGGTCCGATCAAACGAACATCGCGGCCGCGAAGCGCTCGTTTCACCTTCACCATGTCGTTGACGGGAATCCCCTCAGTGATGCAGATGACCAATTTGATACCGGCATCGGCTGCTTCGAGAATCGCGTCGGCACAGAACGGCGGCGGCACGAAGATGAGCGAGGTATCGCACTCGGTCTGCTTCACCGCATCGGCCACCGTGTTGAACACCGGGATGCCTTCCACTTCCTGCCCGGCCTTCCCAGGTGTGACACCCGCGACCATCTTAGTCCCATAGGCCTTGCATTGGGTCGCATGGAACGACCCTTCCTTGCCCGTAATCCCCTGCACCACCACCCGTGTATTTTTATCAACGAGAATGCTCACGATTCCCTCTTTTCCTGTTCTTCCTTTTGAGAAGGTGTGACGAGTCGGGGCTCATACTGGGCACATCCACCGAGCACCGACCGATGTCTCATAATATGAATCGACTCTCCTGTGCGCGGTGGACGAGCACTGAGACTCGACCAGGCGCACCTTCTCTCACGCTGCTTTCCCGGTCAGTCTCACAATCTTCTGTGCCGCCTCCCACAGATCGTTCGCCACTTCGAGCTTCAAGCCCGACTCGGCCAGCAGCTTGCGGCCTTCCTCTGCGTTCGTCCCTTGCAGACGCACAACCAACGGCACCGAGATCTTCACTTCCTTGGCCGCTTCGATCACTCCATGCGCGATCCGCTCGCACCGAACGATGCCGCCGAAGATATTGATGAAAATACCCTTGACGTTCGGGTCTTTCAGAAGAATGCGAAAACCGGCGGCCACCGTTTCTTTCGTCGCGCCGCCGCCCACGTCCAGGAAGTTGGCCGGCTCGCTTCCGGCCAGCTTGATCACGTCCATCGTCGCCATGGCAAGGCCTGCACCGTTCACCATGCAACCGATGTTGCCGTCGAGCTTGACATAGTTCAGGTTGTTCGCCGTGGCTTCGATTTCGAGCGGCTCTTCTTCATTCAGATCGCGCATCTTTTGCACGTCTTCGTGCTTAAAAAGGCCGTTGTCGTCGAACGAGACTTTGCCGTCCAGGGCCACCAGGGTTTTTTCCTTCGTGATGATCAGCGGATTGATCTCGACCAGCGCCGCGTGCTTCTCCATGAACAGACGATAGAGATTTTCGAGCAGCTTAACGAAAGGATTCATCACCGTGGGCTCGATGGATTGGAGTCCGAGGGCAAAGGCGACGTTGCGGCCGTTGTGTCCCTGGAATCCCACCGCCGGATCAATCGCCTCCTTGACGATCTTTTCCGGAGTATGGGCAGCCACCTCCTCGATTTCCATGCCGCCTTCGGTGCTGGCGATGAAGGTCGGCCAACCTGTGTCGCGATCGACCAAGATTGAGAGATACAGTTCCTTGGCGATGTTCGCCCCTTCCTCCATCAGGAGGCGATTGACCTGGCGCCCCTTCGGACCGGTCTGGTGCGTTACCAGCGTCTTGCCGATCAACTCCTTGGCCAACCCGGCCACAGCAGTCTTATCTTTGGTGATCTTGACGCCGCCGGCCTTGCCCCGTCCTCCGGCATGGATCTGAGCCTTGACGACGAAGACCGGTGTATTCAGCTCGTTGGCCCAAGCCGTCGCAGCATCCGGGGAGGTGATCTCCTTCCCGCGAGGCACCGGCACGCCGAATTGCGCGAAGAGAGACTTGGCTTGAAATTCATGAACGTTCATTCTCTACCTCATTCAAAAAGGACTGCGACGGGGACGTTTCTTACTGCGCCCCTTCTCACCCACCCACCCTAAGGGCGTCGAGAGGCGCCCTTCACCCATTGCGAGCACCGCCAAACAGAACTTGTTCGACCCGGAGCCCCCTCCAAATAATCTTGGCGACGGGATAAAATTCCATTTCGTGTGCCGCGTTGCGCGAGCACAAGAAATGCCCCGTTGCAGTTCTAACCCACTTTCCTGGTGTACGCCGGCAGGATCATCGGTGAGATCACGCCGCTCACATTCCCGTGCTGCTTCGCCTCGGCGCGGAACCGCTCCAGATGCTTCAATGTGAGCTTGCCCTGCTTCATCGATCCGGCTCGTCCTGCCGCCGTCAAACCGGACCGCTTGCCATAGACCATCAGGTCGAGGAGCGAATTGCCCATCAATCGATTGCGTCCATGCAGTCCTCCGGACGCCTCGCCGGCCACGAAGAGGTTCTTCACGTTCGTTTCCGAGTTCGTATCGATCTTCACCCCGCCGTTTTGGTAGTGCAGGGTCGGATAGATCAACACCGGATCCTTGCTGATGTCGATGCCGAACCTCTCGAATTGCAGCACCATCGCCGGGAAATGTTTCTCCACTGTGCCCGCTCCGTGTTCGGCATCCAAGATCGGCGTATCCAACCAGACGCCGACGCGGCCCGACATCGTGCGGATGCCTCGGCCTTCCTCGCACTCTCGGATGATCGAGGACGACACCACATCGCGGGTATCCAGCTCGTTCACAAACCGATCGCCCTTGGCATTGACCAGCTGGCCGCCTTCGGATCTGATGCCCTCTGTGACCAACGCGCCGATCAATTGCTCCGGATAGACCGCTCCCGACGGATGGTATTGAAACGTGTCGATGTGCGCCAGCTTCGCTCCCATGCGGTAGGACAAACAGAGCCCATCGCCGGTCGCGCCGTAGTGGTTGCTCGTGGGGAATCCCTGAATGTGAAGCCGGCCGATTCCACCGGTCGCCAGAATAACCGACTTGGCCGCGACCACGACATGACGCTGATTGTCGAGATCTTTGAAGATCGCCCCGGTGCAGGCGCCGCTGTCGTCGCTGAGCAGTTCAATCGCCGCGGCGAATTCCAGCAGCTGAATCTTCTGGTTGAGGACCTCATCCTTGAGCACCCGCATGATCTCCAGCCCGGTGTAGTCCGAGCAGGTCACGAGTCGCGGTTTGGAGCTGCCGCCGCCCTTTTTTACATGGAGATTGCCGTCGGCCTGCCGATCGAACAAGACACCCAATTCCAAGAGCCACTTCGCAATCGACGGCCCTTCCTCGACCATGACCTTGAGCAGGGCATGGTCGTTCTCCATATGCCCACCCTTGAGCGTGTCGAGAAAATGGGTGACCGGAGAGTCCTCCGGTGCCACGGACACCTGCATCCCTCCCTGGGCCATCACGCTGTTTGAATCGCCCAACCGAAGCTTGGTCGCGAGAATCGTCTTGGCGCCGGCTCCGTGGGCGTGCAGGGCCGCCGCGCAGCCGGCTCCGCCGCCGCCGATGATCAGGACATCGGTCTGATGGTGCGGCGTCAGGTCGAGATCGTCGTGAATGGGGCTGTCACCTTCGAGCAGGGTGGCCAATTCAACCACGGTCTTCTCGCCCTCGTTCGGACCGAACCGAATGGGCCGGTAGGCGCTGGCCCGGAAATCAGGATGGTACTTGTGAATCAGTTGATCGCGGTCGGCGGGCGAGAATTTCGGAATGGTCTGCTTACGCCTGGCATCCCGAGTCTTGTGGACGATTTGCTGAAGTGCGTGGATGTCCATGATTCAACCGTAGCAAGTGGGAAAGTTCAAAGGTTCACGATTGCTGCTGAACCATGACTTTAAGACTTTCACACGTTCCAAATTTTTCACTTAACAGTCGCACAATGCTCGGCAAGTTCCTTGTCGTTCATCTTCAGTACGTTGTGCCACTCGTCGTTGTACCGACCCTCTTGAATTTCTTTGATGCGGGTATCCAGTCCGATCGGCTTTTCGGCAAAGTGTGCGCCCTGAGCCCGGCTGACATAGAGCGCGACAAGATTCGGCGCGATATCGGCGATGCAGACCGGTGTGCACATGCCGCACATGACGCAGTCCATGAACATTTCGGAGACACTCTTGAAGTCGCCGAACACAGCCTTCCACACTCCCTCGCGCACGTCGATCCTCTGGGGACAGGCTTCGGTACAGGCATTGCAATTTCGACAGAGCGGCGCTTCCGGATAGAAGTTGAACAGGTCTTGCTTCGGATCTTGGAGTTTCTGGATCTCGTAGATAGCCTTACGCGCGGGGAACGGCGGCATCATCGTGAAGCACATCCCATCTTGCACCGCCGTTTGGCAAGCCAGGCAAGTCCTTACTTTCGGATCGTCCTTCGTCCGGTAGTAGGTCGCGCAGGCGCCACAAAACCCGCCGAGGCAGCCGATCCCCCGAACCACGTCGATGCCCGCGTACCACATGGCCTTTACAACCGTGATCCCTTCCGGCACGTCTACCTTCTTGCCGGCGATCTCGATCGTGACCATCCGAGGCTTCATCACCTCGGGTTGATCGATCACGTTTTGGGTATCGTCCGTTGTCATAGTTCTTAGTTTTCAACCGTGATAGCGTCGTGATTCAGGACTGAGGACTGATGCTCGTCCTCAATCAATAACTCAGTCCTCAGTCCTAGCTACTCAGTCCTCGCGACTCGGTCCTGTTAGGCAATCGCGTCGATGATCCGATTCAACGTCGCGCTTGGGCGCATCGCCTTCGCAGCCTTTGCGTCGTCCGGGTGATAGTATCCACCGACGTCCTGAGGCTTCCCCTGCGCCGCCAACAACTCCTGATCGATCGTCTTTTCGTGGTCGGTCAGGTCCTTAGCGATCTTCTGGAACGTCTCCGCAATCTTCTTGTCCGCCGTCTGAGCAGCCAAGGCCTGCGCCCAATAGAGCGCGAGATAGAAATGGCTGCCGCGGTTGTCGATCTCGCCGACCTTACGGGCCGGAGACTTGTTGGACTCTAAGAATTTCGCGTTGGCTTGATCCAGCGTGTCCGCCAGGATCTTGGCGACTGCATTGTTCCCCACCTTCGCCAGGTGCTCCAGTGAAGCAGCCAGCGCGAGGAACTCACCGAGCGAATCCCAGCGCAAGTAGCCTTCTTCCTGGAACTGCTGTACGTGTTTGGGAGCCGAACCTCCCGCTCCGGTCTCAAACAACCCCCCGCCGTTCAACAACGGGACGATCGAGAGCATCTTGGCGCTGGTGCCGATTTCGAGGATTGGGAACAGGTCCGTCAAATAATCGCGCAATACGTTGCCGGTGCAGGAGATCGTATCCTTGCCGTCTTTCATCCGCTCGATCGAGAAGCGGCAAGCATCGGCCGGCGCCATGATCTTGATTTCGAGGCCGGTCGTATCATGCTTCGGCAGATAGGCATTGACCTTCTTAATCAATTCAGCGTCGTGCGCGCGATCCTTGTTCAACCAGAAAACCGCCGGCGCACCGGTCGCCCTGGCCCGACTCACCGCCAGCTTCACCCAGTCCTGAATCGGAGCATCCTTCACCTGGCAGGCACGCCAGATATCCCCTTCTTCCACCTTGTGCTCAAGTAAGGTCTTGCCGGACGCATCCACGATACGGATCGTGCCGTTGCTCGGCGCCTTGAAGGTCTTGTCGTGGGAGCCGTATTCTTCCGCCGCCTGCGCCATCAGGCCGACGTTCGGAATCGTCCCCATCGTACGGGGATCGAAGGCCCCCTTCTGCTTACAGAACTCGACAATTTCGCGATAGACCGGCGCGTAACTGGCGTCAGGAATCACACACTTGACGTCTTGCAGTTGGCCTTGAGGGTTCCACATCTTGCCGGAATCGCGGATCACCGGCGGCATGGAGGCATCGATAATGATGTCGCTCGGCACGTGGAGGTTGGTGATGCCCTTGTCACTGTTCACCATCGCCATCGGCGGCCGCCTCTGATAGACGGCCTGGATGTCGGCTTCGATGACCTTTCGTTGATCGTCCGGCAGGGACTTGATCTTAGCATAGACGTCGCCGAGACCGTTGTCTGGATCCACTCCGATCTTCTTGAACGTCTCACCATGCTTTTCGAACACATCTTTGTAGTAGACAGTGACGCCATGACCGAAGATCTTCGGGTCCGAGATCTTCATCATCGTGGCCTTCATATGGAGCGAAAACAGCACGCCCTGCTTCTTGGCATCTTCGATCTGCTCTTCCAAAAACTTACGCAGCGCCTTGACGCTCATGAAGGTCGCATCCAGCACTTCACCGGCCTGCAGAGCAATCTTGTCCTTCAGAACGGTGACCTTGCCGTCCGCACCCACGAACTCGATCTTGGCCGTGGTCGCGGCAGGAATTGTGAGCGACTTTTCGTTTGAAAAGAAGTCGCCTCCCTTCATATGTGACACATGCGTCTTGGAGTCGGACGACCAGGCGCCCATCTTGTGCGGGTGCTTCCGGGCATAGGCCTTCACGGACAAGGGCGCGCGACGATCGGAGTTCCCTTCGCGCAAGACTGGATTGACGGCGCTGCCCTTGACCTTGTCGTATCGGGTCTTGATGTCCTTTTCCTTGTCGTCCTTCGGATTTTCCGGATAGTCGGGCAGCTTGTAGCCCTGCTTCTGCAATTCCTTGATCGTGGCGACCAATTGCGGGATGGACGCGCTGATGTTCGGCAGTTTGATGATATTGGCTTCGGGCGTCTTGGCGAGTTCGCCCAATTCCGCCAAGGCATCGTGCTGTTTCTGCGCCGGGGTCAGATATTCCGGAAATACCGCGATCACGCGGCCAGCCAGCGAAATGTCCCGCAATTCCACCGTCACGCCCGCCGCCTTCGAAAAGGCATTGATGATCGGTAGGAACGAATAGGTCGCCAGCATCGGCGCTTCGTCCGTCTTCGTGTAAATAATTTTGTCTGCTTGTGCCATGATTCTCCCCCTCACCAGTGAGTTAATTCAGCGCGTTCAGCGCTGAGCCAGCCTTAAACCACGCAATCTGTTGTGCCGTCATGCTGTGGTTTGCCTGGATGGTGAGCGATCGGCCATCCGCCTTGTAGACTGCCACCTGTACCGGCTTGCCGGGAGCCAGACTGCCGAGCCCCGTCACGCTGATGCGGTCATTCTGCTCAATCTTCTCGTAGTCCTTCGGATCAGAGAAGGTCAACGCCAAGATCCCCTGTTTCTTCAGATTGGTTTCGTGGATACGCGCAAAGCTCCTCGTGATCACCGCCCGCACATTCAAGAACCGTGGCGACATAGCCGCATGTTCGCGGCTACTGCCTTCGCCGTAGTTTTCATCGCCGACCACGATCGAGCTGATACCCTTCGACTTGTACGCGCGGGCAATCTGCGCGATGTTCAAATTCGCCTCGCCGGTCAGGACGTTCGTGCCCTTACCAGGCTCCGATGCGAACGCGCTGTTGGCGCCAAGGAACATGTTGTCGCTGATCTTGTCCAAGTGGCCACGGAACTTGAGCCAAGGCCCTGCCGGTGAAATGTGGTCCGTCGTGGTCTTGCCCTTGGTCTTGATCAGAAGCGGAAGCTTATCGAAATCCTTCCCATCCCAACGCGGGAACGGTTGCAGCAATTGCAGCCGTTCGCTGGTCGGCGGAATATCGACGGTCAAGCTTGAGCCATCTTCAGCCGGCGCCACATACCCTTCTTCACCCTTGGCAAAACCTTTGGCAGGCAGTTCCTCTCCCACGGGAGGCTCCAGCTTAAACTCCTTACCATCGGCGGCCTTTAGATTTTGATTGATGGGATCAAACCGCAAATCGCCCGTCAGCGCATAGGCCGTCACGATTTCAGGACTGGCCAAAAACGACCGCGTCTCGCTGATGCCGTCGTTACGGCCGGGAAAATTTCGATTGAAGGAGCTGACGATCGAATCGGCCCTGCCTTTTACTCCATCCGCACGTTTCCACTGGCCGATACAGGGGCCGCAAGAATTGGACAGCACGGTGCCCCCCATTTTCTCAAAGGTGTCGAGGAACCCATCGCGTTTCATCGTATGATAGATGCGCTCGGATCCGGGTGAAACAAGGAATGCCGTCTTGGCTTTTAACCCAGCCTTCAACCCCTGCTGCGCAATGTGAGCGGACCGGCTGATGTCTTCGTAAGAGGAATTGGTGCAGCTCCCGATCAACGCCGCCTTCAATTCGACCGGATAGCCCTTCTCCTTCGCCTCGGCCGCAACCTTGGAAACAGGCCTGGCCAAATCCGGGGTATGGGGACCGACGACGTGCGGTTCCAGCTTCGACAGATCGATTTCCACGATCTGGTCGTAGTACTTCTCGGGCGATTGGTAGACCTCCGGATCAGCCACCAAGAGCTCCTTGTGCGACTGCGCCAAGCTGGCCAGATCAGCTCGATCCGTAATGTTCATGTAGGCGACCATCTTCTGATCGAAGGGGAACACGGAAGTCGTGGCGCCCAACTCCGCACCCATGTTGCAGATGGTGCCTTTACCGGTGGCGCTGATCGTCTCCGAACCGGGACCGAAGTATTCGACGATCTTGTTGGTCCCACCCTTGACGGTCAGAAGACCGCAGAGGTAGAGGATCACGTCCTTCGGCGAGGTCCAGCCGTTCAATTTACCAGTCAAGCGCACACCGATGAGTTTCGGATGGAGCACTTCCCACGGGAGTCCTGCCATCACTTCGCCTGCGTCCGCCCCGCCGACACCGATCGCCAACATACCCAGACCACCACCGTTCGGTGTGTGCGAGTCGGTGCCGATGATCAAGCCGCCCGGGAATGCATAATTCTCCAGCACGACCTGATGAATGATGCCGGCGCCGGGCTTCCAGAAGCCGATGCCGTACTTCTTCGCCGCGGAGGCCAGGAAGTTGTAGACTTCCTTGTTTTCGTCCATGGCACGAAGCAGGTCCTTCTCGGACCCCATTTCGGCGCGAATCAAGTGGTCGCAGTGGATCGTGCTCGGCACCGCCGCTTTCTGCTTGCCGGCCTGCATGAACTGCAGCATGGCCATCTGCGCCGTGGCATCTTGCATCGCCACACGGTCGGGACGGAGCGCCAACATGGCTTTCCCTCGCTCCCACTGTTGGGCGTCAAAGTTGTCGGCATGCGAGACGAGAATCTTTTCGGTCAAGGTGAGGCCGCGACCGAATTTCTTTCTGGCCTTCTCGAAGACCCCAGGCATTTTATCGTACAGCCTTTTGGCAAGATCTATAGACATGGCTTCACTCCTTCAATGTTCTGAGTGCTGGGCGCTGAGACTGGACTCGCAACTCAGGGACTCAGCACTCGTTACTCAGCACTTACTTGAGAGGCGGCACTTCTCTTCGTTTGGGCGCCGCATAGTTCACCAGGTAATCGAACAGCCGAATCAAACGACTGTCCTGTCGCTTCTGATCGACCCAGTGACCGATCAATCCGATCGTACGCGACAGGATGAAGAATCCGTTCAAACTATCGACCGGGAAGCCCATATCGACCAACACAGCCGCCATCGTGCCGTCCACGTTCAGAATCAAATTATCCTTCTTCACCGCCGTCACCTGCTCTACCTCTAAGGCGAAATCGAGACAGGGCGTTTTGATATGCAAGCTCTTCACGTAACCCACGAGTTCCTTCACGCGTTTATCAGGGTTGCGCAAACTCTTCACTCGGTGGCCGATACCAGGCACAGGCCCGACGTGCTTTTTCATGTAAGCCAGAAACTCGTCGACCTTCATCTTGTTATCGACCGCATACTTGAACCAGCGGCCGGCATCCGTCACGGCCCCGCCGAAGCGAGGCCCAATCATGATCAAGCCGGCTGCCACCGCTTGCGACAGCCCGATGCCGGCGCAGGCCGCGAGAATCGTCGCATAAGCACCGCTCACACAGGGGCCGTGGTCGGCGGACAACATCATAATTCGCTTGATGATTTCAGCCTCTTGCTTTGAGATCAGCCGCTTGTCCCAGAGCAAACCGATCACATGAGGAATTTCATACCCTTTATTGATTAGCTCGGAGGCAGGATAGCCGTCGTAGCAAGGTTCGTCCCCCCGGTCGTCGCTGATCGTGGTGCGGATGAGCGGCGCCACCACGACTTCGTCCGCCTTCATCGCTTCTTCGACGGTCTTGGGGAGCCTTGGAAGACTGACCGGCTCAATGACCTCCTTGACCAGACCGGACTTCAAGAATCCCTGATACGTGTCCTTGATCGCGGGACCAAGCGCACCGAACGTCTCAGGCACCAACGCGCCGGATTGCTTGAGGGCCTCCGACTTCGATCGGGCCGAGCCTTCTCCCTTCATCCCTTCCTTGGCGCCGGCATGGCCGAACTTCATTCCCTTGGGCAGACTTTCCTGACAGAACCCGGAGACGACGCCGATCAGCTTGATCCGGCGCTTCTTCGCACCGTACCACTCGGCCGCCCGCTCTTCGAGATCGCCGCCCATTTCACCGACGATGACCACCGCCTTCGTCTGCGGATCATGCTCGAACATTTCGAGGTAACTGACGTAGTCGGTGCCTGGATAGGCATCGCCGCCGATGCCGATCGCCGTCGTGATGCCGTCGGCGAACTGCGAGCAGATCCAAATGATTTCGTTGGAAAGCCCGCCCGACTTGGTGATGACTCCGAAAGAACCTTCCCGATAGAGCTTTGAGAGCACGAGGTTGTCGAACGCTCCGCCGATTACGCCCAACCGGCAAGCGCCGGCGGAGATAATGCCGATGGATGACGGACCGTTGAAGACCTTGCCCAACTTCCGGGCATGGGCGCCGAGCAGTTTCGCATCCTTCTCCGGCACACCCTCGGTGATCATCGAGACCACCTTAATATGTGAATCATCCAGCGCTTCCATCCCTCCCCTCATCGCACGGTCCGCGCCGATGTAGACAAGGCTCGTGTTGATCGTCGGATGGTTCTTCGTCGCTTCCGCAACGGTCTTGTAGATTGGAATCGCGATCAAACCACTGCCGTAGGGAATCTCGTTGGTCTTGCCGGCGTCTGGCGGATAGACGAACGCTTCAACATTGAGCGGGCGCTTGATCAGGTAACAGAACTCCGCCATGCGGCGGGCCGCGTTGACACCTGCAGCACCCCCCTGAATCACCACGCGGGTGTCCTTATTTGCCAGAATACTCATCGCGATCTCCTCTTTGCATCAGGACTGAGTGCTGAGGGCCAGGTGATCCTCTCTAACTCAGTCCTGAGTCCTCGTTGCTATTTCTGAAGCGCTTTGTCGACGATGTCCGTCAGCGGGGTGTTGCGGTCGAAGACGTGAATGTCGAAGCCCTCGTCCTTCAGCGCGCGCATCGCGTCAAGGCCTTCTTTTTCACGAGGCCCACCACGGCGCACCCAAATTTTCACCCCCTTTAACTTGCCGTCACCCTTTGCCTTGCGAAATCCATTGATGATGCCGCCGAAGGTCTTCTTCACGTCGGTAAAATTGGCGATCGCCCCGCCGACGATGATATTCTTGATGCCGGGCAAGGAGCAGACCTTTTCCGTCAGCACCTCAACGGCCCAATCGGGGGGATCACCTGAATACTCGGCATAATTCGCCAACTTGCCGCCTCGCGCCACGACGGCATCGGAATAGTAGACGCTCGCGCCGCCGCCGGCCGGCAGCATCGCCGTATCGCCGCCTGGAATTTCGATGAACTTGACGGACCCCTTGATTTTGCTGTCGACCCCCATGACTTCCACTTCATCTCGACTGTAGGCACGCCCAAACTCTGCGGCGAACTGGAAATTCCAATCCGGATGGCGGAATTTGGCGTCACCGTCCAGCAGCGTCACGGCATCGAGCGCAATCAACTCACCGTCGCTCTCGCGCGTGACGACAGGATTCACTTCGAGATACTGCGCATCTTCGCTGTCGAAACAGGCAAACATCTTTCCGGCGAAGTCGGCCATCTTCTTGGCGACCGGGCCTGTAAATCCTGCATCCTTCGCGAGTTTTTCAAGCTGGTCCGAGGAAGGAGTTTGCCCGATATCGAGACACAAGCGCTTCACTCGCTCCCAATTGGACTCCACTTCGATCCCGCCGCAATTGGCGACAAGGATCTCGACACCTTCCCGAGTGGACTTCACCGCGCAATAGTATTCCTCTTTGTGGGGAACCATCTCAGAGACAATGACCTGCGAGATGGTAATGCTCCCGACCTGGCGACCGATCATTTCTTTGGTTGCCGCCACCGCCCCATTCAGATCGAGGCCGACCTTCACCAGACCGAGCTTAAACCGAGAGCCCAGCGCTTCATGCGCTTTGGCAACCAATTTAGTCTGTTTCATCCACTCGTTGACTTGACCAAGCTTGGAGAGTTCGTCCGCAGAGGTGACAACCGCATAATGTGGAACGTGAATTCCCCACTTCTTCATCAATCCCATCCCGGGACCTTCCAAGACCTTTGCCATGATCGTTCTCCTTCGTATTCAACTCAGTCGTATAGGGGAGCCGGATTGTAGCGGAAATCAACGGGATGACTCAAGACACCAGAGGGACTACCGTGAAGCGGATCAAAAGGCCTAGCGTGAAACTTTCAAACCTAGCCCTTACTAAGCCGTGAAAATGTAAGTACTTTTTTCGCCTCTGCCCGTTACTTTGTAGAGCGAAGAGACTGGCATCGGGGACAAAAATATGCGCTCCGTTCCCCTTGAAAACGTTGAATGATCCCGCCACAGTGCTGTGGACAGGGCTGACCCGCTTTCCCATAGACCAGATGCCGCCGCTTGTATTGTCCCTCCGTTCCATCGGGAGAAATAAAATCTCGGACGCTCGAGCCTCCGCAGGCAATCGCCTCGTGAAGGACCTCACGCATGATCCGGTAGAGCTTTTCAATCCTGCCCACCGATAGTTTGCCGACCTGAACATGTGGGTGCAAGCCGGCTCTAAAGAGAATCTCATTCGCGTAGATATTCCCGATACCGGCGATGACTTGTTGATGCATCAGGAGCGACTTCAGCCGACCGCGTCGCTCTGTCAGAACTCGCACAAATTCAGGCTGGGACACGAGAAGTGGGTCCGCCCCGAACCGACGAACGAGATATCGCTCAAGGCCCGGCTTGTCCAGGAGGGAAAGACGTCCGAACCGACGAGGATTCCAGTAGCGTAGTTCCGGCTCACTGGCTCCTTCGAACGATAACCTGACATGGGTATGCTGAGGATGTTTCGTCCGAGCCGACTGGAACAAGAGCAGTCCGGTCATCCCGAGTTCAGCCACCACATAGCGACCGGCTTGAGCCTTCGTAAATCCCAGAACGATACTCTTGCCGAATCGCTCGACAGATTGCAGGCCGACGCCTCGATACCAAGCCACGGTGCTGTAGCCTTCTCGAACGATATCCGCCCGTCCGACCCACACATCACGCAATTGTGCCCCAAGGAGACGTGAACGGATCTGTCGCGCAACGACTTCAGCTTCTGGAAGCTCCGGCATAACTCATCCAGGTTAAGCGCTAGAGAGGAGCTCCATTACGCCATGAGAAGTGAGGAAAGGCAAGACGGGCTTGGCGGATCGGGGGAAAAGATCACTATCGAGGGACGGCAGAATTACTAGCGCGCCGGAGTTGGCGGACCTGTTCAATGGCAACTTGAAGGTTCGGCAGAGGCATGGCACCAGGGCGCCGAGCCATGACCAACTTCAAGACTTCATCATAAGTCCGGCCTTCGATGCAGCAGAGATAGGCCATGACCACAGAAACCGAGCGGCCCATACCGGCCCGGCAACAGACCAGGGTCCGACCTTTTCGTGCGCGTGGCTCCAGCCATTGAACGGCTTCCATCAGCCTGGCAGGATCGGCCTTGGCAAACTCTCGAAAAGGAATCCGATGATAGTCCACCCAGGCAGCCGGTGTGATCGTAAACTCT
This sequence comes from Nitrospira sp., assembly GCA_029194665.1. Lineage (NCBI taxonomy): Bacteria > Pseudomonadati > Nitrospirota > Nitrospiria > Nitrospirales > Nitrospiraceae > Nitrospira > Nitrospira sp. Next base: position 112,361 of record JARFXO010000008.1, on the reverse strand, counting down.
TCGGCGACCAGCAGGAGTGTGCCGATCGTCGACGGAGGCTCCTCCGCATCGATAATGCTGCCTACCAGCAGAATGTCTGTAATCTGATGCACGGCGTTTTCAGTATAGCCGCACCGTGAGCGACGTCAAGCTATTCCCCTCTGCTCTCTTGTGGTTGCGATTTCATTTCCCCGCCCGTTATACTCGTCTCAACATGGTCACTATCACTCAGCAGGAAGTCGAACGTCGCTTGAATACGGTCCCATGCGCCGTTTGCAAACAGTCCAGCTTCGCGATCGACGAACGGTTCATGGGAACAGACGGCGACTGGCGAGGCATCTGCAAGAAGTGTTACTACACGTTTCCCGTCTATACCGACATGGAGTTCTATCTGCGGACACAGCCGGATGTGCCGCTCCGGTTAAGAGAGATTTCCTGCACAGCCTGCAACCATCAGGGGGTTGATCTCGATTTTCGAGCCACGTTATCCGTACGAGATGCCTATTACTTCGTGACCTGTCGGAATTGCAAGCGGCAATTCCCTGAGAAATCGTCGTTGGAAGCGTTTGAATAAATCAACCTTGTTCCCGTCGCTGGTGTATACTAAGTCGCATGACTGATCAACCAAAACAGTCTGACCTCTCCGATCCGGAAGAGAAACCCAAGGAGAGAAAAGAAATCCCGTTGATCGCCATTCAGGATGATAGTGCTGTGATGGCCGAAGAAATGGCGGATCTGTTCGAAGAGGACAAGGTCTCCCACCAGCACGGCAGTTCAGAGCCTGAAGCGGACTAGTGTAGTGACCCACAAGTTCCTTCACCTTCCGTTCGTGGTGAGCCTGTCGAACCATGAACGGAACCGGTTGAAAACACTTGCCCTTCGACAAGCTCAGGGCGAACGGTCAATGCCAACGTATTAATGAAACACTACACTAGCCAGTTCGGCTTTCAGCAATAGCCGTCACCGTTCCGTCCACCTAGCCAATAAGAAAGATTGACCAGCACTGACCAGTCCTACCCTGCTCACACGCTTCGGCTCGACCGCGCTAACCTCAGGTCGCTCGGCGTCGCAAACTTGTTCAGGCTCCGCGTTGCTGGGCCTGAACTTCAAACATGCGCCGCCGTCCTCATGCTTCAGACTGCAACCTTTCGGTAAGCGTGGTACCCTCGCCTCTGCGATTCGCGATGCAGCACCGCGCAGCGCCGCTCTAAAAAATACAACGGCGACGAGTCGCTTATGGACCCGTCACCTTCAGATGAAGCACAGCTCTGGTTGGGTCTACGGCATACAGATGGCCTGTGAGACCCTTTCATGCCCACGCAGTATAGCTCTTCCACAGGCCTTTATGTACTCGCAACATCGCGACAGATAGAAAGTGTTCCCAGTTGCAGCTTGCAACCAACCGTTAGCCAGCTTCGCGCTTCCAAATCTTATGCAGTTGTCCAGCTAACCTAGCGAACACTTCGTCTCTCTGGTTCTGATGGAGGGAACTCAAAGGTTCATGCGGCTTGTTTACTGTTTGAATCGAGGACAAAACAAACTCGTCCGGACCGAGATCAGGGTCTGGGTATTTGAAAGTCGTCAGGCTAAACACGCAATGGCTAACTATTAACGGCAATATAGGGAGTCCCTTTGCCTTACGTTCATTAAGGAGTCTTGGCAGCTCACTTTTTCTCACAAAGTCGGAGGCTAGGAAATGTTGACTTACGAACAGAACAGCTGCACGTGCACTGTCGATAGATATACCGATGTCCCGCTCCCACTCTGCACCAGGGGCTAAGTCGAGGTCTGACCACGCACACACCTGGTCTTGCATTTGCAGTAGCTTTAGGTGAGTAACAAATTCATTCAAGTATGATTTGTCCTCGTCCGCGTAGCTCAGGAAAATGGGTAGTCGTGGATTCATGATGCGCCCTCCCTTTGCCTGAAGTGTCCTTCGCTTATGTGGAGGATTGTGCATTCAGATTGAATAACCTCGCTAGGCTGCACTCAGCGGCGAAATACGATTGATTCTGCCCTTGGCTTGCCTTCGCCGCCTCCCACAGATCGACCGCTCTCTGGGCATTCAACCAGAACTCAAGGCTGTTTCCGAACAGACGAGAGAGCCGTAGCGCCATTTCCGGGCTCACAGCCCGCCTCTCTCGCAGTACTTCGTTCACAGTCTGGCGCGATACCCCAATAGCCTTGGCAAAGCCTGATACGTTCAGCTTATAGTCGGGCAGGAAATCTTCTCGCAGCATCTCACCTGGATGCGTCGGACGCACTTTCCGAACTCCTTTGTTAGGGATAGCCATGCCTCACCTCAATGACAGTCGGTCAATTCAACATCATACGCATCGCCGTCGACAAATCGGAAGCAAATCCTCTACTCTACGCCGCGCTTTTCTTGAACGATGCGACGAGTACCCGCTTGGGCTTTCCTAGACTGCGACGATTCTTACGGATACGGTCGAGTTCGCGGGCCGTATCCGCGGTGAGGTACGATTCATGACACCGAGCGCAATGGACAATTGGAATGTTCTCGATGACGACAAGACTGCCACCTCGGCCAAAACTTTTCGTCGCCTTCTTGATAGTGGCTGCCTGAGCGCCACAGAGATCACACTGCATCAATCCTCCTCACGATAGACGGTGATTATGACCGCCTTCCCTGTTGGTCCGATCTTCAAGACGACATGCACAGGCTGACCGGAACAGTCCGCTCCCTCCAAGACATATTTTCTTTCCTTGGTGGCACGATCAACTTGTCGCTCGACAATCTGTCCGGTCAGAATGACGTTCTCAATGTCTTCGGCTAGAACGTCATCCTCATCCATCTCCTCAAGCGCATGAATCGTGATAATGTACTGACGTTTCCTGATCAATGAACGGAGTTGTTTTAGAACCCGCTCGAACATTCGGAGGCCATTCTACGCCGCGCCGTGCTTATGCTCAAGGAGACTTCACTGGAGCGCACATCCGTTCAGCGCCTGCTTTTGGCTATGCTGAACGAACGATTTGTACAGCCGTATCCCGCTCGATGCGTCCCAATGCCGACGCCTTGTCTCCTCGTTCCTTTCGAACGATCCGCTCAATTTGCACGATCGCGCCACGATGCCACTGATCGAATGATTCGTTGTGAGGAGACGCCAGGCGATCCTGCCGCCCGACTTCTTGTCGGCCTTGCTCGTTGCAAAGCCAGGCTCTTTTCTCCCCCTTCATGACCCGCAGTTCACTGACAACGCGATAGACATCCGGCTTCCGGTCGACGATGGTCTTGCCGTCTTTTCGCAACAATACGTACGAAAATTTCAACGCATCCTTGATGAAGCCTACTTGCTCGTCGATCTCCTGAATAATCACAGGTGGTTCCCATGCCCGTTCTTCATGGCACCAATCGTCAGCCTTGGCTAAGGCTGGGCAATTCTGCTCATGGAGACAGGGGCTATAGAGAGTGCACCGTTTCTCTTGAAGCAATCGATCGCGCACCCGATGGAGTGCGCGAGAAGTTTCTCGTAACGCCGGCTCGACGATCATCATCGTGCCGTGCGGTGCCAGTAACGCTAGAGACTGGTCAACAAAGGTAGTTCGCGCCATGATGGGATCGCCTGCGTCTGCAAAGATCTCATTCAAACAATTGGCAAGAATGATGAGATCAAACGGCCACTTCTGTCGAACCTGTTCCAACCAGGCTCGTCGCTCCAAATCTCCCTCACACGTCCGCAAGTCCGCTTCCTGAATACTGGCCACCCGACAGTAGCGATCCCATAACTTCCTGGCTTGTCTGAGGGCTACCGTCGAACTATCGACAGCGGTAACTGATAAGGCATATGGCAACTTTCGTTGAGACCACCAGTCAAGGACCGCCAGAGCCCCGGTTCCCGGCCCCGAACCAATGTCGAGAACGGAAAACCCCTCGACCGGTTTCGGAGTCGGCATCTCATCGAGCAACAACCGGATTTTCGCCAGATTGACGGGCATGAAATACTGAAGATACGCAGCCCCCAAAAACTCATCGTCTAGATATGTTCGGGATAGACGACTCCGCTCTTTAGTGAAGCTCTTGGAAAGCGCCGCCACTGCCTGCCCTAACTTTTTTTGGGAGAGATCCTCGCTCTCGATCCGTTCAGCGATGGCCTCAAGGAGTAACGGTGAAACCGTGGCGTTGAGGCATTGCATGAGGCTAGTGTATGCTCGACCTATTACGGAGGACAACCATGACGGATGAAATCCTGAAGGCTTACAAAGAAGTTGAATCAGCGGTGGAACGGTACATCACGCTCCTGCATGACCACGTCACAATGCTGCAGAACGTGGAACCACCCGGCTCCGACAAGGTCGTTCGACTGACGGCTGGCTCAAAAGCCATGACTGATAGTGCGGCAATCTATCTGTCCTATGCGAAGTATGTCGCTTATGGCATGCCGGCCAGCGAGGAGATGGTTGAGGACGAGATCCAAGGTTGACCGGCGCCGTTCGTGAATCGTTATTCGTGAAACGCAGGAGACCACTCATGACGAATAACGTGTAGCGATTCACGTATAACGCGGGGCACCAAAAAGCAAAAGAGCCTGCCCGGTTTCCCGGCCAGGCTCTTTTCCCTTTACTAAGAAACGCCTTATCAGATGCTCCGCATGAACTGGGCAACCTCGTCGTGACTGACGGCCCCACCCATGACCTGCGACATCGCGACATTCGTGGACTTCTTGCCGGTCAGACCGGATTCGACTTCGTCCAGGATCAATTCCACCGGCATCGACTGACCCCCATACACGCGCGGACCGCCGATGATCTTAGCTTTGGAGTACCCATAGACCGCGGTCGCCACTTCCTTGGCCAACCAGCCGACGTAGTTGAATTCCGGCACGACGATCAGCTTTGTATTCTTGCACAGCTCACGCAGTTCCTTCGTCGGAAATGGACGGAGCGAACGAACCTTGATCAACCCGACGTTGAGGCCCTTGTCCTTGCAGAGACGCACCGCTTCGCGCGATTGGGCCGCCGCGCTGCCGGAAGCGATGATGATGGCTTCCGCACCCTCGACGTTTTCCGCCGTCACCAAGCCACCCATGTACTTATTGATGTACTTGCGGGAACGTTCAACGGCCGCCCACACCTCTTGCTGCCAGACTGCGTGAATGTTGTAAGCCATGAAGTTCGACTTCTGGACCGGGGCATCGCGAGACAGGCGAGCTGGAGGATTCTCCGCATCCAGCACCGGGACCGCACCACGCCAGGCTTCACGCGGCGGCAACTTGATACCACGATCCTGCATCCGCACATAACCGCGGGCATGCGTGACGAAGAATCCATCGCAACAAACCCCAACCGGCAAGGTCACATCGTTCTTTTCACTGATCGTGAAGCCTGCCATCGTGAAATCGAACATGTCCTGCTGGTTCTCGGCATGGAACACAATCATCCCGCAGTTCAGCAAGTAGGACACTTCAATGTTGTCCGGCTGAATCGCGAGCGGTGCGTTGACCACCCTGCAGGTAAACATGGCAACGACTGGGAGACGATGGCCGGGCCAGGAGGCGATACCCTCCAAACCACGTAGCGTACCTGGTCCTGCCGTGGCCGTATAGCAACGGACACCCGCGCGCGATCCACCGGCGATTGCCGCCATAACACCGACTTCTTCTTCACCACGATAATACTCTTTCACGTAGCCTTCGCCGTAGAGCACGCCGACCAGCTGCATGGTTTCGCTCTGGGGGGTAATCGGGTAGGCGATGGCCAAATCCACGTTCGAGCGGCGAACCGCTTCCTTTGCCGCTTCGCTCCCGGTGATGAATTCCTTCGTCCGCGGTGCTTCGAGGAACAGGTACTCAGGTGTCACGACCTTTTGTCGCTTTGCTTCCCCATGGGGATCTTTTTTCCCATCCGACTTTGGCACCGCAACGCTGGTAATCGGATCACCCTGTGGATTGGTTTTGACTTCGGTCTCGCTCATAGTTACACCTCTTGGCTAGTTCGAGCGTTGCCGCCCGGCCTTATCCTTCCCGCTTCATGTGCTCGGCAGAATGACCGAACATCGCCGCACTACCCGTCCCACCTGGAGTTGGAGCGAACGCCATCGGGTTCGTGTGGGTCTTACCGCCATGCACCTTGGATTGCGTGCCGGTAAAGCGGACATTTTCACCATTTTCCGGTAACTTGATCCCCATCTCTTCACGGACACGCTTAAAAATCTGCGCTACGCGCTTGATCTTAAGCGTATCGGAGTCTCGGATCGTCAGCATCGCATCCTCATGGCCTTGTTCCGCGCAGATCGCCATGGTGCAGCAATTCGTTCCCGCCCGGATCATCTTGAGGGTCAGATTCGCATAATGGCAGTGCACGCCGATGAAGATACAGGCTTCGATCTTATTGCCCCAGATCGTCAGATTCGGATGATTAGGGTTGATGACTTCTTCCGGGTCGATCTTCGGATACTTCGGCCGATAGTCCGGCATCGGAATGATCATGACTTCCGGAATCTGCGCGGCAATTTCCAGCGTGGCCTTTGCTTTTTCAACCGCATGATCGTTCCAGGCCCAGAGCAACAGTGGTCCAGGGAAGAGCGTCGCGTTTGGGCTCGTCAGCATCTTACGAGCCATCTCTTCAATCACCACTTCTTCGTTCGGCTCGAGCAAACCATAAAATAATCCCTCCCCTGGATCCGGCAGCGACACCCCTAGCTGTGCGGCTGAGGGAGGATGGAAGCCCGCAGGCCCTGGTACGATGATGCGCTCTCGAGTATCCTGTGTTGTTGCCACGCCCTTCCCCCTTCCTCAGGTCTTATCCAACGACCGGACTAGCCAAGACGGCCGTTGTGCTCTTTTCGCCGTATGTAATATTGTCCGTCAACGCCGCCTTCGGCAATTGATCGATCATGATCATCTTGATCGCGTAGTTCTTGGCCATGTTGTCGCAGACCCACACACATTGCGCACAGCCCTTGCAGCGATCCACCGCTACGTAGGCCGAACCGTACTTGAATCCTTGATCCTTGCCCATCTCCTCGCTGTACTGGATAGTATTGGCCTCCGGGCAATATTGCGTGCAGAGCTTGCAGCTCTTCGAGGCACAGATTTCAACGCTGATATCGGCTACAAGGTACATGGTGCTCCTTTATGCAGTGGCCACCGCCACCGGCTCTTCAGCGCGCTTGACATCGGCCGCGGCCCAGCCATGGTCGACAGCATAGTTCCATCCAGCCCGCATGACGGCGACGTTCTTATCGATCAGCTCCTGTTTCTTCTTGAACTTCCGTTCGACGACACTGTCGAGGGCGGCAGTACCGCCGGATACCACAAAACCTTTCCCGAGGAACCGGTCCTTGACGGCCTGGTCCAACCCCGCCATGCTCGTCAGCCCTGTAATCGCGCCGATGCAGCCCATCAGCGCCATGTTGGTGGCGAGGTCCATGCCCGCGACCTCCAGCGAGATCTTCGTCGCTGGGAAGTAATAGAGCTTCGCGCGACGTTCTTTGAGCTCAGCCGCCTGATCTCTATGAAGATTCATCGGCCCGTCGTTGTTGATCAACGCCACTCCATCTTCTTTCAGGCCGAAATAGAACGGCATCGTATAGGACTTGCCATGGGTGATGACCTGCGGATGGAAGATGATGATGATGTGCGGAAACGTGATTTCACCGATTTCGTAAATCGGCTCGTCCGATACCCGAACATAGCTTTCGACCGGCGCCATCCGCTTTTCCGACCCATAGAACGGCACGATGGTGCTCTCGCCGCCTGCATTGATCACGGCGGTACTGAGAATATGCGAGCCGGTGACGACTCCCTGCCCTCCGACGCCTGCCATCCGAATATTGAATCTTTTCGCCATGATGGACCTCCTCGTGAACGCCTAAGCTTTGCCGGGAATCGCGGCGGCTGGAGCAGCCGGCTTGGCAAGGAATTCTTTGTAGCCGTAACGCTCAGTGAGGTATTGCTTCGCTTCGTCGCTGACATATTCCGTGAACTGATACCGATCATTCTCGACCGTCTTCGCATCTTCCATGACCTTGTCGGTCGGAATGGCGTACTCGATGTTGCAGGACGTGTAGGCTTGAATGTAGGTCGATCCAACTTCGCGCGCAATCAACACCGCTTTCTTGATCACGCTTTCCACACGGCGCGGATTGTTCGGCACCACCGTGGCGACATAGGCGCAGCCGGCAACCTTCGCCATCTGCAGCATATCCATCTTCTCAAACTTCTTGCCGAGCGGTGCCATCTTCAGCACGGCGCCGCGGTTGGTCATGCCGCTCTCCTGACCACCGGTATTCCCATAGACTTCGTTGTCCAACATGATCGTCGTGAACCGCTCTTTGCGGAACCAGGAGTGAAGGACCTGCTGGAAGCCGATGTCCGCCGTACCACCGTCGCCGGCCATCACAACCACATCCTTCGGCTTGTCGCCGAAACGAAGACGGAGGCCGCGGGACAGGCCGCTCGCCACTCCGTTTTGATCACCGTAGTTGCCGTAGACAAAGGGAATCGCCGCCTGAGAGATGGCCAGACGGCCGCAACCAGCAGTCCCGACAGTAATGGTGTCTTCGGGGTTGGGAAATGCGATCATGGCGAGCCGGATAAAAAGCGTCATGGCACAGCCGGCACACATGGGGTGTTCTTCCAACACTTCTTTGAAACTCCCCATTTGTGAAACAGTGACCTTCTTTCCAAAAGGTCCATGTTCCACCATGTCCCGATATTCCTTCGGCATAAACTTCTCAAATCCATTGGAAAACTTGACATAATCAAGACTCATCAGGCACCTCCCTTATATCGTTGGCAACGGTCAGCCGCTGCTCATCTTCTTCTTCACACCGCTTCCACATGCATCGAAGAAAACTTGAGGACTTGAGGATTTGACAATCAGACCACTACTTTACACTCACCAAGCATTGCGCATACTAGCAAAGCCGAAAAAAGACTGTCAATCTTTGCTCAACCTTTTCTCGACTCTTTCTCGTCTCTATTCATCAACAGTCTCATCAACAGTCCCCGCCATGAATTTTCGACGATATTTTCTGCAATAGTATAACGTCGTGAAAATCAAAGCAACTTCTAAGAGGGCCTAAGGTATCCAAAAGAAGACCTAGTTTCAGTCGGCGGGGTAGGTCATTCGCCCCAACGACCAAAACGAGTAAACCACAAGAGCAGGCAGCTCCGAACTTTTTAACAATTCACGTTTAGACATTGCCGATCTATCACATTCCGTTTACACTGCACAGCATGCCACTACGCGTTCTCATCCCGGGTGAAGATGATGCCGGTTTCCATGTCGGCGGAGTTCATAAACGTCCGCCGATTCCGGACGATTCCGTCAAAGCCGAATGTCCGAAATTCATGGCGCACGGTCCTTGCGGAGGGGTTCGCAAAGGTGGGCTGTGCGAGGTCTACCCCGAGATGAAATGTCCATGGGTCTCACTTTATATAGAACTGGAGAAAATCGGCCAAACAGAATGGATGAAGCAACTATGAATGGGCCAGCGTGGAGAAGGGGAGAAAATGAGGGGCAAGCAAAAGACCACGAAATTGGGTTACAACGAGCGGCATGCAAAGAGCGGAATCAGCGCCACGCTTCCTGACATCGAGACCTTCCCGAATCAATATAAGGGGTATGAAATTACGATTGAGATCCCTGAGTATACGGCGATTTGTCCTAAAACCAACTTGCCGGACTTCGGAACCATTACATTGCATTATATGCCTGATAAAGAATGTCTTGAGCTGAAAGCGCTTAAAATGTACATCCACGCCTACCGCAATCTCGGCATCTTCTATGAAAATGCCGTCAACAAAATCCTTCACGATATTGTTAAAGCCTGCCATCCCGTATGGGCAAAGGTCACCGGCACCTTCACGGCGCGCGGCGGGCTTTCCAGTAAGATCGAAGCCAAGTTTCCTTAACTGAACAACAGCACACCAGTCGGGACTCGAAGGTCCTTGGATATGGCCTCTTTGTATCGATTTAGCTCACGGTAAGCATGGCGACCTATGCGATCGGCGATGTGCAGGGATGCCATGACGCCTTGCAACGGCTTCTCGACCTTATCCAATTTGATCCGAGCTGCGACCGTCTTTGGTTCGTCGGCGATCTCGTCAATCGCGGACCCGATTCACTTGGTGTGCTTCGTTACATCCGTTCGCTCGGACCATCCGCACGTGTGGTGCTCGGCAACCACGACATCTTTCTTCTTGCAGTCTCGGAAGGGGTGGTGGCACTTCGACCCAAGGATACGATAGGCGACGTATTGAAAGCCGACGACCGGCTGGACTTGATCGACTGGCTCCGACACCAGCCCTTGCATCACCAGGAGGGGTCGTTCTTCATGATCCATGCGGGGCTACTCCCTCAATGGACAACGCAAGATGCCGATCAATTGGCCGGCGATGTCGAGACCGCCCTGCGCGGTGAGGGCTTCCAATCGTTCTTGCGATCACTCTTCCATGAGCCGGCGGTCACGTGGAGCCCCAACCTTACTGGCGTGTCACGGTTGGTCACCGTTGCCCATGTACTAACGCGACTTCGCACCTGTACACCGACCGGCGACACCTCGAACTTTTCCGGTCCGCCGGAAAAGGCACCGCCAGGCTATTTCCCTTGGTTCCGTCTCCCCGCTCGCCGCAGTGCGGATACGACCATCATTACCGGCCATTGGGCTGCACTCGGCCTACACCTGGAGCCTAATCTGCTGGCCATCGATAGCGGCTGCGTGTGGGGACGACAACTGACAGCGGTGCGATTGGAAGATCGGTCGGTGTTTCAGGTTGACGGGCAGACACGACGTTGACGCACACCCAGTTCAGACCCCTGCGACCAGACGCGCCAGGGGAACCTGCTCACCGATCCCGAAGGTAATCGACGCCTTGAGTTCCTCCGGATCGACATAGGTTCCGAACAGCCGGTCCCAAACCGAGAACGTCACTCCAAAATTCACATTGGCATGTGCCAGGTTCTCACTGTGATGGACATGGTGATACCGCGGCGTCACAACGATCCATTCTAGCCAATTCGATCGCCAGGTGACGTTCATGTGCATCCAATCGTTCAACAACATGTGGGAAGACAAGACCACCCAATACACCCACCATGGAGCATGGCCGAAAACCGAAAATGCCGTCATCCAGGGCAAGTTGAACAATACCTGTTGCGGGAGCGAGGCTCGGTACCCGGCCAGCCAGTACATGTGCCTCGGAGAATGGTGCCACTTATGGATGCGCCAAAACGGGCTCAGGTGCAGAAATCGATGTACCCAGTAGGCGCCAAAGTCTCCAACCACATAGTAGAGGGCAAAAGCCGTCGCAGTCGGAAGGGCCGAGACAAATTCCGGCAACTGCGGCCGAATCACGATCCGTTCGCTCACAACCAAGGCGACAGGGAGCAGCAGATACCCGACCAGCGTGGCCCCCACGATGTCCATGAGGAAGATGGACCGATAGGGCACCTTTCTCGCCGGTGTCATCCATTCCAGCGCTGTGACGAAGATCACCCTCGCCGTAAACAAAAGAGGAATGAAGAGATCATGGGCGAAGACAAACTGCTGGAGCTCCCGGCTCAGCAACCATTGAATCCAGTCCATCAAGCCTGTCCATTCGCCGATGTAAATCGTATGGTCGGACCCTATCAAACGGACTCAGCCCTGTCCTCCCCCTCTTTTGAATAGGAGATAGGTCTTGGCACCACGCAGAAACATGAAACCCTTGGGTGCGGGAGGGCAGGAGAAGCTATGTGGGTGATCTAGTGGTAACTCTCAGAATCCGAAGGGAATTTCCCCTGTTCCACTTCTTCTTTATAACGAGTCAGGGCTTGGAGCGTGTCGGCTTTGAGATGAGCGTAGGTCTTGACGAATTTCGGGATGAAAGTATCGAAGAGCCCAAGGAGATCATAGAGCACCAGCACTTGGCCATCGCAATAAGGGCCTGCTCCAATACCAATGGTGGAGATCAAAAGGGCTTGAGTAACCTTTTTGGCTAGATCGGCAGGCACCGCTTCCAGTACCAGCGCGAATGCGCCGGCTGCTTCAAGAGCCTTTGCATCTTCCAAAAGCCGGGAGGCGTGAGCGTCGGCTTTACCTTGGACTTTGTATCCGCCCAATGCATAGACTGATTGCGGTGTCATCCCCAGGTGGCCCATGACAGGAATGCCAACGCTCGTCATGGCTTTGATTCGATCTGCCATCACAGCACCCCCCTCCAGCTTCACCGCAGCGGCGCCTGCTTGCAGCAATCGGCCCGCATTGCGCAGGGCCTCCTCTGTGCTGGTCTGATAGGACATAAACGGCATGTCCGCAATCACCAGCGCTCGCTGCACCACGCCTGCGACCAGCTTGGTGTGGTAGAGCATGTCGTCCATCGTCACCGTAAGCGTATTGGGTTTCCCCTGCACGACCATACCCAGCGAATCCCCGACCAGAACCACCCGTATGCCCGCTTGCTCTACGATGCGCGCGAACAGCGCGTCGTAGGCCGTCACGACGGCGAGTTTTTTCCTCTCTCGTTTGAGCTGCTGGAAATCGAGGATCGTCATCAGTTCAATTCAGCTTTGGCGATGATCTCGGCCAACCGATGCGTGGCTTTGATCGCCATGATATGAACGCCGTCGCAATGCGGCCGGACCGCCTGGATCGTCCGTACGGCAATCTCCACCCCGACATCCTCTGCCTTCTCACCGGCAGCTTTGAGTTCATCGATCATCTCGCTTGGAACCGAGATGCCCGGAATATGCGCGTTCATGAATTCCGCCATCTTGTGGTTACGCAGCACAAGGATACCGGCAAGAACCTTGACCTTATAGGGCTGGACCGATTTCATGAAGCCCGCGAACTGCTCAGGATGGTACACCGCTTGGGTTTGGAAGAATTGGGCGCCCGCCTTCACCTTCACTTCAAACTTGGCCAGCATGGGCCCGAGTGGGTCGGCCTCCGGTGTGACGGCGGCGCCGATCGTAAATGCCGTCGAACCGTCCAACTTATGCCCAGCCATGTCGTGACCGTTGTTCAATCCTTGCACGAGTTGCATGACTTGGACTGAATCGAGATCATACACCGGCTTGGCCTCCTTATGATCACCGACCGTCGGATAATCGCCCGTGAGACACAGAATATTTCGAATCCCCAGCATGTGGGCGCCCATCAGATCCGACTGCATGGCGATCCGATTGCGATCGCGGCAGGTCAACTGCATCACGGGGTCGTGCCCCAACTCATACAACAGACGACAGACTGGAAGTGATCCGGCCCGAACCACGGCGGCCGTATTGTCGGTGACATTCACTCCGTGTACCAGCCCGACAAGCTGTTTGGCACTCTCAAGAACGGACGAGATGTTGGTGCCCTTGGGGGGGTTATACTCGACCGTGACTGCAAACGTCCCTCGGTTGAGGACATCGATTAGGCGCTGTGGCTCTCGACTCATGGATGGCTCCTCATAGCATCCCTGCAGCTCTCTTGGCCGACTCCACGGTATTTTCCAGCAGCATCGCGATGGTCATCGGGCCGACCCCACCGGGGACAGGGCTGATCCAGCCGGCTTTTTGGCTGACTGCGTCAAAATCTACGTCGCCGCACAGCTTGCCTTCGGGAGTCTTGTTGGTCCCTACATCAATAACGACCGCACCTTCACGCACCATGTCGGCCGTCACAAACTTCGCCTTTCCGATTGCGACGAGCAACAACTCCGCCTCACGGCAAACTGCGGGAAGGTCTCTGGTTTTTGAATGACAGATGGTGATCGTCGCATTCCGTTGAAGCAGCATTAGCGCCAACGGCTTCCCGACAATATTGCTCCGTCCCAGCACAACTGTCCGCTTGCCTTCTATTGTCACCCCGGTCGATTCGATCATCTTGATGACACCCTTAGGGGTACAGGCTTCGAAGACCGGGTGTCCCTCCACCAGTCGGCCGAAGTTGTAGGGATGAAACCCATCCGCATCTTTCAGTGGCGAAACTGCTTCTAGGATCACCTGGCTGTCGATGTGTTTGGGCAGCGGGAGCTGAACCAGGATTCCATGGATTTTGGGATCGCTGTTCTTTTTGTCGATCAACGCCAACAGTTCAGCCTGCGTCGTGCTCCCAGGCAGTTTGTGATCGTCAACGTAGATCCCCGCTAATTCGCAGGCCTTTTGCTTGTTTCGAACGTAGACATGCGAAGCGGGATCGTCACCGACCAAAATGGTCGCAAGGCCCGGTTTCATCGCCTTCTTGGCGAACAGTTCCGCCGATTCTTTTGCCAGACGATCGCGAACCTGTTGCGCGAGCCCTTTTCCATCAATCAATTGTGCGGCCACGATCCCCTCCCTGTAACTATTCTGCCGATCAAACCGCCGCAACTTAACAGGGGAATTTTATGCAAGTCAACGTTTCATCATATCGCACTCCTTGCCTCCAACCTTCATCGCCATTTCTTGACAGTCTCTTAGCCGCTCCGGTACGATGAAACTCGGCTAAAACTTGGACAACCCGCCTTTGTTCGTGAAGTTCTATCACCACTTACTACTGTCGACTACATTCATCCTAGGCTTGACGTTCCCCGGTGAAGCCGCGCAAATCATCGGTTTGGGATCACCCAATAGCTTCATCGGCGACCAGTCTGGGAAGGAATATTTCATTTCCAACATCAATGGCGAGCCGGAAGCCAGAGACAACAACGGCTTTATCACAAAATTGAATGCCGAAGGAAAGGTCACCGAGCTGAAATTCATCCAAGGTGGAGTGGCAAACGTGTTGCTGCATGCCCCGAAAGGGATGGCCTTGGTAGGACCGCTTCTTTACATCGCGGATCTCGATCAACTGAAAGCTTTCGACAAGACGTCAGGCAAACTCTTCGCCACTGTCTCGTTCTCCAGATCGTCTCCTACGTCGGTATCGTTGACCGACGTGGCGGCCGCGCCGGGCGGTCTGTTGTACGTTTCGGATCAGGCGGCGAACTCCATTTATCGGGTTGATCCGTCAGCCGATCATCGAATCGACCTCTTGATCCATGATGAACGGCTCGCAGGACCAGCCGGAATTGCGATTCACCCCGGGACGAATCATCTCATCGTTGTGAGCCTCCAAAAAGGGAAGATTCTTGAGATCACTCCGGACGGACGATTGACCGAACTGGAATCGAACGGGTTTTTTACCGGTCGCTTTGAAAACCTGAGCGGAGTAGATTTTGATCGATGGGGGAACATGTACGTATCAGACATCACAAAAGGCAAGATTTGGCGCATGACTCGAGATCATCGATTCCAAGTCATCGCCGAGTATCTCCCCGCTCCGGCTGATATCGGCATCGACCGTGCGAACAACCTGATATTGGTTCCCTACCACTATGTGGATGCCGCCGAGATGAATGGGCTGGAAACCCCGTCATCGGCTAAGCCTAAAGGCGAGAAGCGCACGCTAGCCGATTATGGATTCATCCCGCCACCTCCCAAGCCCGGGCCGGAAGGAACGAAGAAATGAGCTCGTGCTCTTATTGTCACCATCGAAAGGGCAAACGGCCGTGTCCTGCTCTCGGAGGATTGATCTGCAGTCCTTGCTGTGGAGAGCATCGCGTGACGCGGATCTCATGCCCCACTGATTGCACATATCTCGACAGCGGGAGCGATTACCAACAAAAGAGACTCGGCGTGCGATTTGCCTCAGTTCGGCGAGACTTCTATCAGGAGCTGGACCAGCTGGGAGGCCACAAGGCCGTGGCGCTGTTCAATCTAATTGAAGTGGTCACGTTCGGCTACTTTGAAGGACGAAGGGATGGACAGGATCTCGAGATTGTCACGGCACTCCAGACGCTCCGTCGCACGCTCAGCCCACTCCACGTCCCAGCCGGTCCTACAGCGGTTTTTGCCGAGCATCTCACAAAGGAATATGAGTCGTTTCAAAAACAGAATCCCGAACAAATTGCCGGTGCCTCCGACGCTCTGGCCATCCTGGATCGCGCCGTGCAATTTGTCTCCACATTTTCAGAGAATGGATTTCAGTCGAGCCGGTTTCTGGGAGGGTTGCTTGGTTATGTAAGAACGGAGCATCCGGAAATCGCGGCACAGCTCAAGAAGAGACGTGAGGCGGGACACATTCTTTTGCCAGGACAATCTTTCCTGCCACCACCCCCGGCCGAAACACACACTCATGGTCCCGACTGCAAGCACCACCACAATTAGCCTGCTGTAGTCCAGCGCACACTCGATCGGTCAAGGAAATTTCTGGTCGATGCACGGCTCACCTTCGTCCAGGAACAGGCCCAAGAAACGAAAAACACCAGGCGCGAACGCCGTCCATCAGCTACCCAGGGACCTCCCCAGTGAAAGTCGGAACACCTGTCATGGTACGTTAAGCCCCAAAGGGGGAGTACCGATGTCTTTTCCCGACTCGCTCAACGTCCCTATTCTTCGGAACATCTTTCATCCATCCGATTTCTCCCCAGCAAGTGAATCCGCGTTCGCTCATGCCTTGAGAGCTGCCTTGATGGCTCAAGCCAACCTGACCATCCTTCATGTCTCCTCCGATCGATATGCGGAATGGATGGAGTTTCCCGGTGTACGTGCGGCGCTGGAGCGATGGGGCCTGCTGCCCATCAACAGTCGCCGATCTGACGTCGCCAAATTGGGTATCCACGTCAAGAAGGTCCAAGCAGTCCATCCGGATCCCATGGAATCAGTGACATCCTATCTAGCCGAACACGCGACGGATTTGATCGTGCTCGCGACTGATCAAAATAAACCCGGTCTTCCGTGGCTTAGAAAGTCCGTGGCGATGCCGGTTGTGCTGGCGTCAGGGCAGATGACCCTCTTCATCCCGAAAGGCACGGCCGGATTCGTTTCCTCGCACGATGGTTCCGTCTCGTTGACGAATATCTTGATTCCCGTCGCCTCCAAGCCGCCTGGCCAGGCGGCAGTCCAGGCCGCCGTGCGGATGGCCTACCGGCTCAATCGCCCGGTCGGCGTCTTTACGGTGCTCCATGTCGGCGAAGAAGGGGACATGCCCGACCTCCACTACCCCGATATGCCCGGCTGGCAGTGGGATACCGTCATCAAACAAGGAGATGTGGTGGACGTGATCTGCGGAACCGCTGAGGAGATCAAGGCGGACCTCATCGTCATGACGACCGAAGGGCGCCATGGTTTTCTCGATGCGCTGCGGGGCAGCCATAGCGAGCGGGTGATTCACAAGACGCCCTGCCCGCTACTGGCGATTCCAGCAGGCGGATTTATCGTCTCGGTGTTGGAGGCTGAATCAGAAAGCCGAGCGGCATCTTGAGGATCCGTCGCACATGAGCATCCAACGCAAATGTCGAGGGGAATTACTCCACGATCGTGACCGTCATTTCCACCCGCTCTCTCGGATTATCCCGCTCGTCGCGCGGCAGGTTGACGATCTTGTCGGCCACTCCGATCCCCTTCGTCACTTCGCCAAAAACGGTGTACTTGCGATCCAGAAATCGTGAATCCTCCACCACGATGAAAAATTGCGAGCCGGCCGTATCCGGATCAGCTGCCCTGGCCATAGAAACAATGCCACGCTTGTGTGGGATATCGCTGAACTCCGCCTTGATCGTATGGCCGGGGCCACCCTGCCCATAGGTATCCTTTTTAAGCGTGTCCTTCGTATTAGGATCTCCGCCTTGAATCATGAAACCGGGGATGACACGGTGAAAAATCGTCCCGTTGTAGAATCCAGACTTTGCTAGCTTGACAAAATTCTCCACATGTTTTGGCGCGACATCCGGATAGAACTTGATTTCGATATCGCCGAATTTCGTTTTGATGATCGCCCTCGACCCTTTTGGTGTTTCAGTCTTGGACGCGGGGGTGTTATCAGCCGCGACAACCGCCGCGTTACCTGAGACTGATAGACCGACCGCTAATACCGCTCCCATCAGCATTCGCCACTCGAATTGCTTCAGCATGAGCCCCTCCCATATCTTTCATATGACAATGTCGATCATCTTAGCATGGACTCGGCATTACCGTTCAGACTGCTCCAACGCCCGTTGCGCTGCCTCCTGTTCCGCTTCCTTCTTGCTGTATCCTCGGCCGATCCCCAACGCCCGATCGTTCACATGCACTTCCACTTCAAATACCTTTTGGTGATCCGGTCCGGTTTCGCGTACGATGACATACCGAGGCAACAGTTCATACCGTTTTTGGCACCATTCCTGGAAACGCGTCTTATAATCATCTCCTCCTGGTTCTTCTTGTAAGACATCAATTTGCCGTAATTCATCCATCAGCGCCTCAATAGTGAAGCTTCGGCTCGCCTCCAAACCTCCATCAAGATAGACAGCCGCGATGATGGCCTCGAACGCATCAGCCAGCAACGAGGGTTTGTCCCGCCCGTTCGAGAGTTCCTCGCCTCGCCCAAGTTTCAACCTGGCGCCAAGATTCAGCCGCCTGGCGGCATTCGCTAATGACGCTTCACTCACGAGTTTGGCTTTAAGTTTTGAAAGAGCTCCTTCGGACAACTCAGGATGCCGCCTCGCAAGATAATCGCTCATGATGAGCGACAAGACCGCATCCCCCAAGAACTCAAGCCGTTCATTATGGTTTCGACCGGAGTCTCGGCGCTCATTCACGTACGACTTGTGGGTCAATGCTTCCGTCAAGAAGCTCGCATTTGTGAAGCGATAGTTCGATATGGCAGGAAAAGGATCGGCTGAAGGAACCGGCGTCATCGTGACACGCGTACTACACGTCCGGTCTCTTGAAGATCAAACAGGCGTTCACTCCGCCGAATCCAAAGGAGTTCGATAACGCTGTTTGAATGGCGGCAGGTCGTGCCTTATTCGGAACATAGTCCAAATCACAGGCCGGATCCGGATGATCCAGATTGATCGTGGGGGGGAGAATCCCGTGAAACAGCGCCAGAAGACTGACGACAGCTTCGACCCCACCGGCGGCTCCAAGTAGGTGCCCGGTCATGGATTTGGTTGAACTGATTGGAATACGAAACGCCTGTTCGCCGAATACCTTTTTGATCGCTCGAGTCTCAATGGCATCGGCCATCGTCGACGTCCCATGCGCATTAATATACCCGATCTGATCACGATTGATTCCCGCATCGTTGAGGGCCAACTCCATGCAACGAACGGCTCCCTCGCCTTCTTCCGGTGGGGCCGTAATGTGATACGCATCACTATTCATCCCATACCCGATGATCTCACCGTACAGTCTGACCCCACGCCGAAGGGCATGTTCAAGCTCCTCGATCACCACGACCCCCGCGCCCTCGCCCAACACAAATCCATCTCGGTCCTTGTCGAACGGGCGGCTCGCCTTCGTCGGGTCATCGTTCCGGAACGACAAGGCCTTGGCTGATGCGAATCCGGCTACACCCAGCGGAGTGACCGCCGCTTCGGCACCGCCAGCCACCATGACATCGGCCTCACCTCGTTGAATCAGGCGGTACGCATCCCCAATGCAGTGATTGCCCGTGGCGCATGCCGTTACCGCGCAAGAGTTAGGCCCCTTGGCTCCGATCCGAATCGCCACTTGCCCGGACGCCAAATTGATGATGGTCATCGGAATGAAAAACGGTGAGACCCGGCCCGGCCCCTTGCTTCTGAGCACATCATGGTAGTGCTCGATCGATCCGAGCCCGCCGATTCCGGAGCCGATGTACACTCCGACCTTTGCGGCCTCCTCCGGCTTTATTTTTAGCCCGGCATCATCCACCGCCAACTGGGCTGCGCCCACGGCGTAGTGGATGAACGTATCCATCTTCTTGATCTCTTTCTTTTCGATAAACTGAGCAGGATCAAAATCTTTCACCTCACCCGCAATTTGAGCATCATACCCCGTCGGATCAAATCTAGTGATTCGGCCGATCCCGGACTCACCGGCGCAGATCGCCTTCCACGTCTTCCCGACACCCGTTCCCAACGGTGTCACCACCCCAAGACCGGTGACCACAACGCGCCGTGCCGCGTGATCAGATGCTCCTGACATGCCTAGGATTTTTCCTTGATGTAGTCCAATGCCTTCCCAACGGTCAGAATCTTCTCTGCATCCTCATCGGGAATTTCGATCGAGAACTCTTCCTCCAGCGCCATGACAAGCTCGACGGTATCGAGCGAATCAGCCCCAAGATCTTCGACGAAGGAGGCCTCCGGCGTCACCTCATCCTCTTCCACACCGAGCTGCTCAGCAATAATCTTTTTGACCCGCTCTTCAACAGTTGCCATCGCTATGACTACCTCCTTCCCCGGTAGGACTCCCACTGCACCGCCACAGGGGGATCTGTGACAGCCGTACATCCTCACATATTCGACGCTTCTATACCATTAACATCCCACCATTCACGTGCAAGACATGGCCGGTGATGTAGGCCGCATCTTCGGACACGAGAAACCGCACGGCCGCCGCGACATCCGCCGGAGTACCCAATCGTGCCAATGGGATTTGTTTCAGTAACGTTTCTTTCACATCAGCCGGCAGCCCATGGGTCATGGCCGTGTCGATGAAACCAGGCGCCACCGCATTCACGGTGACGTTACGGCTGGCATATTCCCGTCCGACAGTTTTTGTAAACCCGATGACGGCCGCCTTCGAGGCCGAGTAATTTGCCTGTCCCGCGTTCCCGATCACGCCAACGATCGAAGCGATGTTGACGATGCGACCATACCGTTGCTTGGTCATCGGCTGCAAGACCGCTTTCGTGCAGTTAAACGTCCCGTTTAGGTTGATCTGAAGCACCAGATTCCAATCTTCCTCCTTCATCCGTAACAACAAGCCATCGCGGGTGATACCGGCATTGTTGACGAGGATGTCCACTTTCCCCCAAGCCTTCAGGACTTGCTCGACCATCGCCTTCGTGTCATTGGCGTCGGCGACGTTGACTTTAATGTTCAGAGCCTTTCGTCCCAGCTTTTCGACGGAGGCGACCGTTTCCACGGAGCGGCCGGGGTCGAGATCGGCCACGGCAATGTCGGCCCCCGCTTGGGCAAGGCATTCGGCAATGGCCCGACCGATACCCTGTGCGGCTCCGGTGACAATCGCGGTTTTTCCTTGTAGTGACATTTCAGACCTTTCGGACGATACGTTAACAGGCTGATGGGGAGTTCGTCACCTGGTTTTCCGCCTGGACAGTCCGGCTTTAACTGACCGCCTTGACGGTCTCGTCCAACGACTTCGGATCGTTCACATTCAACAGTTTCGCCTCAGGCAGAATTCGTCTGATCAAGCCGGTCAACACGGTACCAGGGCCGATTTCTACAAACGTTGTGACGCCCATCCTTCCCATCGTCTGCACGGTATCCTCCCACAGTACTGAAGAGGGCAGCTGACGGACCAACGACGATTGGATCTCCTGTGCCCGGTTGATCGCTTTCGCCTCGGCATTATTCACAAGCGGGGCGTTGAGGTCCGACCACCGAACCATGGCTAAATCCTTTGCCAATCGATTGGCTGCTTGCTGCATCAACGGAGTATGAACCGGCACACTGACCGGCAACGGGATAGCCTTTTTACAGCCTTGCGCTTTGGCCAATTCAATCGCCCGCTCCACTGCCGCCTTTTCACCGGCGATGACCACCTGCCCCGGCGAGTTGAAGTTTGCCGCCGCGACCACTCCAGCGGGCGACGCCATACGGCAAACGCTCTTGACTGTCTCGGCCGTTAAACCCAACAGGGCGGCGACAAGTCCGGCTCCCGGAGCCACGGCTTCAGACATGTAGCGTCCTCGTTTCTGAACCAGACCAACGGCATCGCGAAAAGATACACCGCCTGCCGCAACCAACGCGGAGTATTCGCCCAAACTATGACCCGCCACCGCCAGCGGCCTGACCCCGACCGGCTCAAACAGTTTCAACGCGGCCAGGCTGCTCACGAGCAAGGCCGGCTGGGTGAATTCTGTTCGATTAAGTCGCTCAGCCGGTCCGACAAAGCACAACTCGGCCACATCGTACCCCAGGACCGTCGAAGCCTCATCATAGATGGGTTTCAACAAAGGATGCGCGTCGTAGAGCGCCTTCCCCATCCCGACCGACTGGGACCCCTGTCCGGGGAAAACAAGTCCGATTCCTAGAGTCATGGGGCGTTAGATATCTTCGAAATCCTATGTAAAGTCAACGGGAAAAAGTTTTCGCAGGCCCCCGCCTTCTCGCAATCAAACGGAGTCCAGGCTTTCATCCCGCTTGATCTCCAAGAGATACGCATCTACCATCGGATGAGCGATGAGGCCCAGGTCAATCCTGCCCCAAACGCTCCGAGCATCACCAATGAGCCATCCTTGATGCGACCTTCGCGAACCGCTTCATCCAGGGCAATCGGGATGGATGCAGCAGATGTGTTCCCGTAACGATCGAGATTCAGGAGCACCTTTTCGCTCGGAAGGCCCAGCCGCTCCATCACCGCCTTCAGAATTCGCATATTGGCTTGGTGCGGCACATAGAGGTCAAGATCCTCTATCCGGAGGTTATTCGCTGACAACGTCGTGCGGGCAATGTCTTCCAGGGTACGTACCGCAACTTTGAACGTCTCGTTCCCTTTCATCTTAATGTACTGCAACCGCTCGGCGAGGACCTTTTCGGATGGTGGAGTACGTGAGCCTCCTCCCGGCACCATGATCAACTCGCAGAGCGCACCGTCGGATCGAAGGTGAGTAGAGAGGATCCCCCGTTCTCCATCGCTAGCACTGACGACGACTGCGCCGGCCCCATCCCCAAACAGTACGCAAGTATTCCGGTCCGTCCAATCGATGACGGCAGACATCACCTCCGATCCGATCACCAGGACATGGCGCATCCCGCTCTTCACATACGCATCCGCCACCGAAAGCGCGTAGACAAATCCACAGCAGGCAGCC
This sequence comes from Nitrospira sp., assembly GCA_029194665.1. Classification (NCBI taxonomy): domain Bacteria; kingdom Pseudomonadati; phylum Nitrospirota; class Nitrospiria; order Nitrospirales; family Nitrospiraceae; genus Nitrospira; species Nitrospira sp. The sequence goes on along the minus strand of JARFXO010000008.1, from coordinate 89,623 downwards.
GAAAGATCGCAGGCCGCGGCTTTGGTCGCGCCGAGTTGATGCTGGACGAGACAGGCCGTTGCGGGGAGCGGATAGTCACCCGTACAGGTGGCGACCAAAATCATGTCGAGATCGGTCGCCGCCAGACCGGCCGCAGTCAAAGCCCGCTTCCCGGCCTGAACCGCTAAGTCCGAACAGGCCTCTCCAGCAGCTGCGATACGACGCTCCCGGATACCCGTCCGTTCTCGAATCCATTCATCAGAGGTGGCGACCATCCGTTCAAGATCCGCATTCGTCAGAACCCTGGCAGGCGCGTAGGAGCCGGTTCCGGCAATCCAGGCTTTCATGAGTCCAGTTCCATCGATGAACGCGAGCGACTTTCTTCAATATCGCGCTGAATCAGCTCGCGCACGCCGCCCTCAGCCATGCCCTTCGCTCGTCGGATCGCATTCTTAATGGCCTTGGCAGACGATCGGCCATGACAAATCATCGTGATCCCATTGACGCCCAGCAGCGGGGCGCCGCCGAATTCGGCATAGTCGATTTTCCGTTTCAGATTCATGAGCGGCCCGGAAATCAAGGGATAGGCAAGTCGGCCAAGGAAGTGGCCCGAGATTTCCTTCAGCAACAGTCGCTTGATCATCTCGGCCACACCTTCCGAAATCTTCAGGGCGACGTTGCCGATAAATCCGTCGCAGACAACGACATCGGCAATGCCGCTGTACACATCGCGGCCCTCGACATTCCCGACAAAGTTCATCGAGCTGCCTTTGAGGAGCTTGAACGCCTCTTTGGTGACTTCGTTGCCTTTGCTGTCTTCTTCGCCGATGCTCAGAAGGCCGACACGAGGATTCGGTTTTCTGAGCAGATGCTTCCCATACTCATTGCCCATCAAGGCAAATTGCTCGAGATGTTTGGCGGTGCAGTCGACGTTGGCCCCCACATCGAGCATGATCGCTTCCCCACTCAACGTCGGCAGGCTGGTGGCGATCGCCGGTCTCTCCACTCCCTTCATCAGGCCCAACACAAAGAACGACGCCACCATGCTCGCCCCCGTGTTGCCGGGACTCACGACTGCGTCCGCATGGCCATGCTTGACCAACTCGGTCGCAACCCAGATCGACGAGTCCCGCTTTTTCCGAGCGACGACGGCGGGCGACTCGTGCATTTCGACGACCTGGGATGCATGCCGAATTGAGATACGGGAATCATGACAAGATTGTCGCTCTCGCTCCTGGTTCAGGGTGGTTTGGTCGCCGACGAGAATGACCTCGACGTCACACTCTTTCACCGCCTGAAAAGCGCCCTCGACACAGGGTGCGGGACCATGGTCGCCCCCTACTGCGTCGAGCGCAATCTTCATGCGAGATGGCGTACTCACGGATGGCGTTGGAATAACCGGCTGAACACGCGTCGCCCCCTCGGCTCACGTCAGACGTGCTGGGAAACTCGCGCAATGGACCGACTTGTACGACCTGCTCACGCCTCTTCGACTTGAATGACCGCCTTGCCCTTGTAGGTGCCGCAATTCAAACAGGTATAATGCGGCAGCTTCAACTCGTGACACTGGGGGCACACCGCCATCCCAGGCGGGGTCATGCGCAGCTTTTGGGTACGACGCTTGTCGCGCCTCGCCCGTGAATGTTTATGTTTGGGATTGGGCATGATGACTCCTTCTTCCGCTCGATTCGAACCACTGCTCAGCGCTCACCAAGGTCCCTCAGCTTGTCCTTCATAGTGCGCAGCACCTGAAACGGGCTTCCCGTCGGCTCTTCACCACAACGACAGGGGCCCTCATTCAGATCTTTCCCGCAACGGGCACAGAGTCCGCGGCAGTCCTCGGAACAGAGCGGGTGCATGGGAGAAGCAAGAATCAATTGCTCGCGCAGCATCGGCCCCAATTCCAGATGATCACCCGTAAAGTAGTAGAGATCGTCGTTCTGTTCTTCTGCTTCGCCTTCCGGCGGTGCTGCCGAGTTCCTCTTCCGTGGATCGTCTCGCTTTGCCACGGCACTCGCCGCTTTGATCTCACGCTCATAGGCCACACGTAACGAAAACGCCAGTGGATCGCCAAAATCTTTGAGGCACCGCACACATTGGCGGACCGCTGTTCCTTCCACGACTCCGGTCACATAGATGGTCCGTTCAATCGCTCGAAGATCCAGCCCGACTGCCATGGTTCCGCGGATGGACACATCCGTATCCGTCAGTCCCAACTCTTCTCCCGTCAGGTCCCCCGACAATGAGATACCCGCTGCCGTGATGTCCGCGATTTTCGGTGTCAATACATCCATGGTCATCCTCGGCGGCGTGCCGCTGCCCCACCCCGGTGCCTCGAGATCGACGATCACGTTCGCTATCGCTCCTCGGCAAAGCTGATGATGGCGATATGCCGAGCCCGCTTGACGGCCACCGTCAGTTCACGCTGGTGACGCATGCAATTCCCGGAAATGCGGCGCGGAACGATCCTTCCTCGCTCCGTCAAAAAATTCCTGAGGAGCCCGGCGTCTTTAAAGTCGATCGGCACTTTATCCAAACAAAATCGGCAAGGACGTCTCCGTTGAAATAACCGCCCTCCGCCTCCGCCACGTTCGCCTTCGCTTCGATCCATCACTGCCTCCTCATGCTCCTGTCATTAACCTTCTTCACTCATCTCATAGCCGGGCTCATCGTGCATCGGAGGTTCCGCACCAGTCCCACCATCTTGACGCTTGGGCATGAACGTCACGGTCTGCGCGACCACTTCATGCTTGCTGCGTTTTTGGCCGTCTTCCGTTTCCCATCGGCGCTGCTGCAACCGACCTTCGACGATCGCCCCGTTGCCTTTACTGAGATACTGCCCGCAATGTTCCGCCTGTCTGCCGAACACCACAATGTCGACGAAGCAGACCTCTTCCTTCAGGTCTTCACCCTGTTTAAACCGACGGCTCACCGCCAAGCCGAAACTCGCCACCGGTGTCCCGCTCGGAGTATACCGGAGCTCAGGATTACGGGTAAGGTTCCCCATCAGTATGACTTTGTTAAATCCGGCCACCGTCCGACTCCTGTGTCGAGGCTTCCACCGGACGCCGCTCCACCAAGGGCTTCTCGTGATGGACCGTCAAGAACTTGATGATATTGTCTTCCAATCGATAGGCCCGTTCGAGCTCACCGACCGTGTTGTTGGGGGCCTTAAAGTAGAAATAGGCGTAGGTACCCTTCCGCTCGCGACGCACCTCGTAGGCGAGTTTTTTCTTTCCTAAATTTTCAGCTTTGATGAATTGGGCGCCGGTCTTATCGGCGACGTTCTTCATCTTGTCGATGAGCGCCTTGGTCTCCTCATCAGAGACGGACGGACGAATAATAAACAGAGACTCGTAGAGCTCCATGCAGCGATCCTCCTGGACAAAGGCCCCCGAACCAGTCGGGAGCGAGGTGTAGGGTGCCTATTCGGCGCAAGAACGGTGGACCGTAGCACAAGATTTCTCACACTGTCAATGAATCACCGCCCATCCCTAATCTCCGGCTAAGCGAGACTGCGTCAAGATTTTACTTTGCGCCAGGCGTCAGGCCATCCCCGCCCGGTTCGTCACGGTCGCGATAAGTCATGCTGACCCCGATTTGTCCCTTTACGGATTGGGGCTACCTCTTTCCGTCCGTCGGTCGCATGCCTGGCTTGAGCTCGAAGAGATAAAGACCTTTCCCTCCTGAGGCGACGATCCCTGTTCCAGAGGGGAAGCAGGCAATGTGTGACGGGTAATCATCGACACGGATGACAAGAATCGAGTTGGGCGAGGCGACATCCCAGAGGCGCAGCGTGCCATCACCGGCGCCGGAGACTATCCACTTGCCCTGCGGATCGACCGCACAGCACGTGACCCCGTCGGTGTGGCCTTCGAGGGTACGGAGGACGTGGCCGGAGGCGACATCCCAGAGGCGCAGTGTACGATCGTTGGCGCCGGAGACTATCCACTTGCCCTGCGGATCGACCGCACAGCGGACCCGCCGGTGTGGCCTTCGAGGGTACGGAGGACGTGGCCGGAGGCGACATCCCAGAGGCGCAGTGTACGATCGTTGGCGCCGGAGACTATCCACTTGCCCTGCGGATCGACCGCACAGCACGTGGACCCAGTCGGTGTGGCCTTCGAGGGTACGGAGGACGTGGCCGGAGGCGACATCCCAGAGGCGCAGCGTGCCATCGTCGGCGCCGGAGACTATCCACTTGCCCTGCGGATCGACCGCACAGCACGTGACCCCGCCGGTGTGGCCTTCGAGGGTGCGGAGGAGCGCAGAATGTGGCCGATCGGGCATGGGCCAGAGCGGTTTGAGGAAGGAGATGTCGGCACTGGACTCAAACCGGTCTGCTATGGATGCCAAAGCTGGATCGTCGCGGAGTCGCGTGTAGAGAGTCCGCAATAGATCGTCCATTTGGGAAAAGCCAGTCAGTACGTGACCAGATTGAGCCAGGTTTCGACGAAGGGCCTCGATCGCTGCATTGCTCTTCATCCTTTCGGCCGTCACCAGATCGCTTTCCGCACTAAACACTTTGAGGAGAAAGATCTTCTTCGCGAGATAGTGCAAATCCTGGACTACCGCGTGCAGCTCATCAGAGCATTCGGCTTCGGTCAGATGATGGGCAAGGTATGACCAGATGTACCGATCATCGGCTGGCAGTCGAGACCACGGGCTTTGCTGTGCCGTGACTCCGTTGGCAAGGCTGTCTCGGTACGCCTGCAGGAACTGAGCATGGAGACTGGGCAAATCCTCGGCGATCAGTCGCAGGAAATCTTGCTGCAGGTCATGAAAGGACAGGCCGGCTTCCCGTTGATTCTGTCCGGTATACACTAGCCCTTTTCGTTCGAGGGTTTTCAGCAGGCTTTTGACTTGTATTGCGTCGAGGCCTCCGGTCTGATGCCAGAGCTTGTGAACGGTCGGTTCTGGGATGACCGTATCCTCCGGAAAGATTGCGAGTTCGAGATACCGTTGGCGCCAGTCATTTGGTAATGCATCGACACTGCATCTCATGGACTTGAAGATGCTGCCGTAGGGATGGTCGAGGAATTCAAGATGCCCGCGTGCCAGAGCGCTTCTCAGGTCGTCCCAGGCCATGCCGTCTCGCACGCGCGCGCCGGCGAGCGCCAGGGCCAGTGGAATCCGGCTGCAATGTTCAGCGATCTCTTCAGCGACGTGAGGAAGGGATGCACGAGACTGAGCGGACCACTGGGCGAGCAATTCTAGCGCAAGCTCTTTCTTGACACGATCGAGTCGTTCCTCATGGGCGCCGATCGCGGTGAGGAGGGTGGCATCCCTGGTTGTAATCAGGAGCTTGGACCCTGCGTTCAGTGTATCGAACGCCAGCGCGTCTTCATATCGCCAGAGATCATCCAACACCAGCAGACAGCATTTCCCTTCAAACAGTTCCCTGAGCAGCTTCTTGCATGGTTCTACACCGGTAAGGTCGGTTTCTTTTCCGGTGAGATCCTGAATCAGGCCGTCCAGTAAGCGAAGCATATCGGGTGCTTGACCCAAGGTGATCCAATAGATCCCATCCGGAAAAGCCTGACGAACTTCGTCATCATTCGCAAGAGCGATGGCCAGCACCGACTTGCCAATGCCGCCTTGCCCATGAAGGCCGAATTTTGACGCTGCGCCGGATATGCCGACTACCGTTTTGTTTTCTGTTAGCAAGGCGACTTTGAGCCGGTTCAGCTCCTCTGGCCTTGATATGAAATGCGGCCGTTGGGCAGGAACGCCGTACAACCTTCCCATCTGCTTGGTGATCGATGCCACTGCGGCGCTCATGTTGACTTGACCCTTTTGGCCGATGCGAGTTTGTTTCTCATTCACGAATGGAATCGGAGCAACAGGGAAGGGAACCGCCGTCACGAGTGTGTCGACAATCTTGACCAAGGCATTGTTTCGTATTTCCTCATCCGGGATGAGTCCCAATGGCTCCTCAGTGCCCCTGGCCCACTGGTACTTCGATAACTTCATCAGTGTGGGCGATTTGGGGACCGAGCTGATCGGCACGCAGAAAAGGACTGCGTCGCCGCGTTCCGTGGCATTTAGAATGGCCGGCAGCTCGACATCTGCGATGAAGTCGGATGCGAGAAAGTGAGGGCTGACCAGCAGTACGGCGATTTTCGTTCGATTCAAGGCTTCGTCAATCTTGCGTTCCCACCGATCGCCCACTTGAATGTAGGGATCGATCCACAGACTGATCTGTTTGTCACGGACGAATGGCTTCAGGAGTATTTGCAGCCGATCGAGCCACTGCTTGTCTTGGTGGCTATAACTGATGAAGATCAAGTCGCGTTGGAGCGCAGTAGTGGGGCTGTCCATGGCCGGGCCGCCGTCGCGGTCAGAAACAGTACGGGCAGCAGGATAATGTGTCGATAGGTGATTTACAAGGCACGGAAGGATGTTCGGAGGAAGAAGTTAGGGACCTTGTTACTCATTCTTTCTTTCACAGCCTGCATGTGATCGTAAGTCAACACTCATGCCTGATCCCACTTGACGGACGGGAGGGATAAGGAGGTACGTTGGAGCCATGCGAAGGTGGCCGGTGATCATATCAGTCCTCCTGCTCCTGTCGCCTTCCGTCGCCCCGGCCCAATCCCCGGTTCGTCTCCCAAGCCTTTCCGGTGGCGGCAATGCGGCCGGCAAGCCCACCGCCCCAGACCCACCATCACCTGAAGAGCAGATCAGGCAATTGCGTGAACGGTTGACTGCGGCCGAGGCGGACCTCAATTCGATCAGCACATCCGGTCCATTGGAGGCCGGTGCTCCATCAGGCACTCCCGAAAACGAATTGCTGGAGCGCCGTTCCTTCCTCTACCAGTTGGCCCGTGCCTACGAGCAGCAGCTTGAAGATACCCAAAAGCTCCAGCAGGCGCGCACGCGCCGTGAGCAAGTGGAACGAGAGAACCGCGAGTGGACGGACTTTCCTGATCCGCCCCCATACTCCGTCCTCATCGTCGATTCCCTCCGAGACCGTACCAGATCCCTGAAACGGACAGTCGAGCTGCTTGAGTCCAAGCTGGCCGCCACGATTCGTGCCGCTGAGCGTAGTGAGGAAGCGCTCAAGGCCGCCGAGCAACGATTGCGACTGGCTACCGAGCAACTTGAAATGGTCAAGGATCAGACCCAAACGACTCGACTCACCTGGCTCCGCGACTTGGCTCACCTGCGTAGCCGCGCCATGGCCGCCTCAGCCGCCATGCTGACTCAGTCGGTGAAGGCTCGTCAGGAGGAACTGGCCGAAGCGAAATCCAGACTGGCCTTCGCGCAGCGGCAGCTTGCTCGGGCCGAGCCAGAGCAACGGTTTAATACACAGGATTTGGATAAGGTTCGGGAGCGACTCGAGACGGAACGGACTGGGTTGGAGGCAGAGCTTGATCTGGCGCTGAGAGACCAGCGCGCCAGCCATCGTGCCCACGACCAAGCGGTCACAAGGCTCAATGGTGCCAAGACGACTCCATCCCCGGGCGGCAAGGAATCCCCGAAAGCCGCTGTCACCCACTCGTTGCTGATCGACCGCGCCGAGTTGGGGCGCGTGCAATCGGAAAACACCGATATCCGCGTCGAGATGTTGCGGCATATGTTGGATACCGTGGAGATGGAACGCCGGATCTGGGAAGGCCGGTTTGCGGTCGTGAGCGAGGGCGACATAACCAAAGCCCGCGAGGCCTTTCAACGTTTGGCGCCGGTCCTCCAAGAGGCCAGGACCTGGAGAGACTATATCGGGCAGCAGATCGACATGACCTCGGGACAGGAGGGCGCGTTGGAAACGCGGCTGAAACATGCCACGACACCAGCGGAGGTCGCCCGGTTACGCCCCCTCGTAGACCGCTACCGAGAACGGGGGCGATACTATCATCGCGGACTGGAACGCTCACAACAGCTCAATCGCCTTCTCGAATTGCTCAAAACCCGTTTCGAACAACAGGAGGAAGCGCTTCCGCTCTCGGCTCGCCTGCAGGCATCACTCACCGGTGCTTCACGCACACTGACCAACATCTGGGAGTTCGAGCTTTTCGCGGTTGAAGACACGATCGAGGTCGACGGCCAATCCATCAGCGGCCGACGGAGCGTGACGATCGGGAAAATGTTTCGGGCCATCCTGTTGTTGATGCTGGGATACTGGGCGTCCGCGGCCATGGCCAAGTTTGTACAAAGTCTTGCCGTTCGGCGGCTGCGGATGGAAGAACCCCTGGCCGACATCCTCCGCAAGTGGACGTTCGCCATACTGTTCGCCGTCGTGCTGATCGTCAGCTTGGTCTGGGCCAAGATTCCGTTGACGGTGTTTGCCTTCCTTGGCGGAGCGCTCGCGATCGGCATCGGCTTCGGCACGCAGAATCTGCTCAAAAACTTCATCAGCGGTCTGTTGGTCCTTATTGAGCGACCGCTTCGCGTAGGCGACCTGATCGAGATCGACGGAGTCGTGGGGGAGGTCCGGAGTATCGGGTTCCGCTCATCGACGATCCGTGACGGCAACGGCATGGAGATGCATATACCCAACAGCAACCTCTTGGAGCGGAATCTGAGCAACTGGACCTACTCCAATCGAACAAGGCGGTTCTCCCTGAAGGTCGGAGTCGCCTATGGATCGCCGGTCAAGCGGGTCCGCGACCTGTTGAGCGAGGCAGCCGTCCAGCACGGACTGGTGTTGAAGGATCCGGAGCCGCTGGTCCTGTTAGAAGACTTCGGAGACAATGCACTTATCTTCACGTTGTACTATTGGGTGGCGTTCGCTCCCGGGGTCAACCCAGCACTGGTCGGCAGCGACTTGCGGTTCATGATCGAAAAAAGCCTGGGCGACGAACGGATTTCCCTTTCGTATCCCCAGCGAGATGTCCATTTGGATACCGCCAGGCCGATTGAAATTCACCTGACAAATCGACTAAACCAGCCGGTCCATCCAGAGGATGACCACGAACAAGGCAAAGTTCGCGGTCATCCGACCACCTGATACCGCGCGATCACATGAGGACATCAGGGCCGAAGAGCCTGTCGTTTCGTAGTGATCGTCGAATGCCCGGAGGTCGCTCATCTATGGACCGTGGGTTCACATCGCCGAAGTTCCACTCATAGCCCGGAATCCACGACCAAAATCTAGACCCAGCTTTCCTACGTACTTGACGGGGATCTATTTTGATGTAACCATCGGTTACTACTTTGACTTGCCATGGATCGTCATATTGTCTGCCTACAGATTCCTGCCTTTAGAATCGTGCTGGCCCGTGCCGCTGACAGCGCGCTGCGGAACAGGCCGGTGGCCGTCGCACCGACGCATACGCAGCGCGCGTTGATCCGAGAGATTTCCACTGAGGCGTTTCGTGAAGGCATTCAGCCTGGCATGCCCGTAGATCTAGGACGGCTGATCTGCCCCGGCCTGCGGATGATTCCGCCCGATTCATCATTTACGCAAGCCGCCCATCGTGAGCTGCAACAGCGTATCTCGTCCTTTGCACCGGCTTGGGAATCGATCAGGCCCGGCTCGCTCTTTCTGGACCTCACCGGCACAACCAGACTCCTCGGCCCTCCCATCGATACCGCAACCCGCATCGGTCGAGAATTGATTCATCAGGAGGGATGGCCGAGTACGATCGGACTGGCGGAGAACAAACTCGTCTCGCAGTTGGCGGCATCCACGCTGACCAAGGCACCTCAAGTGTTGTCGATCCATCCTGGCTCCGAACAGCCGTTCCTCGCTCCGTTGCCGACCATGTTGCTTCCCGGTCTTCGCCGGACCCACACCTCACGAGTCATACAACGGCTAGAGGATTTAAACCTCGTTACACTCGGCGCGATTGCCTCTGTTTCATTAGCACACCTACAAGCCGCCATCGGTACTCCTGCTTATACGTTACACGACTGGGCCTTGGGTATCGATCCTTCTCCGGTACACCCAGTAATCGCTCAGCCTGTGATCGAACGGTCCGTCCTCCTCGATCCGGATGAAGTGGATGATCGACTCTTGCAGGGCCGGTTGTACCGATTATTGGAGCAGCTTTGCGCCACGCTGCGGCAACAGCAACGGATGTGCCGGCACATCTCGCTGACAGTTCGTCATAGCGACCATATCGAGCAGACCGCTCATAAGACGCTGCCCCACAGCACCTACTGGGAAGTCGATCTCCAGCCAGTGCTGACAGACCTGTTCTACCGATGTTTCTGCCGCCGGGTACGTCTCACAAGGCTGATCCTTCAGGTCAGTCGGCTGGAACCACCCACCCGACAACTTTTGCTCTTCGATGAGTCGCAATCCATAACTCCTCCCCGTTCTCACCGTCTCTCGCTGGCTCTGGATCAGATTCGCGCAAAATTCGGCGAACAAGCCCTGTCCTGGGGAAGGACGTTACGATGACGGCTGTCCAATTCGTCCATCTCCATGTCCATTCGGATTATTCACCGATGCGCGGGGTGTCGTCACTGGAAGGACTCTGTGCTTTGGCACAGCGACAAGGATCGCCGGCCATGGCTTTGACCGATGCGAACGGATTGTACGGAGCGATCCGCTTTGTCGAGCAGGCGAAGCAACTGGGGCTCCGGCCGGTTCTCGGCGCTGAACTGACCACTGATGATCATCGGGCGATTTTGCTGGCCAAAACACCAGACGGGTATGCCAACCTCTGTCAGGTGCTGTCGCAGAGACATTGCAATCCATCGTTCGACTTTTTCACGTCCGTTTCACGCTATCGTGATGGTCTCATCGTCTTCACGGACGACGAAACGGCGCTTACGGTCTGGGCCAAAGAATCGCGGCAAGACCTCTATGTCGAATTGACACCAGGGCCGGCTATGCATGATGCCCTTCTCTTCAGCCGCCGTTCCGGTTTGCCGCCTGTCGCCACCAATCGCGTGTACTTCTCTCATGCGAATGGCTTTGCCACCCATCGTCTGTTGCGTGCCATCGCCCTCAACAAGACTCTGTCACGGCTGCCGGAAGAAGCTTGTTGCACGCATAGGCAATGGCTGATGCCACCCGCGCTCATGGCATCTCAGTTTCCTCACGTTCCGGAAGCAGTGGAAAATACCCTCCGCATTGCCGAGGCCTGTCACAGCGACTGGCGTTTTGGCGAGACGATCTTTCCCGCCTTTCGTCGGCTGACCGATGAAGAAGCATTTTTGACGCTCAAAGACAAGACCTATGCCGGCGCACAGAGTCGATACGGCGTCATCACGCAAGAGATCCGTGACCGGATTGAAAAAGAGTTGGCGATCATCCGAGGGAAACGCTTCGCTCGCTATTTTCTTGTCGTGGAGGAAATTGTGACGACGTCAAAACGGACCACCTGTGGCCGCGGTTCAGTCGCGGCGTCAATCGTTTCGTACTGCCTTCACATCACTCATGTCGATCCGATCAAGCATCATCTCTTCTTCGAACGGTTTCTCAATCCAGGCAGGAAAGATCCACCGGACATCGATATCGATTTTGCATGGGACGAGCGCGACAACGTTTTGAAATGGGTGTTCGAACAGTACGGCGATCGCCAAGCCGCCATGGTGGCAAACCAAAACAGCCTCGGCTTCCGGGCAGCCATCCGCGAAGTCGCAAAGGTGTACGGAATGCCGACTGAAGAAATCGGCAGGATATCTTCACACGTTGTGCGTCAAAAGGACTTCCTCGGCTTTTCCACTCCACCGACCAACGAGCAATGGCTCCATCGGTTGTCACAGACCATGCAGTTGCCTCCCCCCTGGCCTGAGATCCTTGCTTTGGCGCTGAAAGCACAGAAACACTTCCGCCATCTCTCCATACACTGCGGCGGAGTCGTCATCGTACCGGATGAGATCCGGCGCTACGTGCCGGTGGAATACACAGCCAAACGCTTACCCGTCATCCAGTGGGAAAAAGATCAGACGGAGGACGCTGGGCTCGTGAAGATCGATATCCTAGGCAACCGGTCACTCGCTGTGATTCGAGATGCTCTTGCGGCCATCGCCAAACATACGGGCCGGACGATCGACTATGAAACCTGGAACCCGCTCAACGATGTCGCCACGCAGGACGCGATCCGACGTGGTGACACGATCGGCTGCTTTTACATCGAATCACCCGCTACACGTCTCTTGTTGAGAAAACTGTGGCTGGGAATGCCACCGCACCGCCGCGCAGTGACCGATGTTTTCGAGTATCTCGTCATGGTCTCGTCCTTGGTCAGGCCTGCGACTATTCCCTTCGTGGAAGAGTTTATCCGACGAGCGCATGCAGGCTCGTGTCCATCCCGACATCCCAAGCTGAAAGGAGTTTTGGATGAAACACACGGCATCATGGTCTATCAGGAGGACGTAACCAAAGTGGCGATGGCTCTAGCGGACTTTTCTGTTGAAGATGCGGATCAGCTTCGTAAGATCATCAGCAAGAAGCACAAACAAAAGCAACTGCAAGACTACTATCAGCAGTTTTTCCGGGGTGCCGAAAAAAATGGCGCGTCACCGAAGACGATCCATAGCATCTGGAAGATGATCATGAGTTTCGCCGGCTACAGTTTTTGCAAACCCCACTCGGCCAGCTATGCGCAGGTGTCGTTCAAGTCCGCGTACCTCCGAACCCACTATCCGGCGGAATTCATCGCCGCCGTCATCAGCAACCAAGGCGGCTTTTATTCGACTTTTGCCTATGTGTCGGAAGCCCGACGCATGGGACTGGCGGTCCTCCTGCCGGACATCAACGAAAGCGATTGGGCTTACCACGGTGAAGGCGAACGGCTACGGATGGGCTTGATGCAGGTGAAGACAATCCCGAAAGACCTCGGCGTGGGAATCGTCGAGGAACGGACGAAAGCCGGCCCCTATCGCTCGTTCCAAGATTTTTTGCGGCGTGTGAAGCCGGAGCCCTCCCATGCCAGAGCATTGGTCCGCGCCGGCTGCTGTGATTCCATCGCCGGTGAGCTGACAAGGCCGGCCTTGATGTGGCGGCTGTATGCGGGAAATGATTTCGCCTCAAGTCGTTTGCCGGTACCGGACGATTATTCCGCCGCTCAGAAGCGAGCCCATGAGATTGAATCGTTCAGCTGTCTGGCCAGCCGCCATCCTCTGACTCTCTACCGCAAGCAGATCGAACGGCTCCGCCCGGTGCCAGCCTCCCAAATGCATCGTTTCGTCGGTCGGCGTATCACCATGGTCGGCTTGCTGATCACAGAGAAATCGGCTGAGACCAAGTATGGCCAAACCATGGAATTCATCACCCTGGAAGATGTCACAGCCCTCTACGATGTCACGCTGTTCCCCGAGATCTACCGCCGTTGCTGTCATCTGCTTTCACCAAACCAGCCGTACGTGGTCAATGGACTGGTGGAAGAAAGCTTCGGCGTCGTCACACTGACTGTGCTGGATCTCCAACTCCTAGAGCCGACAACGGGCGACGTTCCTGACCGACTGACCCGACATGAATATGCTGACGGTTTCGTCCCTCATGAGTTATAGGAAACCCTTCTATAACTCATGCAATCCGTCTATTATGAGCTATACGAGAGGAGTCTATCGCTCATGACATGGAATTGGCAGCAAGACGAGTGGCCGAACTTCACCTATGACAGGCAGACTTTTACTCCAAACGAGACCCACTTTATCCATGAAGCGGGAATGGTTCAGGGCGCCATCAAACATCTCACGGAGGGAGATCAGTCACAGCTCACAATTGATCTCATCAGCAACGAGGCCGTCACCACTTCGGAGATCGAGGGGGAAATACTCAACCGCGACTCCGTGCAATCGTCCATTCGCCGAAATTTCGGGCTGGATACGGATAACAGGAAGATCCCTCTCGCTGAACAAGGCATTGCCGCCCTGATGTCCGATCTCTATCAGCACGCCGGTACCACGCTTTCTGAAGAACAGTTGTTCGGCTGGCACGCGATGCTGATGCGTGGACGGGGGGACCTGACTACCATCGGAGCGTACCGGAACACCCAGAATCCGATGCAAGTGGTGTCAGGCCCCATCGGAACTCCCAGGGTTCATTTTGAAGCGCCACCCTCGCACAGGGTTTCGATGGAGATGAACAGGTTTCTCGAGTGGTTCAACCACACGGCACCGGAAGGACAGCATCCGCTTCCTGCACTGGCTCGGGCAGGCATCGCACACCTGTACTTCGAATCGATCCATCCGTTTGAAGACGGCAATGGACGGATTGGGCGGGCGCTGTCGGAGAAGGCCTTGTCCCAGACCCTAGGCAGGCCGACGCTCATTGCGCTGTCTCAGACGATCTGCCGGAGCCGGAAGGCCTACTACGCAGCACTTGAGGACAACAATAAGGATTTGGACATCACAGACTGGCTCAGCTATTTCACACGAACCGTCCTGGAAGCACAGCAATACACCCAACGCCTCATCGATTTTCTCATTGCGAAAACCAGGCTGTATGATCGACTGCGTGGCAAGCTCAATGAACGGCAGGACAAAGTACTGACACGCATGTTTCGGGAGGGACTGGACGGGTTCAAAGGTGGTCTCAGCGCAGAAAACTATCTCAAAATCACCCACACGTCCAGAGCCACCGCCACCAGAGATTTACAGAGCCTGGTCGAACTGGGCGCGCTCCAAAAAACCGGCGAACTCAAACACACCCGGTACTGGCTGAGGATCCTTCAGGAGCCCGGCAAACAATCGTAGCGATTACTTACCGGGGGTGAGGCCTTGGCATAGACGCAATGGAATTCGAGATCTGTATGGCGTGATTGCTTTCAGCGGTGACCTGACATACAATTTCTTCCATTAAGGAGCGCTCGAATGAGCACAAAACAAGCCGTTCTAGACCTTGTGGGAAAGCTGCCTGACGACTGCTCGCTGGACGACATCCAGTACCATCTCTATGTGCTACAAACGATCGAGCGCGGCAGAGCGGAAGTCGCACAAGGTGAAACCGTAAGCCACGATCAGGTCAAGCAAGAGTTACGCGCAAAGTGGCGAAAGAACGGCGTGAAGTAATCTGGACAACCAACGCACGAAACGAACTCGACGACATCGTCGCCTACATCGCCAAAGACGCTCCCCTCTCAGCACTGGCCTTTCTTGAAGAAGTCCTGAATACCGCCGACTCGCTCTTCTCACTCGCGGAGCGTGGTCGGATCGTCCCTGAACTTCAGAACCCGTTCATCCGTGAACTCTGCATCAAACATTACCGGCTATTCTATGAAATTCAGGACCGCACGGTGTATGTGCTCGGCTTCATTCATGGAGCCAGAGAGTTCAAGCCACACGAGACGAATTGATCAGCCGGTTCTCCTTATCGAACACAGGCCACACCGATAACCACCTCCATCACAGATTGGGTGAATTGACCGGGGGCCCTGGATAAATGGCAATACGATCAGGCGCGGACTGCTGTTCCAGAGTCGTGAAGAGCAAATGGCTTCGCACACCGTAGGTCCGAGATCGGACACACCGTGGACTTGCACTACTCAACGATCCATGCATCCTGAATCCAGAGAAAGCCCAGCAATGCACAATGTAAGACCCCGCTTTCTTTCGAGTACGTGGGGAGGTCCTTTCGGGGATCAATCGCACGGCCTGCACACTCGCTGTCTACGCTTCGCAGGATGGGTTGCCCCATCGCCATGCGAGACTCGCTTCCGGCTGGATGCCCTTCCGTTGCCGGGCAGGACTGAGGTCCTGCTGGGGGCCACTGACAGGTTTCCGCTCTCGGTTCACGGAGCTTCCCCCTTTCCCAAGCTTTGCTGGCGCACCAAGATTCAACCCCCACTTCTTGACGCGTCAGCACCCAATCGGATCTTGGTCCTACCTGCGGCGTTGGATTCATGCGGGTTCGCTGACCGGAGCTGAGGGTGATGCGGGAAGGGGCTTTGCTTCCGCTTCGTCTTTGACCTGCTGGCCATAGCGCTGGCCAAGGATCGGGCCGACGACGCACGTCGCGACCACGAGGACGAGCACGGCGTTGACATACGACACGTCTAGCAGGTGTGTGCCGGAGGCGTTCACGGTCTTGTAGGCGACGACGGCGGAGGCGAGCGTGGCGGCCATCTGCGGGAGGGAGAGGCTCCACACGAGACTGATCTGTGCGCGGGTGCCCCCAAAGGCACGCGTGGTCAACCATGCGGCGAGGTATTTGCCGATGACCAGCACGCCGATGATGCCGAGCACCAGCCCCGGACGGGTGATGGCGGTTTCGCCAAGCAGATGGAAATTCACGAGGAAACCCGTGGCGAGAAAAAACGCCGGGATGAACAACGTCTGCGCGATCACTTCGAGCTGCTCGACGGCGAACTTGCCGCGCACCGTGCGTTTCACCGCGATGCCGGCGAGGAAGGCGCCGACGATCCCTTCGAGCTGGATCAGGCTGGCGCCCTCCGCGCAGACCGTGATGACCACCAGCATGATCATCACGCGCAACTCCGGCTTGTCACCCCAGCGGACGATCGCCTTCCGCGCCAGCGTCCCGGCAAACAGCAAGACCACCGTCACAAAGACAGCGAGTTCGAGCACCTCCACGCCGAGGAGTCCCCAGGAGAATCCGGCGAGGTGCACGCTCACGGTCAGGGCCAGGACGAGCATCGAGGCGATGTCGGTGAAGATGGTGCCGCCGACGACCGTCGTCACCACAGGATGTTGGGCGAGGCCGAGCCGCTGCAGGATCGGGAACGCGAGCAGCGTGTGCGACGCGATGAGCGAACCGACGAGCAGCGCGCTGTTCCAATCGTTGCCCGTGGCGCGGCCGAGCAGGACGGCGGCGGCGAACGGGATGAGAAACGTGAGCGCGCCGAAGGTGAGCGAGCGATTGCGCGACTTCTTGAATTCGTCGAGATCGATCTCGAAGCCGACGAAGAACATGAAGAGCAGCTTGCCGAGTTCCGCGAACAAGGCGATCACCGGCCCGTCCGCGCTGATTAGTCCGATCGCGTTCGGCCCCATGAGCACGCCGGCGATGATGAAGCCGAGCACTGCTGGCAGCCGCAGGCGTTCCATGAGCCTGGGCAGCAGCACGAAGCAGCCGATGGCGATAGCAAATTTGGTGAGTGGCGAGAGTTGAGCAGCAAGTCGTTCCATGGATTCAAGCACCAGAACTCTCTACCACCGCGCCTGTCTTGAGATCAAGAAGCGGATGCGGATCACGATCGCAAGGACGGACAGGCTTCATCGCGCGGCTCGACGCGCGGGAGTGGATGAATCTCCGAAGGCTTTCTTCACCTCCACCAGGTCAACCGGCTTCCGCTCTTCGTCGAAGAACTCGACGCACGTGCCGTAGAGGCGCAGAGCGACGAGGAAGTTACGGCCGGGAATGGTCTGCCTGCAAAAAAATGGTCACAGAGAAAGTTGGGGTCGGATCTTGAACCGTGCACAGCGCAGGAGAGCCGATTCGATCTGGCAACTCACTGTTCCAGGCACCCGTCCTGTTCTCCAGCCACTGCTCCCCTCATTGCGTCCCACCGTAGTTTTTTGCGCGGAACCCTTGCGTGATCAGCAACAACAAAAGGAGCCATAGGCCAACCTGAGTTATCTGGATTCGGTTATGGTACGTGACGCACGCATGACTTCCAGCGCACGCTCTATGACGATGCGGTCCGGCAGGTCTTTTTCACGGAGTGTTTGTTTGGTGAGCAGGAGTCCTTCGAGATTGATGGTGCTCACAGGAATGCCTTCGAACTCGATTGTTTCGGCGTACGGTTGAAGCGTTTCATGGGTCTGGCCGTTGGCATTCAGCATGACGTCCACGACAAATGCATCGGCGACCCGAATATTTTCACCCTCTTCGAACCACGCAGGTTCGATCTCCTTGGCCGCTTGATCCGGCAGGATCAACAGAGCATCTTTGACTCGTTCTCCCGCCGCGGCATAAGCCGGAACCACAATATCAATATGGTCGTTGCGCGTTGGTAGCCATGAGCCGCCAGCGCATAGCCGTCGCTGAGAAAATAGTCGACGTGATGT
The DNA here is from genome assembly GCA_029194665.1 of Nitrospira sp. NCBI lineage: Bacteria > Pseudomonadati > Nitrospirota > Nitrospiria > Nitrospirales > Nitrospiraceae > Nitrospira > Nitrospira sp. The sequence goes on along the minus strand of JARFXO010000008.1, from coordinate 71,773 downwards.
TGATTGAGAGAACGTAAGAGGGTTTTGAGGTCGTCGAGCGTAGCGGGTCGGCTGCACTCTTCCATCACGCTCGCTCGGCGGCTAATCGTCCTATGCCCTGCGCCAAGCAGTCTTCCTGTTGTTGATTCGCGTCCTTGTGTGATCGAAAACGGTACACCCCTTTCGGAATAAACGTACTTTTGGCCAAATGTGCGATCACCTCGCTAAAGCTCGCCCCTTCTGCCAGCAAGGTTCCATCGGCCTGCCCGGCAATCGGTCGCTCACGTCTGTGCCCAACCGTTATCATGCTCTTTACTCTACCTGAGGTGTTAAAAGTGGGCAAGCCGTACCTCCTCGACCGCGCCGGCACGAACAGCCGTTGCCGATAGCCACACGAACGCGAGCGGACATTCCTCGGACGGCGCATTCCTGGTTGAGAAGAACCAAAGGGGCCGGGAATGTTTGTGTTGGCCGATTACTACACACCGTGGCGAGTCGCGGCCTAGACCCCGACTGCCATGCGGACGGGGTGGACTGTCTCTGAAATCCCGTAAGGCCCTGTCAAATCCACCTGCTCGGGATCAACATAGGTTCCGAACAGTCGATCCCACACGGTAAACAGGACCCCGAAATTCGCCCCCGTCCTCCCCATCTCTCTCAAATGGTGCACGCGATGGTAACGAGGCGTGACGAAGAGCCACTCCAGTTTTCGCGATTCCCAGGTGACGTTCATGTGCATCCAGTTGTTGGTGAGGACCAACATATAGCCATAGATCGGGAAAAATGCTGCGGGCACCGGTTTGATGAGTGGGAACACCAGCAGATAAGGAATATTGGCGAGGACGATTTGGGGAAAGCTCGCTCGGATACCGGCCAGCCAGTATAATTCGGTGGGTGAATGGTGCCATCGATGGATGGGCCAACCCCACGACGTATGCCACAGTCGATGCATCCAGTAAGCGATCCCGTCGAGGACGAACAAGAACACTACCAGCTTGAAACCGAATGGAAGCGCCTGCCACCGCCAGTAGGAGTAGTGAGGAAACGGGATTTGGTTCGTCACCTGTGCGGCAAAAACGAAGAAGATCTGATAGGTGGTGAGGGCTGCCACATCCGACAGGAGCACCTGAAGATACGGGATCGGACGTGTGGGCCACCAATATTCTGCCGCGAAAAAGAGCAGGCCAATTCCCCAATAGATGGCGATTCCTTCCAGCGCAAACGTATTCGCAAGCGAGTCGAACATTGGTTCCACCTAAGTAACAGCTTAGGAGTGACGACGAGAAAGTGAGGCAAGAGAATCGCTCATCTTGAAGGCGTCGGTCAAGTCAGTACTTGCCCGCCGCGCCCCTTTCATGGGCGAAGCCACGCTAGCGGCCCAACGTGACTGACCCAGAGTGAAGGAGGTACGAAACAGCCTGGGTCTGTAAGTTGTGGGATGATGCGGTCGACTAGGCGCTTGCCCTTCTGCAGCGATCAGCGTGCGAGGCCGGTGGGTTTCTCATGACTCCAGACCTATTCTTCGGGGTTCAGGCTCGGGCATAACCCTGCAGGTAGCGCGGTGCCCACTATTTTAGCGTTCGGCTCGGTAATGGTGCAACGGCGACGGCAGCCTACGAGACGTTATCGAGCGTCATCCACACAATGTTTTCACTGGGCGGATCATCGACGCAGGACTGATACTGTGGCTATACAGGCGGTCTCGTCCACTCAGAAAGTTCAAGTTGCTCAGACAGACGATGGAACGGCTGTTGTTCCAACCGACGGCCCGGTGTGTCAAGCGAGTACGAGCCTTCTTCCGAGCTCTCACTCTCGGCCATTCGTAGCTTTGTGGAAAGAGTCCTTCCCTCCATGAGCCATCTCCAAACTGGAACGGACCGGCAGCGTCTCGGAGGCGTTTGGTCCGAATATCCTTTCCTGGATCTTCAACTCTTCTTGATAAAGCGGGATCGCAAGATCTCTGCGGTCATGCGTTTCATACAGCCGGGCCATCGCGTCGAGCGAATTCGCCACCAACGGATGGTCGTGGCCGAAGACCTTTTCTCGGATCGCCTTCGAACGGAGAAACAAGGGCATCGCGAGTGATACATTGTCGGAATATAAACTGACCGCCAAGTGATGGAGACTGTCCGCGATGGCAGGATGGTCAGGCCTCAACGTTCGCTCTCGAATCACCCATGCGCGGTAGAACAATGGACCGGCTAATGCATGGCTTTGCTGCTGTTCGTATAATGCGCTTGCGACCAGATCCAGCGTATCGGCCACATGAAGATCCTCGGATCCGTGCGTGAGCGTGTAGATTGTCAGTGCCCGGAGAAAGTCCGTCTCAGCGCCGACGAAGTCGTTTTGTTTGAACCGCGCGGCGCCCAATTTATTGAGGAGAGCCGCCAGGTCTTGGTTGACTTCCTTGTCGCTGGTTCGATCCAATAGCTCAACAGCCTTCCCGTATGCTTTTTCAGCCTCAGGCCAGTTCCCGACGGACCTCGCATGGTCCCCTCGTGCTTCATACCCCGCCCAGCCAATTTCATCGACCGCGGGCAACAACCCGACGCAAACCATCGTCAACGGGAAGGGCAAGGTGCGGTCACGATCAAACCCTAGTGGCCCAAGTCGGTCTTCCATTCGGTCATCGATCGAAAAGCACGCGTCCCTTCCCCCGGGAGACATCGGGCTGTAGGCGGTGAGCTTGTCGCTCTTCGTATCAGTTGCCCACACACTATCGATCGTTGGAGGAGAAACCACCGGATGGTTTTCTTGGAAGGGCGCGGCGGCAAAAGACATCGCTGGCGTGCAACACCAGTTTAGTCCAGCGCTGAGGCCTACGAAGCAGAAGAAAGAAGTCGTCCACAACCGAACGATGGTCAATACATCTGCCATTTTCAACCTAATAATAGATTAGATCACATAGATGCTACTTTAGAGAAGAAATACAGCTGCACTTATCGTATTGAAAGCCGGATGACGATGATACTGGGGAATTCCCCGGTATTGGCTGGACAGTAGCTAAACGTTGAACCTAAAGTACACGATGTCTGCTTCTTTGATGACGTAGTCCTTGCCTTCCAGTCGGAACAATCCCTTCTCCTTCACCTTCGCTTCCGATCCGCAAGCCAGCAGATCGTCGTAGTGATAGACTTCGGCGCGGATAAAGCCCCGTTCCATGTCGGAGTGGATCTTACCAGCCGCTTGCGGTGCCTTAGTGCCCTTCGGAATCGGCCAGGCACGAGATTCAATCTCGCCGGCGGTGAAGAAAGTAATCAGGTCAAGCAGGGTATAGGCCTCGCTCGCCAATCGGACAAGCCCCGATTCGGTCAGCCCCATTTCGCTCAGGAAGTCCGCCCGTTCGCTCTCAGGCAATGACGACAGTTCGGCTTCCAGCTGTCCACAGATGGTGACGACCCGGGCCCCGCGCTTCGCAGCAAACCCGCGCACCGCCTGCACCATGGTGTCGTCCGCGTTTTTACCTTCGGACACGTTTGCAACAAACAGAACCGGCTTCGCCGCGAGTAGTTGACATTCATTGAGGATAACCCGTTCTTCCAGGGTGTATTCCCGGTTTCCCAACCATTCGCCTTTGTCGAGCAATCCGATGAGCTTGGCAAGAAACTCCACTTCAAACGCAGCTTTCTTGTCACCGGCCCGGACTTTTTTTTCCGTCTTCTGTTTCCGACGATCAAGCGTCTCCAGATCGGACAACATGAGTTCGGTTTCGATCACGCCGATGTCACGGAGCGGATCGACCCCGCCGCTAACGTGAACAACATCGGTACCCTGAAAACAGCGGACCACGTGAAGGAGAGCATCTACTTCTCTAATGTGGCCAAGAAATTGATTGCCGAGCCCTTCCCCTTTGCTGGCCCCTTCGACGAGACCGGCGATGTCTCGCACTTCCAGTGTGCTATAAGTGGTTTTTTTCGAGGTGAAGATTTCCGTTAGTTTGATGAGGCGGGGATCCGGCACCAGAGCGATGCCGGTGTTCGGGTCAACGGTTGCGAACGGATAGTTCGCCGCCAGCGCGCCGCCGCCGGTCAGCGCATTGAAGACCGTCGTCTTACCGACATTGGGCAGACCGATCATGCCGCAACACAGGCCCATTAGTTCGCGCCCTCCCCTTCGTCCATCGCCTTCGCTCTGACATTAAATTGGTTCATTGCCGCTTCAGATCCACGATGAATCACACATTCCAGTGCATCCACTGCCCGCTCCAGACAGGGCTCAAAAACGGCCATCTCATCCATCATCACGGGCTCTAAAACATAGTCGGCGGAATCTTGGCCTGGAGCAGGGCGACCGATCCCAATTTTCAATCGCACGAATTGTGGAGTCTCAAGCGCTTCCGCAATGGATTTGATCCCGTTGTGTCCGCCATGGCCACCAGCCAACTTGATCCGCAGCCGCCCCGGCTCTAAATCCAGGTCATCGTGCACGATGATAAGTTCGTTGGCGGTGAGTTCGAGTTCTCCCAGGAGACCTTTCAGCGGAGGGCCGGAAATATTCATCCAGTCGAGTAGTCCGGCCAGCTCGACCCATTCCCGTCCGAGTCTCCCGGAACCTCGTTGTGCTGTGCCGCGCGGTGAGAGTCGGATCGACCATCGAGCGGCTGCCCGCTCGATGACCCACATGCCGACATTGTGACGGGTCTGAGCATAGGCCTTTCCAGGATTGCCCAGCCCTACGAGCAGGTGCAACGTTACTTCTTCTTTTCAGCTTCTTTCTTTTCAGCCTTGGGAGCGGCTGCAGCTTCTTTCTTCTCGCCGGCCTTCGCTTCCGCCGCAGGCACTGCAGCACCGGCCTTGGCCGGCTCGGCACCAGCAGCACCTTCAGCCCCAGCCACCTCCTTGCCTTTTGCCATGACTTCCGGCTCCCCTGCTGCTCCTGCACCGCTGGTGAGCAACGCTTCGAGTTTGGCATCCGACATCGGTGCCGCAACGCTGACCACCATCTGATCGGGATCGTCCAAGAAACGGACACCTTCGCGAGCTCCGATTTCTTTCACATGAATACCGCTGCCGATAGTCAATGTCGACGCATCAACCTCTATATGATCAGGCAGAGCGGCTGGAAGACATTCGACATGCACGTCGCGCATGTTGTGGTGCAGTACACCGCCCTCTTTGACGCCGGCCGGGACACCGCCGATGACTTTGATCGGAACCTTCACCCGAATCGGCTTGCTCATGGAAATCTCAAAAAGATCCGCGTGCAGGACAACCCCCGTCACCGGGTCGACTTGATAATCCCGTAAGAGGGCCGTGCGATTCTGCTTGGACTCAGCTCCATTCACCGTGAGCGAAATCAGCGCGGTGCTGCCCGCCTGCGATTTGAGAATCTTAATTAGTGCCTCAGGATTGACGGTCAGCAAGAGACATTCTCCTTGACCGTAGAGCACAGCCGGGATTTTCCCAGCCCGCCGCATAGACCGCGCAGCTCCTTTCCCCGCTTGTTCTCTGACTGCCGCCGTCAAATCGAATTTCATGGTCTTCCTCCGTCCTCCACGCTGCGCCCAGTCGATAACGGCTTAGGCGAATAGTGAACTCACCGATTCATCTTCATGGATCCGTCTGATGGCTTCGCCCAACAAAGGCGCCACCGACAATTGATGCAACTTCGGACAGGCCAACTCTTTCCCTCGCAGCGGAATCGTGTTGGTCACCACCACTTGCGAGAGACACGAAGCCTGTAACCGTTCCAGTGCCGGCCCCGACAATACCGAATGGGTGCAGGCAGCTATCACCTCTCTGGCACCTTGATCGGTACAGGCCTGCGCACCCTGAACAATCGTCCCTGCTGTATCGATCATGTCGTCCAGGAGCAAAACGCTCTTTCCTTGGACGTCCCCGATGATGTTCATAATTTGGGCTTGGTTCGGACCCTCGCGGCGCTTGTCGATGATAGCCAGGTTGGCCTGAAGACGCTTGGCAAACGCCCTGGCTCGTTCCACGCCGCCGGCATCGGGAGAAACGACGACCAAATCACTGATTTGTTTCTTCACGATATAGTCGAGCAGAACCGGGAGCGCATACAGGTGATCAACCGGCACATTGAAAAATCCCTGAATCTGCCCGGCGTGAAGATCCATCGAAAGCACACGGTCAGCTCCGGCAGTGGTGATGAGATCGGCGACCAATTTGGCAGTGATGGGGACGCGCGGCTGATCTTTACGGTCCTGGCGAGCATACCCAAAATAGGGAATGACGGAGGTAATGCGATTGGCGGACGAACGCTTCAACGCATCGATGATGATCAACAACTCCATCAAGGAATCGTTGACCGGTTGACAACAGGACTGCACGACGAACACATCGGCGCCGCGAACATTTTCATCGATCTTGACCCGAATTTCCCCATCGCTGAAGGAGGAGACGGTCGCCTCGCCTAGTTTTTGTCCCAAATACGCTGAGATCTCCTGGGCAAGCACAAGGTTGGCGTTGCCAGAGAAAATCTTAAGTTCTCTGTTCATCAGACGTTCCTAATCCGCAGTCTCTCTATAACGTGTTGGATTCTCTAGCGGGTTTTATGCGATGCGCAGCATCGGCTTTCTGTTAGACCAACCATTTCCGTCGCTGCACACACTACTAGCAAGAGAGTCAAGGGGTGAAACTGTATCGGAAATCGTTGGTCTCTGTCAACAAATGACAGGGAGTGTATGTACGTTATCGTTGCAGTGCAGAGAGGGTCGAAACGGCATAGATTTTGACGTGGTGTTCGGTCCGAAAACCAATCTCGGTTCGTCGAGCTGTCGCCTTGTCATGAAACACACCAAAAGCCCATGAGCGCCGCTCCACAGAGCCACCAAGCCATTGTAGCTCATTCAGCGAGAAGCTTCTGCTTGATTCTGTGAAGTGAGCCTTGAGCCTTGGACAGTCCTGGACAGCACATGAAGCCCGGCAGAGCCGTCCCTATCGGTTTTCGAGCCGGTTATAGTCGAATAGGCCAGCATCGAGCGGGCTGATCCGGCGATAGGCCGCATGGATCGTGTCGCTGTGGGTCCAGAAGGCAGGATTGGTTCGACGGACGGCAAACCGTTCGGCCAGCCGTCGGTAATCATCCTCGCTGGTGAGGTCTGTCACCGCCGTAACGAATTCCGGCAGGTCCGACCGGCGGAGCCGATAGAGGGCGTTGGGATAGGCACCGATAACACCACGTCCCACTGTCAGTCGATCCTCGTCCGGAAGCCGGCGCGATGCTTGATCGAACAGCGAAGCGACATTGCTGAATCCGTTATCGTGGAGCAATGTGAAGATCTGATCCTCCTGATTGCCTACCAATCCCTTATCGTTCACGACGGTCAGCAAGGCCATTTCTGGCATCCACTGCGCTGCCCTTCCCTTTACCTGCATCAACCTCTGTAACTGTTTGCGCAGAGTCAGGTCCTGCTCCCCGATGAGGTCATATTTTGACTCCAATGTCGTGCCGATCCGTTTCCGCAACAGCCCGAACAATTCGCTCTTGGGCTGGTCGCTGTGGTAGACGATGCCGCTGTCTTGCTGTACCAAGATACGCCGGCCATATACATAGTCCTTGACCGATTCATGCGCATCGCGATACCAGAAGTCTCGCCACCGTTCCCGTTCCTTGATCGGGAGCAACATCAAAAAATTGAACTCCCCTTCCATGCGGAGGAAGTCCATATACAATCGGGTATCGAGTTGATGCCCAACGAAGCCGTAGACATCGAAACCCGCCACCAGTAAGTAATAGATCCGTTCGAACAAGTCATAGGATAAGAGCCAGGCGGTTTTGGGCTCTTCGCCGACTAAACCTTGCACGACCGAACCGCTGTCCTGATGGCGAAACACGGTCAACGCGGCATTGCGGTTCTGCCCCCGGCCATCCCAAATAAAGGCGAGGTCGGGCGCCTCGTTCTGGAGATGGAGGCGTTCGATATAGGCCTGCTTGGCTTTGAGAAACTCATTCTGCATATGGGAATACTTGATCCAGGAGATCAGTCCCAACCTGGTCGTCCCTTCGGGCGTCGGCAAATAGAGATGCTGGCTCATCTCCGCGAGGAACTGCTCCTTCTTGTCGAGCACGGCGCTGTCGGGATCGATGAAGAAGATCCAGAATCGATCGTCGATCACATCCAACGCCACCTGCCCTCGACAGACCGGCCCCTTGATGAACTGCATGACAAAGGCGCGGGCGTCATCAAGCAGAAACCGGTATCGCGACCGGACTGGAAGGTCACGAAATGCCACGAACGGGTTAGCGGCCACGTTCGAGTCATAGCTAGGCAAGGCGCCGACATTGAAGGTGTTACTCAGAAACAGGTCCGTATACCGTTGTTTGCGAGCAGAGGACAAGGCATACGGCACATGCGTTTTGGCCGTGAGACTTTCTTTCACCGATTGAAGCCGGTAATAGACACGCGGGACGCCCGGATCGTCGAAGGGACGCCGCGTGGCGATCACGTCAATGGGCTGGCCAGGTGCCGTGCGGGACCGTACGAGCCGGAACCATTCACGATTGAGCAACTCGTCGAAATAGAGATGCGTCAGATGCAGATGCTCATAGAGGTACCTGGCCATCAATTGGTGTTTCAAAGATTCCCCGTTTAAAAACTCCTCCCATTCCTTCACCTGCCGCAGTGCCGGCGCAGACGTCCGGTCCTGCTCGGGATAGGGCGTGCCCAGTTCGATCCAGCGCAAGACCGTCTGGTATTCCTGATCGGTCAAGCCCGGTAAACCATAGGGCATGCCCCACAACGGATGCTTCTCCGCAAACCGATCGAACTCTGAGTCGGTCGGACAACTCTGATCACGATTCAAGGAGAGATCGAAGGAATCGGACAGCAACGGATCAGCCGGGAGCGGGTTGGCCTGCTTCAAGGTCAATGTGCGGGCAAGCACACCGGCGCGGCGCTCGCTTTCAGTCGCACTCGACTGTTCCTGAACGACGGGGAAAAAATCCTTTTTGCGCCAGGCCTCTACCGTGTGAGCATCCTCGAACAGCCGTGTCGGCTCGGCCGTCAACAGACGCATCCCGTCATAGACCGGCTTTTTGTTGGCGCCGCGAGCCAGGCCTTCAAAGGCGGTGAGATTCAACTGACAAGGTGAATCGTAACAGCCGTGACACACGGCACAGCGGCGCTCGATGATCGGTTGGATTTCGCGCCAATAATCGACGGTGGCAGTACCGGCCGTACTTGGCGGAATCCTCGTTTCACCCGTTGCGACCGGGCCCGATCCCGTGGGCTGTACGCAGCCGGCCAATGGCAACAAGAGAACGATCCACCGATACCCGCCGCCGATTTGTGATAGCAGACGAATCGACGGCATACTGACTTTCGCTTGCGGGTTGGACTTGGATACATTGCACACTGGCTCGGCCTCTCCAGTTTGGGGCTATACCACACCGGCAGCGAAGCAAAGCGGTCTGAAATTCCCGAATGGCGTCGGGGTCGCACGAGGCGTGGAGCCATTGCCTCGACAAAGGCTTTTAGAAATCGACCGACTACGAATCAGAATGAGCCGCCACCGTGAAGACCTTGAGATGTGGCTCGTTCAGAAAAGATAGCTGTGCGTGCCGAGCCTGAGCCTCGTCACGGAATACACCGAATACAGTCGCCCCACTGCCCGATAACAATGCCACCTCTGCTCCTGCCGCAATGAGCCGCTGCCTAATGTCATAGAGCGCCGGATAGGCCTTGAACGCCGGCACTTCAAAGTCGTTTTCGGCCGCTTGAAGCACGGCTTCCCATGAGAGCTCATATGCTTTCCCCAGCCCCGCATGGAGATCCGAGAGCGGCTGAACCCCTGATCGGCTTGCAGAAAGTTGCTGATACGCCCACTTTGTTTCGACCGGAAATCCGGGATTCACCAGGACAACCCATCGGTTCCCCTTGATTCGTACTGGCGCTACCTTTTCACCCCGCCCTTCTACAATCGCCGATGGAGCGAAAAAGAAGAACGGGACATCGCTTCCGAGCGTTTGACCAACCTGAACCATCTTCTCCGTCAACCATCCCAAATTCAATAGCCGGTTCAGCCCAATAATTGTCGCAGCTGCATCACTGCTTCCGCCACCCAAGCCGGCCCCCATCGGAATTCGTTTTGCGAGGACGATGTCCAATCCAACGGTTCGACCACAGGCTTCAAGTACCGCTGCCGCAGCGCGATACACCAGATTGGAATGGTCTCCCTTCAAGGACGGTTGATCGCATCGCAAGTCGATGGTCGAATGGTGGCCGCTCAGAGAAAATGCGAGCTCATCCTCCAACTGCACGGTCTGCATCAGAGACCAGAGGTTGTGATAATCATCAGACCGACGGTCAAGAATACGAAGGACGAGGTTGATCTTGGCGGGTGCACGAACGGTAATGGGAGAAGGTACGGCCGTCGAACGGGAAACAGGGTTAGTCACGACCTCCTTTTATAGCATACTTTTCCAAGCGATACCGAAACGACCTAGTGTTGAGGCGGAGCATTCGCGCGGCCTTCTTTTTGACCCATTTCGATCGTTCAAGCGCCTTCAACAATAGGTCCTTCTCGATTCCGTTGATGAGCCCTTCGAGGTCTAACCCCTCCTCAGTCAAATCCAGGGGTATCGCCGGTTGCTGCGACTGCGTCGCGGGTCGGTGAAGCCATCCCCGTACCTCAGCCTCGGTCACCGGCCCTTCCGTCGAGAATGCGACGACCCGTTCGATCAGATTCTCCAACTCACGGACGTTGCCGCGCCATTCATGCCCCAGCAAGACGTGCATCGCCTCGGAGCTGATGCTGGGTTTGGCTTTAGCACTCTCCTTCGAAAATCGTTCTAGAAAGTGATCGACCAGTAGCGGAATATCGCTGGAACGCACACGCAACGGCGGGAGCCGTATAGGAATCACATCCAAACGATAGTACAGGTCTTCCCGGAATGAACCTTCCGCAACGGCTTTCTCGAGGTCCTTGTTCGTGGCGGCCACCACACGTACGTCGACTTTGACGTCTTGATTGCCCCCCACTCGCCGAAACTCCCGTTCTTGGATAACACGCAGCAACTTCACTTGAATCGTCGGGGTCGTATCGCCGATCTCGTCGAGAAAAATGGTCCCTCCATCGGCGATCTCGAACAATCCTGCTTTGTTCGAGATCGCTCCGGTGAACGATCCCTTCATGTGGCCAAACAGCTCACTCTCCAACAACGTTTCCGGCACGGCACTGCAATTTACGGCCACAAAGGGGAGGGCGCTTCTGGCGCTGTTGTAATGAATCGCGCGCGCAACCAACTCTTTTCCCGTTCCGCTTTCCCCGCAGATGAGGACATTGCTTTTCGAATCGGCGACTTTCCGTACAACATCGAACACCTTCTGCATCGCCTCGCTTTGCCCGACCAGCTGCGCGAACGACGACTGGCTCGCCATCTCCCGCTTCAGCAGCATGTTCTCGGCCGTGAGTCGCCGCTTTTCCAGTGCATTCCGAATGATCAACTGGACTTCATCGACCTGAAACGGCTTCGTCAGATAGTCGTAGGCGCCCTGTTTCATGGCTTCGACGGCGGAATCCGCAGTGGCAAAGGCCGTGATGATCAACACGACTGTTTCCGGCGAGGCGGACTTTACGGCCTTCAGGACCTCCATTCCATCGATCTTCGGCATGCGCAAATCGGTGATGACCAGATCAAAGATTTCTCTGTTCAGAAGCCCGATGGCTTCTTCACCGTCCATGGCACACGTCACGGCATATCCGGCCCGTTTGAGCATGATACTCAATACGTCGCGCAAACTTTGCTCGTCATCAACGACTAGGATCTTTTCCACGGTTCTCTACCTTCGTGCCAAAGTCGCACTCCTGAATCTGCCGTACGAGGCAAGCAAACTCCAAATCGTGTTCCTTGCCTTTCCTGGCTATCCACTTTGATCCACCCGCCGTGAAGATCGACGATGCGATGGACTGCGGCCAAGCCCAATCCAGAACCTCGCCTTTTGGTGGTAAAGAACGGGAGAAATATCTTGTCGAGATTCTGCTTCGAGATGCCTTCCCCGGTATCCTGGAACGAGACCTCTACGACCTCGGCCTTTCGTCCGGCGACATCGACCCTTCTACATCCGGTTGCAATCGTCAGTTCCCCCCCCTTCGGCATGGCATCGAAGGCATTCACCGCGAGATTCCAGAACACTTGTTTCATTTGATCCTGATCCACTTGGGCTGGCAAAGGCCCGGCGCAGGGAGCAGCCACGATGGAGATGTTCGTTCTGCTTCGTGCTTCATGTTGTACCAGATCAAGAGTCTCAGCAAGGACTTTGTTCAAATCGTACTCCGCCAGATTGAGCGCAGGCGGCCTGGCATACTGGAGAAACTCCGTGATGATGGTATCCAACCGGGTCGCTTCCCGAACCGCGATGTCCATCAGGCGTCGGCTGGTATCATCGGCTTGGAGATCTTTCCGAAGCATTTGCATCGCTCCGGCCAGGGCACCCAAGGGATTCCTGATTTCGTGCGCCATCCCCGCCGACATCTCCCCCAGGCTGGCCAACCACTCCTTCCGCCGCATTTCTTCTTCGAGGTCGCGGATCTGGGTGAGATCCTTGAACACTCCGACCAGTCCCGTTTTTTCTCCTCGCTCGTGCAAAGGGGCGAGCGTCATGCCGAGGATCAACCGATTGCCGTCGGACCGCTTACATTCCACTTCAAATCGCATGTTACCGGAGGCCTCTTGCAGGAGATCAGTATCTTGTTGATCGGGATGCCAGCCAAATATTTCCTGCCAGGGTCGGCCCTGCACTTGGTCGAAACTGTGGCCGGTGGCTTCCTGCGCCGCAGGATTGAAAGATGTGATCTGCCCCTTCTCGTCTGTCGCAAAAACACCGCTGCTGATGCTATGAACGATATTCTCATGAAAGGCTCGAAGGTGGCTCAGCCCCTGTTCTTTTTCACGAAGCGACTGATCGGCCGACTGCAACTGATCCGCAAGTGCTCCGCTTAAAAAACCAACGACCAGAAACGCCAGGCTGTAGACGCCGAATGCATGGAGCGTTTCTGCCGCACTGAGACGAGTGTGCGGCAGCCATCCCCAAATCTCAGCGAGGCCGTAGAGTTGGACATTGGTCAGAATTCCAAACAGGATGATGCAAAGACTGGCCGTCACGAGGCCTACGCGGCGACGCGGAACCAGACTCGCGACCGTCACGCTGATGACATAGAGCACCGCGAACGGGCTTTCAATTCCACCCGTCCTGGCGATCAATACCGTCTCAAGCAAGAAATCGACGGCTACCTGAGTCCACGCGAACTGCACGAGCACTTGAGGCGTTGTGAACCAACGGAACAGAAATGCGTAAAGTATCGTGACTGCATATGTAAAGATGATCAGGGCGTAAAATGTTTCAACGCGCTCTCCCTTCGTAACCTGGAACGCAAGAGACAACCCCAAGAGCAGCGTAACAAGAACAACTCGCCATCCCATCAACCAGTAAATTCTGGCTTTAATATCTCCCACGAAACGAAACCCCGCCTACAAGATGGTCAACATCATGCTGTCCCGCCTGTCTTCACGGAGATGCCGACCGACCCCACTATGTCATGGAAAGTACGTCGTTCGTTACTGTAACGATGAAGGAGGCTCACTAAGAAGTCAGCGGCTTCGTCCCGTTCCCTTGAAGGGACGAAGCCGCTTTGCAAGGTCGAATCGTCGATTTGCTTACCCGATTGCGGACGCCATCGTAAAGATCGGAAGATACATCGCAACGACGATAAACCCGACCGTGACGCCCAAGAACACCATCATCATCGGCTCCAAGAGGGCGGTGAGATTGGTCACGGCCTGGTCTACTTCGTCTTCGTAAAAATCGGCGATTTTCCCGAGCATGCTGTCCAGCGCACCCGTTGATTCTCCGACCGATATCATGTGGGTCACCATCTTGGGGAATGTCCCGCTTTTGGCGAGCGGTTCAGCGATCGTCTTCCCTCCACTGATACTGACTTTTGCATCAAGGAGCGCCCCCTCCACCACTTTATTTCCGGAAGTCTTCGCGCAAATCGTCAAAGCCTCCAATAACGGAACGCCGCTGGCCAGCAGGGTCCCCAACGTCCGTGTGAATTTCGCCACGGAGGCTTTCCTGATAAGGTCACCGAAAACCGGCAGCCTCAGTAAAAGTTTGTCGATCGCCAACTTGCCTTGTGGAGTGGCATAGTATTTCTTGACCGCCACCACGGTCGCTATGATCACTCCCAGGATGATATACCAATATCCTTGGACAAAATTGCTCATATCGATGACCAGTTGTGTCGGTCCTGGAAGCGCCATCTTTCCGCCGGACATTTCCTTGAACATTTTTTCAAATACAGGAATAACCCAAATCATCAGGACCGTGATCACGATCGCCGCAATGCCGATGATGGCAGCAGGATAGACCATTGCGCTCTTGATTTGTCCCTTCAATTTCATGGCCTTCTCGATATGCTTCGAGAGACGACCCAGAATGGTATCCAACAACCCTCCGACTTCACCGGCATGGACCATATTGACGTACAGATCATCAAAGATTTTCGGGTGCTTGCGGAGGGCATCTGAAAACGTCGAACCTCCCTCGACCTGGACTTTGATCTCACCCACAGATTTCCTCAGAGCCGCATTCTCCGATTGCGTCGATAAGATTTCCAGGCACTGGATCAAGGGCAACCCTGCATTGATCATGGTCCCGAACTGTCGGGTGAACACGACCAAGTCCTTCTCGCTCACACCACTTCCGAGTTTAAGACTGAATCCCTCTTTGGCCGCCCTCTCCTCGAGACTCGTCACCACCACACTTTGTTTGCGTAGGTGATCCACAGCCTCGTCGCGCGACTTCGCGACGAGTTCGCCTTTTTTCACCCCTCCAGATTTGGTCCGCCCAACATATGCAAACGTGGCCATAAATTCTCGTCCTATTGTGGGCTCCGTGAGCCGGTTGTACGGGTAAGGTTCGGACTACGAAGCGAGTCTACTGGTGGGTTGAAAACCTGTCAAAAATAATTGAATTATTTGCCGAGCTGCGAAGAGGTCCTAGGTGCAACGGAGGTCGTTAAACAAGCGGAGGCGCCGCATTCGTTTCTCGATACCCTCGATAAAGGTAATGCAGTCCTGAGGCAAGGGTGAACCCGACCAGCAGGACGAGGAGTGGAGTGAGGATGGAACGGTCGAGCCCTCGCCAGGTCAGGAGGACAATCAAGAGGACGTAGCTCAACTGAAGGAAGGTTGTTCCTTTTCCCAAGAACGTCGGAGTCACATTAATCGGCGTACTGGTAACGTGAGCCACCACAGTCCCCAGGAGGAGAATAATATCCCGGCTTACGACCAAGATGACAAGCCAGGACGGTACCAGATGCAGCATCGCCAGCGAGATAAAACTCGACGTCAGCAGCAACTTGTCTGCAAGAGGATCAAGAAAAGTTCCCAATCGTGTCCGCTGATTCAGCTTGCGCGCAAGATGGCCGTCGATGGCATCCGTCAGTCCTGCCACGAGTAGCGTGAGGAGCGCGAACCCATACGAGCCGTAGGTCATGAATCCTATGTAGACGGGGACCAAGAGGATTCGAAGAATCGTGAGGCTATTGGGGACGTTCATGAGATGGAGCTGGATGAGGTCTGTGACTGGCTGAGGGGAGGCATCATAGTAATCTAAACCAGGCTTGTCAACGAGTTGCAGGTTGCACGTATCACCTCCTATAATTGATTCATCTAGGCTTGTCGTCAACTGTTATTTCGGAGGGATCAGGTAACATGAGCACGTTGCCATTGATGTTTAAGAAAGAAGGATTGGTCGAGAAACATCAGCTTGAAGGAGTCGATCCGAGCGATCGATACTTCAACCGTACCATTCTGGTCAATCGGGTACCATCGGGATACTCGACGAAGATCATGTATGAAGCCTTCGTTGTTGAAAGTCGGTCACACTCCACCATTGCAGCAGCGGTGAAGGAAGTGGTGGATAAACTTCAAGACGCCGGGTTCACTCGCATGAGAACGCGCGCCAATTTCAAGGGAACGCGTTATCTTGCGGAAAAAGAAACGTGGATCGATTATCCCGATCGCCCGTAAGCCGAGCCGACGAACTCACGATACACAAGGTCGTGAATGATCGGCCGAAACTTCTTAATCGCCTCATTGTCGCTCGTAGGGTGTACGCGGTTCGAGAGCAGAACGACTTGCAATTCTCGCACTGGATCGATCCAGACGGAGGTCCCGGTATAGCCGAGATGGCCAAACGAGCGGAATGCGAAATGGCGTCCTGCTGACGACGGCATCGACGGGGTGTCCCACCCGAGCGCCCAACTCGACGAAACTTCCGGTTTCTGTCGTCGTGTAAATTCCCGCACAATTCCTTGATCGAGGATAGCCTTTCGGCCATGGTACGCGTGCAACCATTCGCCTGTAATCGCTAGCACCGAATCGACATTCCCGAATAGCCCCGCATGGCCGGCTTCTCCACCCAGGGCGGCTGCATTCTGATCATGTACCTCTCCGCACAACAGTCGTCCCTGCCGCCACCGGTCGATTTCCGTTGGTGCAACCCCACCGTCTCTACCAGCCACTGCCAAGAACTCGTTCAACCGTTCTCTCAAGACATATTCAATCCGCAGTCCGTTCAGTGGGATCGTGATGAAATCATGAAAAACGCGGTCCAAATCCCGCCGACTGCACCGCTCGACAATCATGCCGAGTAACATGAAACCGAGGTCGCTGTACAGGCTGCGAGAACCCCGCTCGTAGACAGGTGTCTCCGCACTGATTGACCTGATCATCGCCTGTTTCGCACGATTCCTTGCTTCTCCAGATGAGGGAATCTCTCCCTCCGGATTGATCCGCTCATAGAATGGCCGCCATCCGGGTAATCCGGAAGAGTGGGTCAGCAGATCTTGAAGTGTGGCTGAGCCGATCCCAGTCTCGGCACATTCCTGAAGATGCTCAGCGACGGTATCTTCGAGCCGGAGATCACCCTGTTGAATCAGCAGCGCAATGGACGTGACGGTCGCCAACGGCTTGGTCAACGAAGCCAAGTCATAAATCGTGGAAGCGCTGACGGGATGCCCCGGTGGGAAAATCGAAAGTCGTCCGGTCTGAAACCGAGAGACCGGTCTGTCTCCGCACCGCACCGCCAACACGGCTCCCGGGAAGACCCCATCGGCCACGGCTCGATTGAGTGCTGTTTGGATAACGCTGAGATCGGGCATCGGGATGATGATCGACGGGAGACGCTCGGGACAATCGATCGGGGATGACGCAGCGGTGACACCATCAACCGGAGACGCTCAACGGGTCGGGCTGGATTCCCCTTCCAGCTTTTCGTCCTGCATAACACCAGTATCTTGATAGACTTCACTTGCTTCCACGTCCAGCATCCGTTCGAAGGTATGAAGCGTCGCCCGCATCCGCTCTACCATGAGCAGGCGCTGCTTTTGCAGCACAGACAAGTCTCGCTGCGTGTTTCCCAGCTCGGCTCTGGCCTGTCTGAACAGTTCGCCGGCCTTCAACTCCGCTTCCTTGACGATCAGCTCAGCATCGCGTTGCGCGCTTCGCTTGACATCCTCGGCTAAAGACTGCGCGGAGACCAATGTGGTAGACAAGGTCGCCTCTGTCCGTTTCAACTCCGAGATCTGTTGCTCAAGCGACACAATACGATCACGCAAGATGGCGTTATCGCGGTTCAGGAATTCGACGGTTTGCGCAATCTCTTCTAAGAAGCGATTGACCTCTTCACGGTCATACCCACGAAGCTTGACTCGAAAGACCATCTGTTGAATGTCGAGCGGCGTGATCCTCATGGCATCCCCCATTGGTTGACTCAATTCATTCGTACCGCGAGGTCCTTGATCGACTGTACGACCGCAATCTGTAAAAACCAGATGGCCACGATGACGACCAACGGCGACACATCGACGCCCATACTCCAGCCTAATCGCCGTCTGATCGGGGCCAAGACCGGTTCCGTGGCACGAGTGAGGAATTGAACGATCGGATTCCATGGATCAGGATTCACCCAAGAAATCAGCGCTCGGGCAATGACGATCCAAGTGTAGAACGTCAACGCATAGTCAAGTACCGTGGCAAACCCTAACAATGTATTGCCTACTACAAACATCAGCCTCCCAGCTCCCGAGAACGCTTGGCCGCAGCCTCAACAGCGTCGATCAACAGGCCTCGGAGACTTCCCTGCTCAAGCCGATGCAACCCGGCAATCGTTGTTCCTCCCGGAGACGCTACCTGGTCCTTAAGACTCGCAGGATGCTGCCCCGTTTCCAGAACCATTCGCGCCGCACCCAACACGGTCTGCGCTGCGAGGAGACTGGCCGTCTCCCTTGGCAACCCCATTTTGACGCCGCCATCAGCCATCGCTTCAATCATGAGAAAGACGTAGGCCGGTCCGCTTCCGCTCAACCCAGTCACGGCATCCATAAACCGCTCATCGATGCGCACAACCTTGCCGACCGATTCAAAGATCTGTCGTGCACCTCTCACCTCACTTTCCTCTACCCCGGGCCCGATCGTCAAAGCAGTCATCCCTTCGCCGACCATCGCCGGCGTATTCGGCATCGCGCGAATGACGCGAGTCTGTGGCCCACAAGCCTCGATAATTCGACCGAGTCGCAGTCCCGCGACCACCGAGATCACGAGCCGTTTTGTCAGCACATCCCCGATCTCTTTGAGGACTTCGACCGTCACCTGAGGTTTCACGGCCAGGACGACGACATCTCCCGAGACAACCGCCTCATGATTCGTGAGACCAATCTGAATGCCGTACTGTCTCTTGAGATGATCCAGTCGAGCCGTATCTGGGTCCGCGACATAGATCCGGTCGGCTTTGTAGCCTCTTGAGGATAGCACCCCACTGATCAGTGCCTCCGCCATCCGGCCACCACCCACGAACGAGAGGCTTGGTGTGAGCGTGGGACTAGACATGACGTGCTCCAAAAATGGCGGTGCCGACACGGACCAATGTCGCCCCTTCCTCGATCGCGACTTCATAATCGTTCGACATTCCCATCGACAGTTCATCCATCCT
Organism: Nitrospira sp.; assembly: GCA_029194665.1. Taxonomy (NCBI): domain Bacteria; kingdom Pseudomonadati; phylum Nitrospirota; class Nitrospiria; order Nitrospirales; family Nitrospiraceae; genus Nitrospira; species Nitrospira sp. The sequence continues at coordinate 52,833 of JARFXO010000008.1, read as the reverse complement.
CACGGTCGGTAAGTCAAGCGCAGCAATCCGCCGTGCAAGATCATGGAGTTGGCGGAAATACGGCCTAGCCGAATCCGGATCAGCGGTCGGCGGAGGAATCGTCATTAAGCCTTTGATACAGGTATAGGAGAGCTGCGCCAGCATCGGTATCGATCGCACAACGTCATCCGGCTGAAACCCTGCCTTTGTCGGTTCCCTCCCGATATTCACCTCCAACAAGACACTTTGCTGACGGCCGGCCTCTCCCGCACGGCGATCGATTTCTTGCGCCAAGTCTAGACTATCCACAGATTGAATCAGGTCGAAGAAACCGATCACGGACCGTACCTTTCTTCGTTGCAGCTGCCCGATAAAATGCCAGTGAACCGGTGCCTGGATGAGGGCGGCTATTTTAGGAAGCGCTTCCTGTACACGATTTTCTCCTAAGATGGACAAGCCGGCACGTACCGCTTCGGCGATGTGTTCGACCGTCACGGTTTTCGTCGCAGCCACCAATCGCACCGTACCGGCAGGACGCCCGGCTTTTTCTTCCGCCGACTGAATTTTTGCGAGCACCGATTGAACACGGTTCCCTATCGCTTCCGGGTTAAGCGGTTCCATCGTCCTTTCTCACGAGTCGCGGCCGCCCATTCAGCGAACCGTCCGTATTCTAGCGGAAGCACCTCGGAATTGGCAGCGTCCGATTTATCCTCGTCTCACCGGAAACCCGATGGCACTGACCATGGTGCCGTTGACCTTCTTCTCCCGCCGATAGGAAAAAAAGAGGTCTTCGTGGCAAATCGTACAGAGGTTGACGGTCGTGATCGACTTCAGAGGCGCTCCGAGGGTTTGCGCCTGTTCTTTGATGAGCGCTTTCAAATCGAGATGCGCTCTTCCGTCTCTCCTCGTTCGTACCACTTTGTTCCAACGCGGAAATCCCTCAGATAGCTGGTCGAGAACCGGCTCATCCACCTCATAGCAGCAAACCCCGGCGGATGGGCCGATGCTGATCCGTACATGCTCCAGACGCGAGCCAAAGCGAGACTCCAACAGCGCCAGCGTTTTAGGAACAATGCCGGCAACAGCTCCCCGCCAGCCGGCATGAATCGCGGCCACGACACGACGTTTAGGATCGTGTACCAGGATCGGAACACAATCTGCCGTCCGAACCGCCACCATGATCCCAGGTTGATCAGTGACCAAGGCATCCCAACCGCCCACAAATCGGTCCGTCGGAGCCAAGGCTCGGTCCAGCACCAGCGCCTCCGTTCCATGGACTTGCTTCACTGAGAGGGTCCATGAAGACGATGCCACGCCCGCTACACCCCTCCGCGGAATCCCCACTTCCAGGCAGAAACCCATAGCATGCCGACGGGTCCCGAAAAAATGGCAAACCTGACTCCCGGCATGCGCAAACGCCGGGACGGTAATAACCGACTCGCCTGTCATATCAAGATCACAACCCCATCATGCGAAGCGAGGCACGAAATCAGTCTGTTTGTTTGCGAAGAAATGTCGGCACATCCCATTCATCTTCGGCGGTCAACACCGCCCGGTCCATGGACTCTCGCCCATCGTGCATTCGTCTCAAAAACGCCGGGCGATCGAGGTCTTTTATCGGTCGATCACCCGACATCGATGCGCCCATGCCTGCCAACACTGATGGGACAGGTTTGGCCGGTCGACTCGTTCCCCTGTCAGCTCCGATCGTGGATGCTACTGACTCCTCTTCTCGCTCAAACCCGGTCGCGATCACCGTAATGATAAGTTCTTCCCCCATGTCTGGGTTGATGACCTGGCCGACAATGATATTGGCTTCAGGATCTGCCGTCTGCTGGATAATCGAGGCAGCTTCTTCGATCTCGTGCAGCGACATGCTGGGGCCTCCCGTAATATTCAGAAGGACGCCCCGAGCCCCTTCCACACTTCCTTCCTCAAGGAGAGGGCTGCACATGGCCTTTTGAGCCGCTTCGATCGCCCGATTCGGCCCATAGGAAACTCCCATGCCCATGACCGCTCGTCCAGTGTGCGACATCACGGTACGGACATCGGCAAAATCGACGTTCACATGTCCCGTGGTCGTAATGACGTCGGCGATGCCTTGGATCGCTTGCCGCAACACGTCATCCGCGACTTTGAACGCTTCGAGGAGCGGGGTCGATTTATCAACGATCCCCAAGAGCCGTTGATTCGGAATTATGAGCAAGGTGTCCACATGCCGACGCAAGTCGCGGATTCCTTCTTCTGCATGCTTCTGTCGCCGTTGGCCTTCATACTGAAACGGTTTCGTGACGACACCTACCGTAAGGATGCCCATTTCACGGGCGATACTGGCCACAATGGGTGCAGCCCCTGTGCCGGTCCCTCCCCCCATCCCGGCCGTGACGAAGACCATATCGGCCCCTTCGAGACATTCTCGGATGTGCTCTTTACTCTCAAGCGCGGCATCTCTCCCGATCTCGGGCTTTGCCCCCGCACCCAACCCGCGGGTTCGTTCAGGCCCGAGTTGGATCTTATACGGTGCCAGCGATCGATCAAGCGCCTGTAGGTCGGTGTTACCCGCGACAAAATCGACACGCGTGAGACCGGAGGTGATCATCGTATTGATCGCATTACACCCGCCTCCGCCGATTCCGATCACCTTGATGCGGACCGGCGACAGCAGATCTTCTTGGAATGAGAACATTGGGGCACCTCCTCACATCGCCTCGCACGACGACCCACCTGCCGCCCGCAAGGGTTCAAAGGTTAAAAGACCTCCAAGACCCGTTTCGTCCACCCACGCATTTTCGCCCAGGTTCCCCCATTGCGAAGCCCGGCTGTTTCCAGTTCATCGACATGTCGCCGGCCGTGTATCAACAGCCCGACTCCCGTTGAATGACTCGGATGGCCGACAATATCGCGCAGTCCTCCCACACCGGAAGGCATGCCTCGTCGTGCCGGCAAGTTCAAGCCCTTCTCAGCGGCATCGAGCATACCGTCCAATAAGGACGTGCCGCCGGTGATCACGACGCCGGCACCCAACATCCCTTCGTAGCCGGCACGCACAATTTCTCTCCGAACAAGCTCGAACATCTCATCGACACGCGGCTCCAGGATCTCGGCAATATCCCGCCTGGAAAATGTTCGAGCCGGCCGATCCCCAACAGACGGCACTTCGACGATCTGATGTCCGGTCAGCAACTCAGTCCGCGCAATGCCGTACTGAGTCTTGATTTTCTCAGCCTCAGTCTGCGAGGTAAGGAGGCCGATGGCTAAATCCTTCGTCAAGTTTTGGCCACCGATGGGAAGGACCGCTGAGTGACGGATACTGCCGTCCAGAAAAATAGCCAGATCCGTCGTTCCCCCTCCCAAGTCCACCATCGCCACGCCTAGGTCGCGCTCCTCTTGACTCAACACCGCCTCGCTGGACGCCAACGGTTGGAGAATGATGTCGACAACGTCGAGTCCGGCTCGATTCACACTCTTCACGATGTTCTGAGCGGAGGTTACGGCGCCGGTGATGACATGCACGTTGACTTCCAAACGATTACCCGACAGACCCAACGGCTCGCGCACACCTTCCTGCCCATCCACCATAAACTCTCGCGGTAACACATGAAGAATCCTACGTTCATGGGGGATCACGGCGAGTGTCCGCGCGCTTTCGATGGCCCGTTGAATATCTTCGCGTGTCACCTCAGCCCGTTTCAGCGCCACGACACCCTTGCAGTTTTCGGCGGAAATGTGACTGCCAGCAATGCCTGTGTAGACCGAGTTGATCTGGACGGCCGCCATCAACTCCGCTTCTTCGACCGCTTTCTTGATGGATTCGACGGTGCTTTCAATATCAACGACGACTCCTTTGCGCAGGCCGCGGGAAGGACAGGATCCCACACCGATAATGCTGAGCCCTCCGGCGTCTGTGATCTCCGCCACGATCGCACAAATCTTCGTGGTTCCGATGTCGAGTCCAACCAGAATTTGATCCCGCTTCGGCACCGCAATCACCCCCCTTCCCGTACGACGATTCGATTTTCGTACCGGAGGTCCACTTCGTTCGCTCTGCGTCCATGACCGTCAAAGTTCAGAGTTTTGAGAGTCGGTTTGACGCGTCGGAACCGTTCCCACTGCTCTCCGACCGCTTCTGCACCGAACTGGAATCGCATTCCCTGGACGAGTGCGACAAGGTTTGACGGGTTTTCCACGTTCACTCGCAGCCGGCCTTCGAATGTTTGTCCGACCAATGTAGCAAGCTTGATGCCCGACGTGATGACCTGTCTCACCGATTCAGTCCCTTCCAACAGGCCTTTGGAGTCGATTCCCGTCACGAGAGGCAAGGCCTCGTCATCGGTCTGACCAAGCCTGGTTAGCACATGCCCCTCCACATCAGTCAGAAAGTTTTGGGAATCTGCACGGATGACGGCGGCAGGTATTCGTTCGACCAGGGCTATGCGTAACTCATGAAACGGAACCCGGGTCACTACTGCCTCTTTGATCCACGGATGAGATTCCACCCGCTCCTTAATGACTCTCGTCACAATATGATGGAGTCCTGTACCGAGTTTCACCTTTGCGAGCTCCAACACTTTCTGTTCGTCGATGTGGTGCTCTCCTTCGACTGTGATCGTCTTGATTTCCAACAACGATTGGAGAGCAGGACCGGAATATCGTAGGCCCATCACGACGAGCCATGCCACGAGCCCCGCACCGATCGCCAGTCCGACCCTTCGAGCAAGAGCTTTCCGTCTGGCTATTTTTACCCGGCTGGGTCCCTTCGCCGCTTTCTCTCCTTGCGACTCCTTCCACTGATTCTTTCGTGGCCCTGCTGGACGAGGTCGTCGCTTTCTTCCAAAGAATCGCATGACGCTCACCCCTTTGGGACTACCCGCGCAAAGCGACTCGCGCGATCGAGCGCCGATTTCAGAATTTGCTCGACCAAGTCGTCATACGGAATTCCCGCTTGAGCTGCGGCCATAGGCAACAGACTTGTTTCCGTCATCCCGGGAACCGTATTGACTTCCAACACATACGGGCGACCTCTCGGAGTGATACGGAAATCCACACGAGCGGCTCCCTCGCAACCCAATACGTCGTAGGTTCGTGCGGCTAACTCACGGATGCGGTGAACCACCTTGGGAGGGAGCGGAGCTGGACAGAGATACTGCGTCCTGCCCTTCTGATATTTTGCCGAGAAATCGTAAAAACCATCAGGCGCCACGATCTCAATGGCCGGAAGTACTTTCGGACCTTCCGCCGCAGTTCCCAGAATGGACACGGTCGCTTCATGTCCGGGAATATAACCCTCCACCATCACCTCTGGATCATAGCGATGGGCCAGGTCGAACGCCTCCCCCCATTGGCCGACTCGGCGAACGACGGAGACCCCGATTGTGGATCCCTGCGAAACCGGTTTGACGACAATCGGTAATGTCAGTTTGGCCTGCCTGAGGACCTTCGCCAATGAGGGCCTGTCGCATTCCCGCACAACGGTTCCGACCGGGAGCGGAATACCATGTGCGGCCAATATCGTTTTTGTGGCCGCCTTATGCATTCCCACGGCACTCGTGCGCACCCCCGAACCGGTATAGGGAATTCCCACTGTCTCGAGAAATCCCTGGACCGTTCCGTCCTCACCGCCCGGTCCATGCAGCGAGAGAAAGGCAATGGCGACTTTGTGGTCCTCCAAATCCCGATACAAACGATCGGTGACGTCGATGGCCACTGCGTCGTATCCTCGACGGATCAGCGCCTGATAGACAGCCTGGCCGGTCTTCAACGAAATCTCCCGCTCGGAAGATCGTCCTCCCATGAGCACGCCGATCCGGTCATGTGTCAGTCGGCCCTTCGTCACGACCATCCCCTTTCGCTATGCTTCACCCACGATATTCAATTCCAGCTCCAATTTGATCCCAGTCTTATGGGCGATTCGAGTGCGCACCTTCTTGATCAATGAAAGCACGTCGGCGGCGCTGGCATGCCCTTGATTCACGATAAAATTGGCATGCTTGGTTGAAACCTGTGCATCACCGACCGATATTCCTTTGAGTCCTGCCGCTTCGACCACTCGTCCAGCCGAATCATTCAGTGGATTCTTGAACACGCAGCCGGCGCTCGGTAGCGCGAGCGGCTGCGTATCACGGCGGTAATGGAGATAGTCTTTCACGACCTTTTCGATATCCGACCGCACCCCCGCCCTCAACTGCAGCCATACTCCGACGACAACTCCCGGCGGCAGCGTCGCCCGACGGTATCGAAATTCGATTGCTTCTGCCGGACAGTCAATCACTGCACCTTTCGGCGATACGATCCGGACGGCTTTCACCGAGTCTTTCATTTCACCGAGCCTGGTCCCTGCATTCATCACGACACAGCCTGCAACAGTGCCGGGAATACCAGCCGCCCACTCCAATCCGGCCAAAGACCGACGGATAGCCTGGCCGATCAGCGTCGGCATGCCGACGCCGCCTTCTGCGTACAACACCGCTCCCGGTTCTTCTTTGATCGTGCGTAGTCTTGCCAAATTGACCACCACACCTCTGATTCCTTTGTCACGAACAAGGACGTTCGTGCCACCCAATACAAAGACCGGAAGTTTCTGTTCGCACGTCTGCTTCGCAAGACGGACAATATCCTCGACATCGGCCGGTTCCACCAACACATCGGCCGGACCACCGATGTGGAACGATGTGTACTCCTTAAGCGGTGCATTGAAGCGAACCGGCCCGCGAACGCCCGCCACGGCAGATTCCAACCTGTGCTGTACCCGCAACGGTCGTACCTTCGCTCCATCCGTTTGCACTCGATGCATCATGAGCCATCACGCAGACTCAAGCCGAGCAAGCATCCCGGTTCCGGCCTTCCAGATATCACCCGCGCCCAAAGTGAGGACGAGATCGCCCGGTCTTAAGTGAGGCAGTACCTGATCCGGCAGCATTTCCTTGCGCTCGATGAAGGTCACCGATGGATGGCCTGCCGACTTGATCGTTTCAGCAAGGGCGGCTCCAGACACTCCCGGGATCGGTGATTCGCCGGCCGGATAAATTTCCGTCGTGAACAGCAGGTCGGCATCATCAAAAGCATGCGCGAACTCTCCAATGCAATCTCTCGTCCGGCTGTATCGATGCGGCTGAAAAAGAACGACTAATCGACGGTCCCAGCCCTGCTTGGCGGCAGCGAGGGTCGCTTTCACCTCAGTGGGATGGTGGCCATAGTCATCGACCACCATGATACCGCCGGCTTCCCCTCGCAAATGAAACCGCCGCTCGACTCCCGTGAAGGCCGCCAACCCTTTGCGAATCAGATCCACAGGAATCTCCAGCTCGAAGCCGATGGCAATGGCAACCAACGCATTTGAAACGTTGTGGATGCCCGGCACAGCCAATCGGAATGGACCAAGATTCTTCCCGCGGAAATACGTCCGGAACTCAGCACCCCATTGTCTCAGGCTGATGTCGGTCGCCTTGAAATCCGGTGTCCCCCCGTCGCGATCGCGAAGCCCGTAGGTGTGATACCGTTTGACCAAGCGAGGGAACAGTGCGGTCAGACGATCGTCATCCGCACACAGTACCGCCAACCCATAAAAGGGGATTTTGTTGATGAACTCTAAGAAGCTTTCGTTGATGCGTTCCATCGACCCGTAGTGGTCAAGGTGCTCACGGTCCAGATTGGTCACCGCCACGATGGTCGGGGAGAGCCGAAGAAACGATCCATCGCTTTCGTCTGCCTCAGCCACAAGTAAGTCGCCTCGTCCAAGCCGCGCATGACTGCCCAAGGCGTTGACCTTGCCTCCAATCACCATCGTGGGGTCAAGGCCACCCTGTGCCAACACGTTCGCGACCATTGACGTGGTGGTGGTTTTTCCATGAGCGCCGGCTATGGCCACCCCAAACTTCAGACGCATCAGTTCCGCCAACATCTCCGCCCGCGGAATCACCGGAATCTGCTTTGCCTTCGCGGCTACCACTTCGGGGTTGCTCGCCGCCACGGCGGAAGAGATGACCACAACTTGCGCCTCCCCCACATTGGACGCCTGATGACCGACGAACACCTTTCCGCCGAGTTCTTCCAGCCGCTTCGTCGTCTCCGAAGCCTGTAAGTCGGAGCCCGTCACTTTGTATCCTATCGTGAGGAGAACTTCTGCGATGCCGCTCATGCCGGCTCCGCCGATTCCGACGAGGTGAATCTGCTGTGTCTTGCGAAAGAGCGTCATACGGTTTAGCCTTTGTCGACCCGCAGAAGTCTGTGATTGAATCCCTCGTTCCCCAACAACCTTAACCTCGGGCCCCTCTCGCAGGCTGGTTGGTGTCATGAGCCACTCCCATGAGCGCGTAACATTCGCCGACGATCACTTCGCCGGCATCGATTCGTCTCATCTCCAAACTCTTCCGTTGCATCGTCTCCAGTCGCTGCGGATTCGATAAAACAGCTTCGATCATTTCGCCCAGCTTCCCTCCGGTAAGATCTACTTGGGGAAGAACAACGGCGCCTCCCGCTGCTTCCATTGCCCGCGCATTCTTCATCTGGTGATCAAAGATGGCCGTCGGTAGCGGAATCAGAATCGCGGCTTTCCCACAGGCCGTCAATTCGGCGACGGTCATCGCACCGGCACGAGCCACCACCAGGTCAGCCGTCCGAAGCACGGTGGGCATATCGTAGAGAAAGGGGACGACCTTGCCTCGGATACCCAGCGATCGGTACACCTCACTGACTCGCTCAAAATCTCCCTCTCCAGTTTGATGGGTGATCGTCAGGCCGGGAAGACGTCGGCTCAGTTGAGGCAACCCTTCCAGCATCGCACTATTGATGGCCTTGGCCCCCTGGCTCCCGCCGAAAATCAACAGGTGCCGACCAGCCTGCTTGGTTGAGGCGTTGTCGGTTGGTTGCACCAAAAACTCCTGCCTGATCGGTGTCCCGACAATGCGAACCTTTCGTTGGTCAAAGAAAGTCGCGGCCGACTCAAAGGCCAAAAAAATCCTCTGAGCAAAGGAAGCGACGACTTTGTTGGCCAATCCCGGATGGGCATTTGGCTCCAGAATCACGCGAGCAATTCCTTTCAAGGCGGCAGCGATCAACATGGTCGGACTGGTATAGCCACCGACTCCGATTACTAGATCAGCCCGCCGTCGCTTCAGAATGTCCAGTGACTGCCGGATCCCAATAGGCACAGCAAGCACTCCCTTTACGACCTCCAGCAGTCCCTTACCCATGACCGGCTTCGCGGTGATCAACGCTAACTCGAATCCCTCATGCGCGAGCACCTTGGACTCAACCCCGCGCACCGTCCCCACAAAGAGAATGTGTGTGGAAGGATCGCGACGCAGAAATTCTCGAGCCAGCGCGACGGCCGGATAGAGATGCCCACCGGTTCCACCCGCTGCAATCACGATCGTCATCGTCGACCCGCCCAACCACGTCCGCTTTGCTGTCTCGCTTCTTCTCGCCCAGCCTGCCGATCCCGCGAAATGTTCAGCAAAATCCCTACCCCGGTCAGGCTGATTACCAAGGACGATCCGCCATAACTGACGAACGGCAATGTAAGACCTTTGGTCGGCAACAATCCCGTCACGACACCGGCATTGATCAACGCCTGGACACCGATGAGCGTCGTAATGCCGATCCCCAGGTAGCGGCCGAAGGGAATTCGCGCTCTGGTGGAGATCTGAAAACCACGGATCACGAAGAGCGCGAAAAAAAGAACGATGACCGCCGTTCCAACGAACCCGAGTTCCTCGCCGACGAGTGCCAGTACAAAATCGGTATGGGCTTCTGGAAGAAAGAACAGTTTCTGCTTGCCTTCCCCCAACCCGACTCCGAAAAGTCCTCCGCTGCCGAAGGCGAGAAAGGATTGGTTGATCTGGAACCCCGCCCCGGTCGGATCCTTTGTCGGGTCGAAAAATGCGATGAGCCGTTGCCATCGATAGGGCGAGAACCAGATCAGCACCGCCACCCCAGCTAAGGCTAGTGGGACGAGCCTGAGGAGATGGGCTACAGGCGCACCGCCGACGAACAAGAGCCCTCCCGTGACCAGTCCCAGCACCACCACGGTTCCCAAATCGGGCTCCAAAATGAGCAACCCGCTGATGACCCCGACGACAAGCAAGGCCGGCAGCAACTCGGTTGAGAACTGCCGGAGCCGTTCTTCGTTTTTTGCGAGGTACGCGGCAAGATAGATCACCGCGATCAGCTTCGCCATCTCGGCCGGCTGAATCGAAATAGGCCCCAGCCGTAACCAACGTCGGGCCCCATTGGCGGCAACACCGATCGATGGGATAAGAACAACCACCAGCAACACGATGATGAGAGTGAGGAAAGGAACCGCAAGACGCTTCCACCATAGATAATCGACCCGGGACACCGCATGCAGAAGCGCCAAACCAAACGCCAGCCATGCCAGTTGCCGCTTCAGGTAGTACCAGGAATCGTGGAATCGATTGCCCGCCACGACAGCACTCGCGCTGAAGACCATCACCAGGCCGACCAGCGCCAGCGTGATGGTCACGAACAGCAAAATATGATCCATCCCCACCCGCTTCGGAGCGCGCGGGCTGACGGTAGACCAAGGCAAGGCCAAGGTCCCTCCAGATCTCTGTGACATCGTCCAGCGTCAATGCTCCTCTGCCTGGCAGCCTGTTGGCCCTCGTTACACCGGCAAGGATCGCACGAGAGTTTTAAACTGTCGCCCTCGATCCTGATAATCTACGAACATGTCGAAACTCGCGCAGGCAGGTGACAGCAGCACGCCATCGCCTGCACTCGCTCCCGATGCAGCCAGCTCCACAGCGTCCCTCAATGTGCCAGCCCGTTCGATCGCCTGATAGCCCTCCATCGCCTTCGCAATCAGCGGCGCTGCCTCGCCGATCAGAATGAGCCGCTTCACTTTTCGATGAATTGCGGGAGCCAATCGAGAAAAATCCCCTCCCTTGTCGCGTCCACCGGCGATCAGCCAAATCGGTTGATCCATGCTCTCCAATGCTTTGAGCGTCGCATCCACATTGGTGCCCTTAGAATCGTTGATGAACCGTACGCCCCGCCACTCACGAACGACCTCCAACGCATGTTCCAACCCAGGAAACTCACTGAGGACCCGACGAATGATATCGAGAGAGCACCCGCTCAAGAGCGCATAGGTTGCAGCCACCATGGCGTTTTCGATGTTGTGATCGCCGATGATCTTGACCTCGCTCCGTGCACAGATCTCCCGAGTCCGGCCTCCAATCGTCGTCATGATGCGATCTCGATCGAGATAGGTTCCCCCTGTCAGATCGGAAGGCAACGCCTGGGTCCTCGTAAATCCAAGTACGCTGGCCCTCGCGCTTCGCCGCAGGGGAGCCACCCTCGAATCGTCCAGATTGAAGAGGGCGTAGTCGGACGGAGTTTGGTTTTCGAATATTCTGTTTTTGGCCGCGACGTATTCGTCGATCGACTCATAGCGATCACGATGGTCCACCGTCACGTTGAGCATCGCGGCAATCCATGGATGAAACTGCTCGATGGTTTCCAGCTGGAAGCTGGACACTTCCACGACCAATGCGTCGTACGGACATGGACAGCCCATCTGCATGGCTCGCAGCGATTGTACGGCAGCTTCACTGATCGCCGTGCCCAGATTCCCGCCGACAAATATCCGCTTTCCGCTCTCTTGCAGCATCTTTCCAATCAGGGTCACCGTCGTGCTCTTCCCATTGGTACCGGTCAACGCCAGAATAGGAGCGGAAAGAAACCGCGATGCGAGATCGAGTTCGCTGATGACCTTCGTCCCTCGACGACGAACACGTTCAAGCGCCTCCAACCGATAGGGAACTCCTGGACTGATAACGACCAGTTCAGCCTGGTCGAGAGCCGATTCATAATCGTTGCCCAGCACAAGCCGAGTTGCCGCCTGATCCAGAGAATCAAGCACACCGAACAACTCTCCTCGATCCTTCCGGTCGGCCACCGTCACCAACGCACCGGCCTCCTGTAACAAGCGAACAGCCGCTACGCCGCTCCGAGCCAGCCCAACGACTGTGACGCGCGCTCCTGTCAACTGCGTGATGTCCTTCGTCACCATCCCCATTACCTCAACTTCAACGTGCTCAAACTCAAGAGAGCCAGCAAAATGGCGATGATCCACAGACGCACGACGACTTTCGGTTCTTCCCAGCCTTTCATCTCAAAGTGGTGGTGAATCGGAGCCATGAGAAAGATCCGCTTCCCTCGGGATTTGTATGAAGCGACCTGAAAAATGACCGAGACGGCCTCGATCACGAAGACACCGCCGACCATCAGCAATAACAACTCATGCTTGCTGATGACCGCCACCGTCCCAAGGGCCGCTCCAAGCGGGAGTGAACCGACATCTCCCATAAAGACGGAGGCCGGATAGGTATTGAACCAGAGGAACCCAAGACTTGAACCGAGGATGGCTGCCGTAAAGACCGCCATTTCTCCGGCTCCGTCGATGTGCGGGATCAGCAGATATTCCGACATCAATCGGTGACCGGTGACGTAGGCGACCACGGTGTATGCCAACGCGGCTATCATCACCGGACCGATCGCCAGCCCATCGAGACCGTCAGTGAGGTTGACGGCATTGGAACTTCCGACGATCACCAGCACGGCAAAGACCACATAAAACCATCCTAAGTCGGGCATGAAATTCTTGAAAAACGGCACGCTCAGCTTCGTGTTGTAACCGGGCAACGAGTACAAGATCAGCGCCACGATGAGCGCAATGCCTATTTGAGCCGTGAACTTTTGTGGCGCCGAAAGCCCTTTCGATCGAGCCTTGATGAATTTGAGATAGTCGTCCACAAACCCAATGGCGCAAAACCCCAGTGTCGCGGCAAGAACCAGCCAGATATGAGGACGTGAGATGTCGGCCCAGAGCAGCGTCGACAGCGCGACTGCGAAGATGATGAGGACGCCGCCCATCGTAGGTGTTCCACTTTTCGCCAGATGTCGCTTTGGACCATCGTCACGTATTTGTTGCCCCAGCTTGATTTCTTGAAGCTTGCGGATCACCCACGGCGCGAGCACAAATGCGATCAGGAACGCGGTAACGGCGGCGTAAATAATGCGAAAGCTCTGATAACGAAAAACATTCAGAAACGAGAACTTTGTGTGGAGCGGATAAAGCCAGATGTACAGCATAGCCTGGGCGACCGTTACGAAGCCTTTTTCGTCGTACTTGTTGCTCCTCGAAGTGCGTCAGCGACCAGCTCTAATTTCATACCGCGCGAGGCTTTGATCAGCACGGCATCACCCGCTTTTGCGACCGCTTTCACGGCGGCAGCGGCGGCGCGTGCATCCGGCGCTTCGAGAATATGGGATGGATCCAGTCCTGCCTGTTTCGCTCCTTTGGCGAGGCTTCGTCCTAACCCGCCGCAAGCCACGAGCAGATCGACGCCTTGGCCTGCCAAGAATGTGCCGACTTCCTCGTGCATCTGATCGGCGTTGGGACCGAGTTCCAGCATGTCTCCAAGCACCGCAATTCTCTTTCCTTTCGCCCCCGTTTGCGCCAGTAATTGCACCGCCGCTTTCATGGAGGCAGGATTGGCATTGTAACAGTCGATGATCAACTTCACGCCCTGATTGACGACTACCTGCGACCGCATGGCAGCGGGCCGGAAGCGGGACAGCCCCTGAGCGATCAGCCCACCGGGCAACCCCAGGATAGAACCGACCGCTCCAGCCGCCAAGGCATTCGTGATGTTGTGATCACCCTGGACTCTCATATGAACAAGGGCGTGGCGTACTGTTCCTGGCAGCAGAAGCTGAAAGATCGTCCCATTGCGGCCGTCGGATTTCACATCCCTTGCCCGCACGTCGGCCTTTGATGAAAGGCCGAATGACACCACACGACATCGAGATCGCGCGGCAAGAGAGTCGTAAAACGGATCATCTGCGTTCAGGATGGCGGTCCCATCACAAGGAAGCAGATCGAGCAACTCCGCCTTTGCTTGAGCTGATACCTCCATGGTCCCGAAAAACTCCAAGTGGTCGGGGCCGATGTTCGTAATGATCCCGATCGTGGGTCGGGCTATTTCACACAGCCTGGCGGTCTGGCCGAGATTATCAACCCCCATCTCGATGACGGCCGCCTTGTGTCGATCGTTGAGGTGGAGCAGGGTCTGCGGTACGCCCACACGGTTGTTCAAGTTGCCTTCGGTCTTGAGGATCTTCCAGCGCTGAGCCATGACATTGGCGACCATTTCCTTCGTCGTCGTCTTGCCGTTGCTTCCCGTGACAGCAACGACGGGGATTTGAAATCGGCTTCGGTGGTACGCGGCCAGCTGCTGGTAAGCAGAGAGTGGATCGCCGACGCCGAAGACAAATGGTTGGGTGCTCTTCGAGTCACACTTCAAGCCAAGCCCTGACACATCATAGGAATCGAACACGATCGCTCCCACCGCCCCGCGCGACAGCGCTGCGGCCACAAAGTCGTGGCCGTCGAATCGATCTCCCCGCAGTGCAAGAAAAAGATCTCCTGGTCGAAGAGACCGAGTATCCAGGCTGATCCTCCGGATACGGTGCGTTGTCCAACCGGTCCCTTCACCGGCCAAGACCCTCGCGCTGACTACTTCCCGCAATTCTTCGACGGTAAACAGAGTCATCTGATGCTTCCGGGCACCGACCGGGCCCTGCTCGCGTAAACTGGACGTGGGTTTAGAGTCGTTCGATGGCGCCGCGCGCCACCTCGCGATCGTCGAAATGAACCTTTCTCGTGCCGATGATCTGGTAGTCTTCGTGCCCCTTACCGGCGATCAACACCATATCCGCACTACGGGCCTCACGCACCGCTTCTTCGATGGCTTCTCGCCGATCAGGCACTTTTCGGTACTGTACGTGTGGCCGTTGCCGCAACCCCTCGATCACTCCGACTTCGACTTGCTCCAGAATTGAGAGGGGGTCCTCGGTTCGGGGGTTGTCTGAAGTCAATATCACGACGTCGCTGTAGCGCACAGCCGCTTCTCCCATCTTGGGCCTCTTCCCCCGGTCACGGTCTCCACCGCACCCGAACACCGTGATGATGCGTCCTGTTTTCAGCGCTTGTGCCGCCGTCAGCAATCGGACGAGCGCGTCTTCGGTGTGGGCATAATCCACGGCCACTGTAAACGACTGGCCTGCGATCACACGTTCGAACCGTCCCGGCACGTTAATGATCTTTGCCACGGCCGCACGAATTTGCGCAGGAGTGGCCCCCTCGTGAAGCGCAACCCCAACCGCAGCCAGCAAGTTGTACACATTGTGCTCGCCCACGAGCTGACTCTCGATGGGGAAGCTTCCGACCGGCGTCGCAGCGGTAAAGTTTGTTCCTCGAAGAGACAACCGCACCGCTTCAGCACGCAAATCCGCCTTGGCATTTATGGCATAGGTCCAAACCGGCACCGGGCTTCGCTCGACAATACGATTTCCATAGGGGTCATCGATGTTGATGATCGCTCGCTTATTCGTCTTCAGTCCCCTCTTCAATCCTGTAAAAAGTCTCAGTTTTGCACGAAAGTACTCCTCCATGGTCTTGTGAAAATCGAGATGATCCTGAGTCAGATTTGAAAAGACCGCCACGTCAAATTCGCATCCGCTCGTGCGATCCTGCGCCAGGGCATGAGAAGACACTTCCATAACCGCAGTGGTGCATCCGCCTGCGACCATCTTGGCAAGCAGCTGTTGCAGCTCAAGAGAACCAGGCGTCGTGTGCGTCGCCGGCATCGTGTGCTCACCGATCTGATAGACGACGGTTCCAATCAAACCCACCGGGTGGCCCAGGGTTTCCAGGAGCGCTTTGCAGACATATGTCGTGGTAGTTTTTCCGTTCGTCCCAGTCACGCCGATCATCCGAATCTGCGACGAAGGATCTCCATAGAAGCGGCTCCCCAGCAAACCGAGTGCCTTTCTGGAGTCGTCGACGCGGACGAACGGAAGAGACACTCCACTCACCGGCTGCTGTGATACCAATGCGACCATGCCTCCCCTCACCGCCGCCGGAATAAATTCATGTCCATCGACCCGCTCACCTCTTGCAGCTACAAAGAGACCGTCGGCCGCGACGGCCCGAGAATCATCGGTGATCGCATGTACGGACACGTTCAAGTTTCCATGACGATCAAGAATCTTCACCTGCCCTTCCAGCGCCTGAAGCAAGGTTGCCAAGGTCATCGACATGTCCAAATACGATCACGATCTTGGCGACGCCATCGCCAACATGACAGGCTCATTCGGCGGCACGCCTAAGTAACCTAACACCTGTTCCCCAACACGGCTAAACACGGGAGCTGCGACAGCTCCGCCCCATGCATCACGTTGAGGTTCGTCGATCACCACGATCATGGCCAGCTGAGGGTTGTCTGAGGGTACGTATCCCGTGAAAGACGCGACAAATCGAGTGGCCGAATAGGAACCGGTTCGGGGGTCGATCTTTTGGGCCGTACCGGTTTTGCCGGCCGCCCGGAACCCTCGGATAGCCGCTTTCGCGCCGGTGCCATCCGTGATGACACCTTCAAGAATCTTCGTCACACTGCGTGCCGTTTCCGGAGAAATGACCCGTCGCTTGGCCTGAGGAGGTATCTGTCTAAGGATGTGGCCATCAGCATCTCGTATTTCTGAAATCACATAAGGTTTCATCAACAGACCTCCGTTTGCGATAGCCGCGACCGCAGCTACCATTTGAAGCGGAGTCACACCTATCTCTTGCCCCATGGAGATAGACGCGACTGAACGACGCCCCCAGTCTCTTGGATTTCTCACCAATCCGGCCCCCTCTCCCGGAAGATCGATCTCCGTTCGCTGTCCGAAACCGAACGCTTGGAGATATCGATAGAGACGCTGTTGCCCCAGCGCCATACCGGTTTTCGCCGCCCCGATATTGCTGGACTTCTGAATCACCTGCGCGAAGGAGACCCATCCCAGCCGCTCATGATCATGAATCACGGTGTTCGCGATCGTCATATGACCATGCTCACCGAATACCATCGTATTCGGCCGTACCACTCGTTCCTCAATGGCGGCCGCAGCCATCATCGCCTTCATCGTAGACCCTGGTTCGTAGGCATCCGTAAGCGCTCTGTTTCGCCAGCGATCAGGGCTGAGAGCCGACACGGTGTTGGGATCAAATCGCGGACTGACCGCCATTG
The DNA here is from genome assembly GCA_029194665.1 of Nitrospira sp. NCBI lineage: Bacteria > Pseudomonadati > Nitrospirota > Nitrospiria > Nitrospirales > Nitrospiraceae > Nitrospira > Nitrospira sp. Next base: position 35,761 of record JARFXO010000008.1, on the reverse strand, counting down.
CCAACACCGCTCCGGTCTTTGGATCAAGCACGATCACTGTTCCTGACTTTGCCTGCGCACGTCCAACCGCGTCCTCAAGCTCTCGTTCAGCGATATACTGAATCACCTCATCGATCGTCAGCGTGAGGCTATGGCCGGACGTCGGGCTCCCTTCCGTCATTCCCTTGGGAAACACCGTACGCCCCAGGGCATCACGTTGCAGAACCATCATCCGCTTTTCACCGCGCAAATGCGATTCGTAGCGATGCTCTACGCCTTCCAAACCCTCACCGTCCATTCCCGCAAAACCCAACACATGAGCCAGGAGCGGCCCTTTGGGATAGAACCTCCTGCCTTCCATTACTACACCAATTCCATCAAGGGACAAACGATCGAGTTGGCGACCCTGCTCAGGATCAATCTTTCGAGCCACCCATACGAAGCTCCGGTCCTGTTGAAGTTTTCGTTCCAACTCCTCGGTCCTCACATGCAGAATCGGCGACAACTGTCGAGCGGTCTTGATAGGACTCTCCAATGTGTTCGGAACTCCGAATACGGACGGTACTTCCACATTCATGGCCAGAATCTTGCCGTGTCGATCGACAATCATACCGCGCGCCCCTTCCAGCGTGACCGTCTTTTGATGCTGTCGATCAGCTTTAACCGAGAGCTCAGCCGCTTGCAATACTTGCAACATGACCAACCGGAACAGAACCACCCCAAAACCGCAGAGCAACAGCAGCAACAGGCCATACCGACGACCGCGAGAAAGAGAGCCAGCCACTAGAGCCTCCCGCTGGGAAGATAATTCCTGGCGACTTTCAGCCCAACTGGCACAACAACTGAGGGATGGACATCACTTGGCCTGGACTGAACCACAATGATCTGCCCTTGTTGAGGCAGACTCATACCGAGTTTTTCGGTCGCCAATTTGGCGATCCGGTCGGAGGCACTCAATGCAGAAACCTTGACGCGGAGTTCATCCCGTTGACGTTCCAGCGCCCCCTTGTCACGCTTCAACCGCTCGATTTCATAACCGATCCGAACCACGTCTACACGCTCCCACACGAACACCAACACAAGACAGAATCCTACAAAAACGGCGACGGTTTTCATAAAAGCCCCATCCTCGGTTGACGTTCGGCGACTCGCAACTTCGCGCTTCTCGATCTGGGATTCGCTTCACACTCTGCCTGAGAAGGAAGAACCGGTTTCTTGGTGAGTACGGAAAGGGCGGCTTCCGGTCCTTGTGAGAGGGATCGGAATGCATGCTTGACGATACGGTCTTCGAGGGAATGAAAGGAGATCGCGCAGATTCTCCCCCCAGAGGACAGCACTTCCGTTGCATCTCGAAGGGACGGCTCCAAGAAATCCACCTCGTGATTCACCACAATTCGTAGCGCCTGAAATGTCCGCGTTGCACAATGGATCCGTCCGTGGCGATACGACGCCGGCACGGACCGAGCGATGATGGAAACGAGTGCTCCTGTAGTCTCGACCGGACGGCGTTGCCTGTCCTGCGCGATTGCTCGAGCAATTCGCCTGGCATATCGCTCCTCTCCATACTGAAAGATGATGTCCGCGAGCTCGTGTTCGGAGCTACGGTTCACCAGATCAGCGGCAGTTTCCCCGATCGTTTGGTCCATGCGCATGTCAAGCGGACCTTCTCGCTGAAAGCTGAACCCTCGCGACGGATCATCCAACTGTGGAGACGAAACCCCGAAATCGAACAGCACGCCGTCGACCGTCGCGGTACCGGTTTCAGCAAGATGCGACTTCAAGTTCCGATAATTCCCTTGTCGCAACACAATACGATCTCCGAATCGATTCAACCGTCGCCGGCAGAAATCAATGGCTTGAGAATCTCGGTCTAACCCTATGATCGTGGCGTTAGTCGGGCTAGATTCTAGGAGCATTTCTGCATGCCCACCATATCCCACCGTACAATCCAAAATAGTCCTTGATCGATCAGAAATAAGCCAAGTACACACTTCCTGTCCAAGCACCGGAACATGAAAGTGTTCACGAAAAATATCCTTTCCCACTCGCCTCCACTTTTCCCCACGCCAAGCGAAGTATACTCGCGCATTCTTGGTTGTCAACTGACTTTTAAGTTACCTAGTGAGTTTAATGCAGATGCAGGAGGAGGGATGCGCTGCCACGTGGAGTTGATCGGGTCTGACCAATTTGTTTTCAATTACAACAAGCTATGCTCTACTCCCGTGGCCGGTACCGATACATTCCTGGCCCATCTAACTTGTAGAGTTTCGTTGACTTCAAGAAATTTCGATTAGAGAATGCTTTCATGTATACCTGTCATTTAGTTTGCTCGTACTCAAGACCGTTCCTGTTCCTCATCGTTCTGTTCGTCTGTTTAGGGCAGGCCGTTGCAAAGGATTTCAATCCTGATAATCCGCTCAACCAGCCGGCACCGATCTATTGGTGCTCAAGCAAGACACCCGACCAGCAGATTTCGACGAAAAAGAACTCGGGCTGTGAGGCGCTCTACGACCACCAGGCGGCAGAATCTTTCAGAGAAACTGCACGCCACCAGGGATTCGATCTCCCCGACCGGGCTCCGATAAAGATCGTGGAATTGCAGAATGCAGCTTCCAAATTTTCAGATCGCTATCGGACATTCGTCTCATGCTGCCTGATCGACAACAACGCACCAGCGGAAATCGTCGATTTGATCGATGAAGCCAATCACATACTCAAGGCCGTACAACAGAAAGGCATTTTTAATTCCGCTGGATTTGGTGTTGGATCCGGAAACGATGGTTTGGGCGGTGGCTCCGGACGAGGCCCGAAGCTAGGCACATTTGCCCGCCAATATACGCTCAGTGAAATCGTCGGCACGGTCGCACATGCTCGTGAAGACCTGTTTCGACTCAAGGGACGTCTGGATCAATTGAACGAGGCACAGCAAGGCCTCAGCGAAGTCGATTATGAAGCCAGCGGCCGGGCCAAAGCGCAGATCCAAGCGGATGAAGAGACAATTAAGAAAGAGTTCAAAGCCAAAAGACCGCCATCATCAGCACCGACCGGGATGGAGATTCAAGATACGACCTTGCGCTCACGAATCGGAGGAGACATCGAGGACACCAAGTTGAATTCTCACTTCGGTGCGGACATCGGAGCCTCGGTATCTCCCTATAGCAATGTGGGAGAGTCACTTCGCCCGCGGAGAGGGGACGATGTCCAGGACAGCCAACTCCCGCATCGGCCAGGGACGGACATCCAGGACACCTCCATGTCCAGCAGCATCGGCTTCGAAGTCGACCGCACGCAAAATCGTGATGGAACTTCCGCACTGCCGCGACGCGGAGTCGGTGCTTCTATCGGAGACTCCGACCTGAACAGCCGGAGACGATAGCCCAATTCCTATGACCTACCCACAAGCGCCGGCATCGGCTCCCAAGTCTCTCCCGCATCTTTGCTGCGATACAAACCGCTGCCGTTCGTGCCGGCATAGAAGACCTTCGAATCCGTCGCACTTTGCGCGATGGTTCTGACGTTGGTTGTCATAAGCCCGCTGTTCATCAGCTTCCATATCGCGCCGCCGTCTTCGCTGCGATGCACTCCATCGCGCCCCGTGATGTAGATCACGCCTCGACGCGTTCGATCCAGTACCATGGCAACAATCATCTGGTCGGCAAGCGACGCTCCGATTCGCTTCCAAGACCTGGCCGCATCCGTTGATTTGTACAGCCCCGCGAGCGTGGCCGCATAGATGGTATCGGGCTCGTAGGGATCGACCAGGATCGAGGTGACGTTCAGCGCACGCGACGTTTTCAGCATATCCGGTGGAACTAAACCGCTGTTCACTTTTTCCCAACGGCCGGCTTGGTCGATCGACTTGTAGACGCCGCCGCTGGTGCCGGCGTACAGAATGGAAGGTCTGGTCGGATCCATGCCCAGCGTCACAACCATCAATACCTCTTTCATCCCTTCCATTTTCTTCATCCAATGCTCACCGCCATTCTTGGTTTCAAACACGCCCATCGTCGTGGCGAGGAAGATGTGCTGCGCATCGACCGGATCGAAGAGAAACTGATTCACCACGGAGGTGATTGTCGCATCATCAAGCCCGGAACGCATCGAGACCCAGCGTTGTCCTCCATCATGGCTCTTGTAGACGGCATCGCCCTTTGTCCCTGCATAGACCGTCGCCGGATAAACGGGATCGATTGCCATGGCGATCACACGGGAGTAACTCATCCCTTTGGACAGATTCGTCCATGTCTGCCCGCCGTCACGGGTCTTATAGATGTAGTCGTTGGTTGCGACATAGATGATATCCGGATTGTTCGGGTGGAGTTGAATGACGACGATCGGATCACTGCGACCACAACCGAAGAGAGCGGCCGCAAGAACGAAGGCCGCACCTAGGTTTCGCATGAGGGTTTTCACGCTGCCTAGCGATAATTCGTAAACTGCAAATCGATGCCGAAATCTTTGCCCTTTAAGAACGCGATCGCGGATTGCAATTCATCCTTGCTCTTGCCCAACACCCGCACTTGCTCGCCCTGAATCTGGGCTTGGATTTTCAGTTTGGAATCTTTGACCGCCTTGGTGATCTCTTTCGCTTTATCCGAGGCAAGTCCACTCTGAATGTTGGCCACCTGCCGCACCGTCCCGCTCAACGCCGGTTCGATCGCGCCTTGTGAGAACGCTTTCAGCGAGACACCGCGCTTCACGCATTTCGCTTTAATGATCTCCTGCACCGCCTTCAGCTTGTACTCATCGTCCGAGACCACGACCAGCTCTTTTTCCTTCTCTTTTAACGTGATCTCCGTCTTCGAGTCCTTGAAATCGAACCGCTGTTTGATTTCCTTCGTCGCCTGATCCAGTGCGTTCTTCAGCTCCTGCATATTCACTTCCGACACGACGTCAAATGAAAACTGCTCAGCCACAATCTCCTCCTTCCTGGCTCCTCACCTACTCCAAGGGGCGGACTGGTTGATCCTCGAATGCGCGCATCGAACGTGTACATCGTTCACATCAAATGCCCTAATCAAATGAGCAGAGGTGTACGTTCGGCGACCGAGATGAGGAACAGGCTGCTCCTGTTCCCTTCACCCGCGGTGGGCGAGCAAGAGAGATCGGCCATGTTGCCCTCAGCAGCATCCAGTCCCGTGCGGCAACTTAAAGCCCTTCTCTTCATCACAATGAATCGCCGTCTGCATCCGCCCTACCGACCCTCCACCTGCCGTCACGACCACCTCGCTGCTCGTGAACGGCTTTTTCAGGATAACGTAGCCATACCATTGCCTGCTACTGTCGCTTAAGACGATGACGCCCAGCACCGCCACCAGTGCCACCAACACCGCGTCCAGATAGAGGGCAAAGGCCTGTCCCGCCGCCAATGATCCGGCCTTCTTCAAGAACATCCAAAACATCTCATAAGTGCCGGTCAATGTAATCGCACCTACGAAAAGCATCGGCAGAGCCGTCACCCAGAGGTAGGGCGACTTCCACATTTTGATCAACACGGTCGTCCCAATGCAGAGCGCCAGCATACCCAGCAGCTGATTCGCAGCGCCGAACATCGGCCAAATCGTCGAAATACTGCCTGTCCCGATCAAATAGGTCCAGGCTCCCACGACCAGACCACTGCTCAACATCACTCCCGGCACCCAGTTCATTCGACGAAAGGGCGCATAGACCCGCCCGCCCATTTCTTGAATGAGATACCGCGCCACGCGTGTTCCCGTATCGATCGTCGTGAGGATGAACAAGGCCTCGAACACCAACGCAAATTGATACCAATAAGCCATCCAGCCAGACATACCAGGCAACGCGGAAAAGATCGACGCCATCCCAACTGCCAATGAGACAGCGCCGCCCGGTCGTCCTGCCACATCGACTTCAACCAGCTGTGACAGCTCAGCGATTCGTGATGGGGCAAATCCCATCGCCGTCAGCGCATCCGCTCCCAATGTCGTATTGATCGCCAAGTAGTCGCCGGGAATCAGCACCGAGGCCGCGATCAATGCCATCACCCCGACGAAACTTTCCAGCAGCATGGCCGCATACCCTACCACCGCTTGCGACTCCTGCTCGATCATCTTCGGAGTCGTGCCTGATGAGACCAGCGAGTGGAAACCTGAGATCGCTCCGCAGGCAATCGTGATGAAGAGAAAGGGAAAGAGCGTGCCTGGGATAATCGGACCGCCTCCCGAAGCGAACGTCGTCACGCGCGGCATCTCGATCGTCGGCGCCATGAGGATCACGCCGAACCCGAGGAGAAAGACGACCCCGAGCTTCATGAAGGTCGAGAGATAGCCGCGAGGCACCAGCAACATCCACCCCGGCAACACCGAGGCGAGAAAACCATAGCCGGCCAACAGCCAGACAAGCGCTGGCTTCTCGAACTCGAAGCACCAGGCATAGGATGATTGGGCGACCACGCGGCCGAAGAACACCGCGGCCAGTAATAGAACGATGCCGAGCACCGACACTTCCGCGATCGCGCCCGGCCGAAACCGCTGGAGATAGAAGCCCATGAGGAAGCCAATGGGAATCGTCATCGCGATCGTAAACGTACCCCAGGCATTGCAATAGAGGGCATTCACGACGGCAAATCCTAAACCTGCCAACGCGACGACGACAATAAAGAGCACCGCCACCGCTGTGGCCGTGCCTGTAATGGTGCCCAATTCATCGTGCGCAATCTCGGGTAGCGAACGCCCGTTGCGTCTCATGGAGGCCACAAGAATGATGAAATCCTGCACCGCTCCAGCCAGCACCGCGCCGATCACCAGCCACAGAAAGCCCGGCATAAATCCAAACTGTGCGGCAAGCACCGGACCGAGCAAGGGCCCGGCTCCCGCAATCGCCGCAAAGTGGTGGCCGAAGAGGACAACCTTGTTAGTGGGGTGAAAATTCACGCCGTCGTTCAACCGCACCGCGGGCGTCACGTGCTGATTGTTCAGTCCAACGACTTGTTTGGCCAGCCATCTACCATAGAACCGATAGGCCAGCACATAGATGCAAGCAGCTGCAACGACCAGCCAGAGCCCATTCACCTTCTCAGAAGGATTAACAGCACCGACAACGTGGGCAAGCGCGAGCGCACCAAGAACGGAGAGCAACACCCAGAGGAGACTCACCGCCGCGTTCATGCGGGGCATAGTACCACAACCATCCGAGCCTGTACGTTGATCCCCTATATGTAGGTTGCGAAAAACGGCATCACTCGGTATGGTGACAAGAGCCTCTGCTCTTGGTAATCAGTCGGACATCTTCGCTATGATCCAACCAGATGCCTCGCAATCTGACATCGCTGCCGCACGGCGCTCCTGGCCTGCCGCTGGAGCCGAGGGCCCCCTCCACACCCCAGCCTGCGTCGGGTCATCACAAATCGTTGGCTGGAAAGACCGGTGATCTCATGAGCATACGATCAGCGATACGCATTGAATCAGACTTCCTCAATGTAGAGGCAATGGGGAAGTTTTCGTTAGCAGAGGCTAAACGGAACTTTGTAGAAATCCTTGAGGCTATTGCACGGCACAATACCAAGAGAGTGTTCTTTGATGGCCGGAAGCTCGTTGGAAAACCCGAAACCATGGAACGCTTCTATTACGGCGAATTCGTCGTGCGCGCGATCAGGGACTTTGCTCAACGGGGTGTATCCCCTTCCACACAATTCGCCTACGTACTAAGAGAACCAGTGCTTGACCCGCAGAAGTTCGGCGAAACCGTTGCAGTAAACCGTGGCATACTTCTCAAGGCGTTCGATAAGCCTGAAGACGCTCTCCGATGGCTTGGAATATCACAAACCACCAAGCCGAATGCAGGCGATGGCAAGTAACCGCGTCTGATCCGGGTCGATGGGCCGCCACGATCAAAGCACACCAACGTGTGATTCTGACGAACGACCTGAGGCAACCTGCATAGCTGACAGTTTTTGTTTTCATCAGAACCCTTGCGTCTCCCTCTCGCTTGTTTTTCCGTGGATCGCCCCGCTATACTCCCACCCCTATGAGTATCCGAAAAGCCGGCGGTGAGTGGGAGCCGATGACGCTTCCAATCGAGCCGCGCCTTTGCAGGGTGTGCCGCGAAGACCTGTATCGGGACAAAACGATGCTTCGGGGAGGCTGGTCTCGTTGCACGGTCTGTGACGAGTTTGTTCATTACAGTTGTCTTGCCAGTGGGAAGGTCTCCTTCTTAAAAGCACGACCACGGGTGTGCAAAACCTGTCGTTCGGTTCAGGAGGGGACCGTCTCTTCTTCTCCCAAGAAGGATGGGACTCCTCTGGCAGCCATACCCTGAATTCTCTGCTACTCCTGCGTGACTTCTGAACGTTGCCGAAGGGACTTCCCATCGCCTCCCCGTTGATTGAGACAAGCATGGCGCAGGTCATCCGAAGCGGGGCGTTTCTGCAACAGTGCTGGTCGGTCCATCCCCTGTGTGTGACCATCAAGCGAATGACGGACGAGCGTACGGTGGTGCTTTCTTGTAGCTCATGCAAATCCACCCATTACCTGTCGGTTGCCACGGTCACTGCAAAAGCATCCTCGGCCCAACAAACGGCCGATGAAGCTGTTCTGCGAGACCAGCCGCCCGGCGAGGAGTTCCTCAAGGCTTGTATCTCCACGCATCAGGCTTCTCTGACGCTCCGTGAAATGGACGTGTTCCAGGATCTCGTGTTGTTGCGCTGTGCCGACTGCCGACGGCAATACGAGCTGACTGTCTCGGCTTTTGAAACGCGCTACAAGTAGCCAAGATCCGATGCCCCATCCGTTTGTGTTTACCGACGAAGAGGCCAGGCTACTGGCCGACGCACATTTTTTTCGGAAAAGGGCTGCGATCACAACAAAAATACGAGCGATGCTTGAGGTGACACTCAGGGCGTTACAGCAGGAGTTGGTAGGTCTGTCGCTTGTCGTCCCTCCCGATTTCGATCCCAACCTCCACCAGCTGGTCAAAGGAGAGCATCTCGAGGATTTCCCCTATCAATACCTTGATTGTCCCAAACACTTCTCCGGCGGGAACAAGTTCACGTTCCGTACGCTGGTCTGGTGGGGACACCACGTGGCCTACGCGCTCTTGCTGGAAGGGTCGGAGATCGGACGATACAAGCGCCAGCTGCTCGGCCGATTTCACCAGCTCGCAGGAAGAGACCTGGAACTTTCTCTGGCGCCGTCGTTATGGGAGTGGAATCGGGGAGAGGGTTATACGCTGCCGCTCACCCATGACCGCAAGGCCCAGATCGCTGCCGTGCTGGCAGAACGATCGTTTCTGAAGGTCGTTCGCTATGTACCCTTAGGCGATCCCCGAGTACGGGAGGGACGGCTGGCTCAGGTGGCATGCGAAACCTTTCGGTCAATGCACCCCCTCGTCACCCCTTAACTTTTTTATCCTAATTGTCTCCGGCGCCGAACTTGGGTAGACTGGGCCGCCACTCTTTTTGAACTTTGACAGGGAGGAGCCCGTGAAGCAATCGTCATTACGAGTTCTGGTCTGTGTCATCATGATGGCGACCATGTTGGCCGGCTGTAGAGGAACAGGACATGTGCGTCATCTGGACTTGCGCGAGAAACCACCTCTGGTGCAGTTGACCGACATCGATCCGATCAAGATCGCCGTCGAACCGTTTGACGATCGACGGGCGGACAAGAGCCGTGTGGGGACGCGGACTCATCTCTGGGGAGGAACCACGTATTTCGATGTGTCGGGTGATGGGCTTGCGGCCTTGATCACTCAGCGACTCGCCGATCGCCTAAGAACTCGCGGGTGGCGAGATCGGGTATGGGATGTGCGTGTGGCCTCGCCAGGATCCGCAGCGGATGCCGATATTGTCATCAGCGGACAGGTGAAAGATTTCTCCGCTACCGCGAAGAGCCGCGTCTTTTCCACCGTGATCGACACCAGCAGTCGGTTTACAATTCAGGCCCGGAATCTCGTCGATCGAAGCACGACCATCCGCACCATTGAAGGGGGGCGAAGTCGAACTGTGTTTTGGTTCAGTGATGACGATCTGCGAGAACAATTGGCGGTGACCATACGAGACGGACTGGATCGGCTGATCGCCGACACGACGATTGACAACAAGGCGTTACGCCCGGCGCGGCGTCTCCCACAACAGTGACCCGTGGCAGCCCCGTGGGGAGAGGCAGCGAGCTTCTGAAAATAGACGTTAACCTCAATCGGTCTTGAAGGATCCCTCACGGTGCGTGAGCGGCGATGGGAAACGACGACGTCCTTCAGCTTCGATCATGCGCTTGCCGTGGGGGACCGGCTCGCCGCACTCGGGTTAAAGCCGGTCTCGCCCGCCAGCGACGTGATCTGCTATGTGGAGGAATGGACGGTCGGGTCGGTCGACGACTTCGATCTGCTTGACCCCTGGGCCACGGAAGACGTCACGCTCATCCATGTACGGGAACGATGGCGCGGGGATTTCTTTCTGCTATCAGGAGCCTACCATACGGTCTATCAGCGTCATGAAAATATCGGCACCTATTGCTCCATCAGCCATCCCTGGCGCATTCGAGAAGTCCTACAACTTCATGATCAACGTGCCATGTTCTGGATTGGGTTTCGGCATGCCCATTCGTTCATCCGGGTCCGCCTCCAGACTCAGGTCGTCATCACGCCCGGCGAAATTCGCGGGGATGCCGATCGGACCAGCTGGTTGGATGAGAGGCGAGCGGCCTTCCTCGATGCGATTACCGTGTTGGACCTGCCGATCGAGACTCATGTGGAGAAGAACGTGGTGATCGTCCGACCTTCCGATGCTTCCATTCCGTTCTTCTGCTCTTGGCCCGATGCGTTTGGACCCTGCCAGTTCGAGTACAACTCGTCCGATTCGTTTGAATTCCTCGTGCCGGCCAGCAAGCTTGCGGAGACGTTCCATCCGGAACCGGCCGGCGTTCGCGTCTACCTCACAGGGTTCTCAGAAGGAGCCTTGGCGGATTTCCAGGAGATCGAACCCGGAGTACGGCTTGTGTATCGTTGTTCCGTCCACTGCCCGCTGGATGATCTGCCGGAGGTGCAGACTGCGATTCGACCCCACGGTCTCCTGTACACCACACTCTGCGAATTTCAAACGCGTGCGCTGTTGCCTGATGCCGAGGATGCCTCCGCGATCATCGGCATCGTCGGAATCAATGGGCAGTTCAAGATCGAAGCACGCCTCAATTACGCTCCGCTCCACGAAGCGGCGATGGCGCCATGGTTGGAGCGGTTGATTGGTCACCCCGTCGTGTATGCCCCCTTACCGGCGTTCGTGTGAGTCACCATCAAGAAGCTCGTATTGCTCGCGGGCACAGCCGATCAACCCGGTCTCGTGAACCCAAATTTCCGTTGATCAATTCCCGACCATTTTGCACAGTGGTGACATGAGTCCGCTCGCGAAGATCCAATCCACGCTTGCGAAACCGTTCATGCCGGCCGTGTTCTTTCTTTCTGGTGTGATCTACGACACGCTCACTCTCACACGCATCGATCGGCTTCTGGATAATCTCGTGCTGATGCTGTATCTGGCGTTACTGGGTGCCTTGATCGTACTGACGGGACGATTGGGAATTGAGCCCCCACCTGATCGGGCCCAGCTCGCATCATGTTCTCCCTTCATGCGTTGGGTATTGGAGAGCCGTCCCTACTATCCCATGGCAAGTCAGTTCTTGTTGGGTGGCCTCTTCAGTGCTTACACGATCTTCTACTCGCGAAGCGCCACGTTCACCGGCACGGCAGTCTTCTTTGCCTTGCTTATCATGCTCCTGGTAGCCAACGAGTTTTTGCGCGACCGACTCTCAAATCTTCGGCTGCTGATCAGCCTCTATGCAGTGGTCTGTTTTGCGTTCTTCACGTTCTTTTTTCCCGTGATGACCGGCTACATGAATGCTGCTGTTTTTGTGATGGGAGCGATCGTAAGCGTCGCGGTCATCTTGCGGGTGACTCAGCTGATCTATCGTAATAATCAGCACCGGTCGCGAGGCGAAGCAATCGGTGTGACCGTTCCCGCCGCAGCACTGATCGGCATGCTGGTCGGGTTCTATTTTCTGAATTGGATCCCGCCTGTGCCTCTGTCGCTCAAATTTGGTGGAATCTATCATGACGTCAAGCGAGCCGGAGACCAGTTCGAACTGGCGTTTGAGAAACAGTGGTATGAGTTTTGGAAACGTTCGGATACGATCTATCCCGCAAACCTGCCGATCTATTGCTTCACCGCCGTCTTTGCGCCGGTCGATCTCAATACGACCATTTACCACCATTGGTACTTCCGCCAGAACAGCGAGCGACCGTTCGTGCATGCGGATAGAATTCCCATCAAGATCTCCGGGGGGCGCGAAGGCGGCTATCGAGCCTATAGCTTCAAGCAGCGCCTTGACCCAGGCGATTGGCGGGTCGATGTCGAATCCCAAGACGGGCGTATTATCGGGCGAGTCTCGGTAGAGGTGGTGGGCCCAGCTGAGACAATACCGACGCTGACGAGTATCTCCTATTGACCATCATCATACCGTAGTCGTTGCAGAGATTTGGTTGCGCGCGGTGATGGAAGCGGGTACAGTGCGGGCCACATGAGTCAGCGTACACTTTCCCCTTGCCCGTCCAGTCCTAATTGCGTCTCGACGCAGGCCACTGATGAGGGCCACACCATCGCGCCGTTCCTGTACACGAAGGCTCGCGCGGAAGCGAAAGAGGCGTTGAAAACGGTGCTCACAACATTGCCTCGGACCAAGCTCGTCGATGAGGACGAGTCCTATCTCCATTACGAGTTCACCAGCCTGCTGCTCCGCTTCGTCGATGACGTGGAGTTCCTCTTCGATGAGACCACGAAGACCATTCACTTTCGTTCTGCTTCCCGCCTAGGCCACAGCGATCTTGGTGTTAACCGCAGACGTATGGAACAGGTGCGTGCCTTGCTCGGTGGAAAGCTGTAGGCATTTCTGCAATCGCTTCAGCAAGATTCATCCTCCTGTTATGATGTGAGGAATAAGAGGAGCGGCTATGGGTTTCAAGCGTAAGCACTCGCGCCTCGAGGTCGGCCGTGTCGGTCGGTTGCAGCGCGGATCGCTCTCGGCTCCGTGCAAGGTGCTCGACGTCAGCGAGTCCGGCGTCCGTCTAGAAAGCCGTCTGTTCGTGAAGAACGGCGATGTGCTTCAACTGGGGATAGATCTTGAGCATGGGAGGTCCTTGACCTGCGAATTGGAAGTCATTCACGTGCGTAAACCTAAATTAGGCGCAAAAATTGTTGCAATCAGCCCTACGGATCGAGAACGATTGACCCATATTCTCGACGAGCAGGTCCAGAGCAATTTTTCTCGCGGCTAGTAAGGTGGCCGAGCATAACGCCACGGCAAGCGACTCCCAGCTCCACTTCCTCAACAGAAAATTTATATTGGAGAGATAATCCAAGCCATCCGGTAGCCCGGTTCGCTTCTGAAAAGGAATCCGGCTGGTCCGTGCCGCCCATCCTACACAGTTTGTCGTCGGTACCCTCGCATCCGAGGAAGAAGATGGCGAGCCGGCAAAGAATGACTCATCGGCATTCCCCGGATATAAATGAGCGTATGTGCTACGGTAAAGAAAAGTCTTGTAGGGTAAGGCAGGGAGCAGGACGACAATGGGACTCTTTCTGTCCAAGGTGAGTCGGGTCAGGGATTTGACACAGGATGTCCGCGAACTAGAGCTCACGCTCTGCGAACCCAAAGAGATCATCTTTAAGGCAGGGCAATTTATCTCGTTTGACGTGCCAAAGGAAGGATATCCGTACCCGGCCACAAGGCCCTATTCCATTGCCTCACCTCCCTTGATCTCGGATCGGGTGCTGCTGCTCTTCAACCTGGTACCGGGAGGGCCTGGGTCGACTTATCTCTTCAGCCTTCATGAGGGCGACACAGTGAGTTTTAAGGGCCCGGCTGGTTCTTTTTATTTACGAGAGGATCCGACCAAACGGCTCCTCTTGGTGGCAACCGGGACGGGAATCGCCCCGTTTCGGTCCATGCTTTTGACGCAGCTCGAAGGAAGTAGCACTCAACCGGTAACGCTTATTTGGGGCCTGAGGTATGAGCACGACTTGTATTACCAAGATGAGCTCCAGGCCTTGGCGGAGCGTCACCCGCAGTTTTCCTTTGTGATCACCCTGTCTCGGCCTGGACCTACCTGGACCGGAGCCAAAGGGCGAGTGAACGGTTTCATCCGTGAACAGGTTACGTCGGTTCGAGATTCAGCCGTCTATCTGTGCGGCAACAATGACATGATCAAAGAGGTAACGGCAACCATCCAAGCCAAAGGGCTCTGTCCCATCCATCGGGAGAAGTATTATGAGCGTCGGAGTTTCAGCACCGCTACCAGGTTCAGAAGAGAGACTATCGACGCGGTGTCCGAAGTTCCGGTCCACGCCTGGTGGTGTGCTGAAAGATGCATTTTGGGCACGTGTAATGGATGAACTGGTTGCCGCCCACTAGCCGCTTCCTCATGAGAACCTTGCACCAAGTGCAGAAACGATCGGGCAACTCGGTTCGAGACGCGTTGGAGGCGGATGACATTGGCATATTGTTCCTGAGCTCCGAGACCTTGTCAACCGATTGATCACAGCGTGCCCGACCCCCTCAAAGCCAAAATATTCCTCTCGGCGATTATTCGTAGCAAGAGAATTTATGGTATAGTTCACGCATGAGAGTTCCTGTCAACACAACCTTTTACAGAAAGGGATCAACCCCCTATGAGTACCTCGGCCAGTTCCGAGTCCACGATCTTACCATCCAACGCCCCTGCGGCTGCTCCTCATCCTGTCAAAGACATGGTGGGAAGCGGCAAGGCATGGGGGCTCTGCACCGCTGTTGATCTCCACGATTGCAATCCCGATCTTATACGTGATGCGAATCATATCAAGCGCTATGTGGTTGAGCTCTGTGAGCTCATCGGCATGAAGCGCTACGGTAAATGCCAGGTCGTCAATTTCGGCGAAGGCCGTGTCGCCGGCTACTCCATGGTGCAGCTGATCTCAACCTCATTGATCAGCGGCCATTTTGCCAATGAAACCAATCACGCCTACCTCGACATTTTCAGCTGCAAGGGATATGATCCCGCCGTCGTTGAGTCGTTTTCGAAGGAGTTTTTCGGCGCTCGGCGGAGTGTTGCGACCGCCACACTCCGGTACTGAACTTTTGCCCACATCGACCTCGCTTCGGGGGCGTTCGGTGAGAATAGCGCCCCCGAATACCTTAACCATCCAATGTCATAGGTATCGTCAAGACATGAAAACTACGACAGTCAAAGAAGTGCTCGACTCACTCCCATCAAAACTCGATAAAGATGCAGCTGAGGACCTTGATGCCGTCTACCAGTTCGACCTTCGAGGAAATCAAGGCGGCCAGTACCATCTGCTGGTGCACAATGGGACCTGCGTCGTGAAGGATGGAACCCATACTGATCCACACGTGATCTTATCGATGACCGGAGAAGACTGCATCGGGATCCTAAATGGACGGCTGAGCGGGATGACGATGGCGATAGCGGGGCGTTTGCAAGTCACTGGGGATATCGGGCTGGCTATGCAGTTGAAATCCTTGTTCCCGAACGTTGTTGAGGATTAACGGGCGCTACTCACGAGTGAGGCCACCACAGGCCTGAGCTTGCTAGTGATCTCGCATTTCCGAATCGAGTCTCCTCGGGAACCGTTCTTCTAAGATCGCGTACATCGTTGGAACGAGAAATAGCGTGAGGAGTGTTGAGACGCTCAACCCTCCGACGACCGCCCGTGCCAGGGGAGCGTTGGTTTCGCCGCCTGTTCCAAGGCCGATCGCCATGGGAAGAAGGCCGAAGACCGTAGCCAGTGAGGTCATGAGAATCGGGCGCAGTCTCGTTCGCGCGGCGGTCACGACTGCTCGGTGAAGTAATTCCCCCCTGCGCCGTAGCACGTTGGTGTAATCGACCAACAGGACACCGTTGGAAACGACAATCCCAAACATCATGATGATGCCCATCATCGATGTGGTGGACAGCGTCGTATCTGTCAGGAACAACATCAAAATGACACCGGGAAAACCCATCGGCACTGAAAACATGATGATGAATGGGTCGATAAGCGATTTAAATTGTGCGGCCATGACCATGTAGACCAACAGAAGCGCCAGGATGATCGCAAACTGCAATCCTTGGAACGTCTCGCGCTGTTGCTGAATCTGTCCTGCCAGCTTGATACTGAAGCCGGCCGGCAGCTGGAGTGTCGCGAATGCGGATTCAAGCTCATCCGCGATATCACCGAGAGGTCGATTGATAGGATTGGCCGTAATATGGACCACGCGCTGAAAATACTTCCGATCGACTTTCACGGGGCCTGCGTTCAATTTGAGGGAAGCCACATTCTTCAGTAAGACAGGCTCGCCGACTTTGGTGGTGAGGAGAACATTCTCCAGATCGGTGAGACTCCCTCGGTGCTCCTCAGCGAGCCAGGCGCTGATGAAGTATTCGTTACCGCTTTGCGGATCCGTGTAAATGATGGGGTCGGTTTGGCCGTTTCCGTTCAGGGAAAACAGGACTGTATTGGCCACGTCGGCTTCACTGATGCCGAGCAGCGCCGCCTTCTCTCGATCGACCGTGACGTTGACCTCTGGATAGTTTTCTTCCCGACTCGGCTCAATATCCGCCAGGCCGGGAGTTTGCTCCATGATCTCCTTGACACGAGCGATGACATCTCTCGCGTTGTCGAGGTCATAGCCATAGATTTCCACATCAACAGCCTTTTGAGAGCCAAAGCTTGTGACGCGTTTGACAAGACCACCGGGATCGAAGTACATCGAGACCCCGGGAAACAGTTTGACGATCTTAGGACGCATGTCGTTCATGATCTCGACTTGAGTTCTGTTCCGTTTGTCCGGTGAGACCAAGTACACTTGAATCGAAGACGTATGGGGGCCTGTATTGGGGTTAAAGAGCGAGGAACGGCCTTGCGACAAGACGCCTGTACTGGAAACGATCTTCTCCAATTCGGTCGCGGGAATATTGGCTTGGAGCACCCGTTCGACCTCTGAGACCTGCTGCTCGGTCTTTTCAACCCGTTGACCGACCGGCGCTCGTAGGACGATGCGAAACTGGCTCTCATCAGAAACCGGTAAAAATTCCGTTCCGATCAGAGGAACCAACGTGAGCGATCCAACAAAGAGCAGCAGCACCAAGACCATAAAGATCCGGCGATGTCCCAGGACCCACTGTAAAGAGTCTTCATAACTTCTATCGAGAGATTCATACCGGTTGCGGCTCCACGCCATCAGGTTGGTGAACCAGCTCGGCATTGACCGCCAGGCCTCTTGTTCAGGTTTGAGGAATTTGTAGCAAAGCGCCGGTGTGACCGTGCGAGAGACTAAGAAAGAAGTGAAAAGCGCAATCGCGATCGTCACGGTCAATGGTATCAACAACAGACGGGCGATCCCGACGACGAAGAACATCGGGAGGAAAACCACCACCGTCGTGACGGTCGATGCAAGGATCGGCATCGCTACTTCCCGGGCGGCATCGAGAATACTATTCCATCGGCTGGAATTGGTATTCAGATGGCGCTGAATGTTCTCCAGCTCCACGATTGAGTCATCGACCAGTCGCCCAATCCCGAGTGCGAGCCCACCAAGCGTGAACACGTTAAGGGTCTGACCGGTAAAATAGAGGACGATAAACGTCACGAGCATGGAGAGCGGAATGGCCACCGAAATAATCACGGTGCTCGTGAGGTTGCGCAAGAAGATGAGAATTACGGCCGCGGCCAATAGCGAGCCGTGAAGGGCCTGCTCAATCAGATTGTGGATGGATTGCCGGATATAGAGCGACTGATCGAACGAAATGCCGAGTCTTACTCCCTCTGGGATACCAAACAGCTTGGGAAGAGCTGCACGTAGGGCATCTACAACCTCGACGGTGTTGGCGATTGGCTGCTTGTTCACACGAAGAAACACAGATCTAGCTCCGTCGGCGTGAACAATGTTCGTTTGGATATCAGACGAGTCGGTTACGGTCCCGACGTCACGAACGCGGACTGGGTTGCCTTGCGGATTTACCTTCACGATCACGTCTTGGATCGGCTCCACCGTTCGAAACTGATTGTTCGTAAACACATTGTAGTCAAGGTTGCCGGCTTTGATATTGCCGGAAGGCAGAATCAAATTGGAGGCTTTGACGGATTTCACGACGTCGAGAATGGAGAGCCCACGGGCACTGAGGAGCGCCGGATCAAGGTTTATATTGATCTGACGGATCCTACCTCCTTCAACGGTTGCCGCCGCAACATTGGCGATCTGCTCAATCTGCGGGGCGATCGTGTTGTAGGCGAGATCATAAAGCGCCCGCTCGTCCAGCCCATCGCTCGATACCGAAACGATCGAAACCGGTATATTGGAGACGTCGAACTTCACGATAAAGGGCTGCAGAATGCCTGGTGGGAGACTGTTCAAAATCTGGGTGATGCGCTGCATCACCTCCATTTGACCGACATTGATGTCGGCTCCCCAGTTGAACCAGACCTGCACGGCTCCAATGCCCTGTTTGCTGAACGATTCGACATGTTCGACATTGGACGCGGAACTGACGGCCTTCTCGATCGGATAGACGACGCTCTGCTCAATGTCGAGAGGAGGCGCTCCTTTGTAAATAACACCAACGAAGGCCACGGGAACCTGGATTTGCGGAAAGAGATCGACTGGCAAGCGCTGCAGAGAGGTCAGCCCCAATACCACCATCGCGAGCGAGAGCATCAGAATGCCGATGCGATTGCGCAATGCGAGTAAGGTCAGCCACATAAGGATAGTGTTGAGTAGCGAGTGCTGGGTACTGAGTAGAAAAACTGTCTATGATTGCCGACACCAATCAGGTTACGGCTTGTCCATAGTTTGACGCAGGACTCAGTTCTCAGCACTCATGGCTTCATAAGCGGTTGGGTCTGTACGGGTGTCCCATCCTGCACCAAATCTTTTCCGGAGACGACGACCTGCTCATCCCCGGTTAAGCCCTTGAGAATTTCGACTCGATTGCTGTTATGGGCACCGATCTCGACACTCACCCGCTGGGTTTTCCCCTCTCG
The DNA here is from genome assembly GCA_029194665.1 of Nitrospira sp. Taxonomy (NCBI): domain Bacteria; kingdom Pseudomonadati; phylum Nitrospirota; class Nitrospiria; order Nitrospirales; family Nitrospiraceae; genus Nitrospira; species Nitrospira sp. The sequence continues at coordinate 16,761 of JARFXO010000008.1, read as the reverse complement.
GACAATATAGACATATTGCGTATCTTCTAGTCGACTGACGGCATCAATGGGAATCTGTAACGCTTGGTGATGGGTTGTCACCATGACCTCGACTCGGGCAAACATTCCGCCTTTTAATCGGCGGTCTCTATTAGGTAAGTCGATTTCCACTGTCATCGTACGTGTCGAGCGATTCAAGGCCTGGACGATACGCGTGACGGTTCCTTCGAACACCTGGTCCGGATACGCTTCGGCACGGAGCTCAACCTTTTGGCCAATCTTCACCATCGGGATGTCGCGCTCGACGACTTCGATCAACACACGGACCGTATTGATGTCGTGCAGGCTCATGATGCCTCGCGACATCGTCGAGGTGCTTGCAGTTGCACCGGTTACGTAAGCTCCGATGTCTAAATTTCGTTCTGCGATATAGCCGGGAAACGGGGCTCGGATGTAAGAGTAGGCCAAGCTAGTCTCAGCCTGGGCCAGAGCCACCTCCATTTGGTTGACCTGTGCCTGCAGGGCTTCGTGTGCTGCTCTGGCAGCGTCCAAGTTGACCTGCGCATTATCCAGATCTTGCTGTGAGACAAATTGGTCCTTGATGAGAATCTGCACACGATCGAACGTAAGCTTGGCGCTGCGGACCGCAGCATCCTGTTGTGAGACCTTCGCCTTGGCGGATAAAAGGTTGGCTTTTGCCTGATTAACGGCATGTTGATAATCGGTATGATCGATTTCCAGGAGTAACTGGTTTGTCCTAACAAAATCACCCTTATCGACATGCAGTTTGGCGATGTATCCGTCGACCCGTGAGAAGATATTCACGACCTGATTGGGTGAGATGTCCGCGGTGTAAGCTAGCCGAATATCGAGATCCTGTCGTAGCGGGGACACGACGCCTACCGTAATGAGCCGAGACTTCTTTGTATCGGCTTTGGCACCCGTGCTCAAGCGAAAGACTACGAGAACCGTGACCGCAAGAAAGATGACGATCCCAAGCGTCAGAAACGGATGTCGGACGAGTGGTCTCAAGGTGGTGCCTCTCAACTAAGAGTCCGGCGAATGCCGGACGAGTCCGCCGAGGAAAAGGGAAACATATTCGACCACCGATGATTCATGGGATAGGCGCATTGGTAGCCCGAAAATATCGTGCAGGAGCCGATGGTGGAGAATAATACCGAAGAACGCTTTGGCGGCAAGCATTGGATCGACCGGACGAAAAGCGCCCTCTTCGATGCGTCGACGAATGTAGCCGGCAAGAAGATCGTGAAAGACTCGATACTGCTGCTGAAAAAACATGGTGGACAGCTCATGCCCTTCCAAGGCACTGAACAGGAGTAGGCGAAGCATCGTCGGATCTGCACCCTTTTTCATCCGATAGCTGGCGAGCAATGTAAAGAGCCTTTCATCATCTCGTTTGTCGGTTGCGGCTTCGACGGCTTCTCGCAACTCGGAGTATTGAGCCTTTTCTGCAAGAATTACCGTGCATAGCGCACGCTTGGTCAGAAAGTGCTTGAAGAGTAGTGCTTCGCTGACACCGGCAGCCTTGGCGATTTGCTTAGTGGTCGTTCCGGTAAAGCCGTTTGCGGCAAACAATGATGTCGCAGCGCTGATCAAGCTGGCCTGTCGCTCGTGACCTGAGGTTCGTGACGATTGGTGTCGATGACGCGGAGATGTCCTTGTTTAATTCATGGTGAGTCAGTAGTGTCCGGTTAAAAACGGCTGTACAGTACGGAACGCCAATGGTGGCGCGTATTTGCACAGATTTGATGGTGGGCACGATTTCAATGCGAGACCCAAAACGGCCTCCTTGCTGATCAATGAGTTGCGTCTGAATAAACGACCATTTCTGTTTTAACCGGACACTATTGATGGTGAGTAAGTATTCACTCACCATGAATTAGCATAATACTTGTACGGGAGACAAGGTGGAATAGATCATTAAAGCCGAACGCTTGAAAGTATAGCGACAGTAGAAGCAGGTGGGGCCTTCTGAAGTTTGCGGTGTCTAGGGCGTGTCATCAATTAATTTTCTCGATTCACAGAGCCATCGTGTTGTGATTTACTCCGTCCCAGACCAAAGGAGGGGTCTGCGGATGGTGAGACGGTATGGATTGCGTGATGACCAATGGGAGAAGATCGAGCATCTGCTGCCTGGTCGTGAAGAGACGGTGGGCGTGACGGCGAAGGACAACCGGCTGTTTGTGGAAGCGGTGTTGTACCGGTATCGCGCGGGGATCCCGTGGCGGGATCTGCCGGAGCGGTTCGGAGATTTCCGAGTGATCCACACACGCCATACGCGCTGGAGTCGACGCGGCGTCTGGAAGCGGGTGTTTGAACGTCTTGCTGACGATCCTGACAACGAATACGCGATGATCGATTCCACCATCGTTCGTGCCCACCAGCACAGCGCTGGTGCAAAAGGGGGCACCACGCGCAGGAAGCCATCGGACGCAGCAAGGGTGGCCTGACCACCAAAATCCACGCCACCTGTGATGCGTTGGGTAACCCAACGGGGTTTCATCTCACCCCAGGGCAGGCGCATGACCTGGAGGGCGCCGATGTCTTGCTACCCGGCATTGACGCGGATACCATCATTGCCGATAAGGCCTTTGATGCCGATGAACGGGTGATCCAGCCGCTGCAACGAGCGGGCAAGGTCGTGGTCATTCCCCCCAAAGCCAACAGAACCACCCCCCGCGAATACGATCAAGACCTCTACCGAGCCCGGCATCTGATTGAGAACTTCTTCGCCAGACTCAAGCAATTCCGCGCCATCGCCACCCGCTACGACAAACGCGCCGCCAATTTCCTCGGTGCCATCTATCTCGCTGCTTCAATGACATGGCTTAATTGATGACACGCCCTAGGTCGTGTTGACATTCATTTCATCCACAGCATGGACGCGGCCAGATAGATGAGACTGGCGAAGTTGCGTCCACGCTTGGCGTAACGAGTCGCAACGGCACGGTAGTGCTTGAGTCGGTCAAAGAAGCCCTCGATGCGGTAGCGCTCGGCGTACAGGACGAAGTCGGTTGCGCGTGGGTCCTTCACGCAGGAGCGCGGCGGGATGACGGCGTGTGCGCCGGACCGCTCGATGACGTCACCGATCTTGCTGCTGTCGTATCCCTTGTCTGCAATGACATGCTGAGCGGGCCAGCCCTGCAGCAACGGCTCGGCCCGGGTGGAGTCCGACGCCTGTCCTGGCGTCAGGATAAACCGCAGTGGGTTGCCCAGACCGTCGACTGCGGTGTGGGTTTTCGTCGTCAGACCGCCTTTCGACCGGCCAAGGGCTTCCGTCTCCTGTGCCCCCCTTTTCGCCCGCACTGTGCTGATAGGCGCGGACGATGGTGGAATCGATCATCCCATATTCAAAAGCTGGGTCGCCCGAGAGGGCAAGGAACACCCGCTCCCACACGCCTGCTTTCGACCATCGATTGTATCGCTGGAACACGCTGTTCCAGAGGCCGAAGCTCTCTTGGAGTTCACGCCAGTGCGCACCGGTCCGGGCGATCCAGAGCACCGCATCCACAAATGTACGGTTATCCCTTGGCCGTCCGCCCGGGATCGCTTGTCTTGCCCAGCAACAACTCTTGAATCCGTTTCCATTGATCATCGCGCAGCTCCCGTCTCGACATCCTCCCTCCGGTGGGCGTTGAACCACGCCACACTCATGCCCTGACGGGAACTGAATGTCAACAGACCCTAGTCATGGCTCTCAGCAACTACTAATTGGCCTTCCCATCCAGACGGCAATTGTCAGGCCATCGAGCCACCTAGGCTTGACCAACCGAATGAGCGCGGAGAAACGACAGCATTCGATCACCATCACGAAGACTTACTTCCTTCACCTCTACACCAAATAGAGATCCCGCCGTCCAGGCGACCGTCGCTTCCGAAACGAACAGGGGTTCATCTTCGTCCAGCAGATATAGAAACAAGGTCAACTCCATACCAATATTGACAGGACAATTTCCACGAATGCCCAACCCACCTTCGGATAGGTCAACAGCACTACCGTCTCCAATGAGAACGTCGTCCCCATTGATTCCTGAGTACATAAGGCCAAAAGAGACACAGGTCCTTCTCATCCTGCGGCGCTCAATCGAATGGGCTGAGCAAGGCGTTCTTGATCGTTCTAAGTGCTTCATCTGCTTCATCGCTACACCTCCTGGTTGTCTACCTGTTTCGAATCGCCGGATCCCCACCAGTTCGAATGATTCCTGTCTCCCGCATTGCCGGTCTGCAAAATCATTTCCCGTATTTCGAGATTTTGTATGGATGAAGGCTAGCGCTCAGAGTCAATCTTGGCTTCCCACTAGTTGAGGGGTAGCGTCCAAACCAAAAGTGGGGTGAATATATTTGACAATAAGTCCATGTGTTATGTAACCGATTAAAGGAATGCCTTGTTCCGGACGCAGTATGTGAGGTCTTAGAAGATAACGAGCATTCGCAGCCCGTACATGAAGAGGATCGTGACTATTAGGAAGGGAGCAGGGACCGGACTACATGAGTCGAAATCGAGTTCGTTGATCACTCACGGTGTGGTGGGAGATGCTTTTCCAAATGAACGACTGCAGCCGCTTCCGATGGTCTCGGTTCAGGTCCATGAATCGGACGGAAAACTGACAACCTGACACCCACACCACATGCGCCGATTTCAATAAAAGCTGAGGTAACCCATCGGGGAGCGCAATGGTAAGGGTCAATAATGTTCCACGCGTTACCGAGCGGTCGCTGATGACGTGGCAACCAGAAACGGAGATGTTTTTTGTGAGTCCTTCGCCTTGATGAGGCTGTGTCGGAACTTCACCGACATAACGTACTCGACACGTGACGGCTACACGTTCGGCATAACGGTTATCTAAAGGCACGTAAGATTTTCGGCCACTCATCGTCGGTGTCACCATCATAGCTTTGTTGGGAATATTGTCCTAATCAATTCAGCAATGGAGCCTGCGGATCAGAAGCGAGGTGGCACGCCACCTTTAAGGAATATTTCTGGTGGCAAGAGAGACCACCTCCTGTCCGATGACGAGAATTACTGGCGAATCTTTGCCCAGGCTTTTTGGTACTCTTCGAAGGAATCGACTTCCATCCATCCCTTAAAAATCGGTACGGCTTGGATGCGATAGTCCTGGTCAATCAGTTCTTGCAGCATATCGGTGAAAGATGCCTTGGCAAGGTTTGCTGACTCGTGGAACGGGGATGATTGATGCTGCTTCTGGGCCCTGTGGTAGCACTCGCGAAGGGCTTGAGTGCCCTTCTCTGAGAACATGGCCATGCCGATAAATTCACCATGCGCCAGTTCGCGTGGAAGCTGCTGGCCAATCTTAACTACCTGGTGTTCACCTTCCGGCATCACAAATCTGGATAAATAGCTTTTGCCGGGTGGGGCGGCCAGTGAGACAAGATCCGGGTTAAGATGGGTCGGCTGAGCATTGCGCTGTTCCTGATCAAACCAGGCCAGGTCGACCACCAAAGCAATGTCGGCGGGACTCTTGAGCAACTTTTCAAGGATCGCGGTATCAAAGATGATATCGCCGTACAGGACAATGGTTCGCCCTCTTAACTCATTTTCAGCACAGAAAAGCGAAGCTAGCTCACCGGTTTCCTCATAACGATCATTGTCGTAGTAGCGAATATTGGGTAGCGAGATCGCTTCTTTCTTATACCCGCGAACTAAAGCGATTTCTTTGATGTCGCATTCGTTGAGTGCGTTGATCTGACGATCGAGGATCGTTTTCCCTTTAATGTCAAGCAGACACTTTGGCTTGTCCTCGATCAACGGCAGGAGCTGTTTTTCGAACCCAGCGGCGGCGATAATCGCGGTGATTCGTTCGCTCCCCACCGGCAGGAACTGTTTCTCGTCTTGCTCCATTTGTGGGACACCGACAATGTCGTACACTTCAGGTAGCGTGACGATTCGGTCGTTCGCCGCTCCGGGGCGCGTGTCCTTCTTAATGAGATCCAGCGTGTCTGTGATCGCACGAATGGCCGCCCGGACTGGTTGGTTGGCATAAATGATGATCTTTGCTCCGGCTTCCTCCATTTGGGCCGCGGTGGTCTGGTCAAAAATCGTCGGGACCACGACCAGCGGGGCGCGCCCGGACCACAATTTGTATACAGCCTTCAGTTCGTCGAACTTTTTCGATTTCGAATGGATAAGGACTGCGTCGGCACCTGCGTCTGCATAAGCCTCAGCCCGTTTCAGTGCTTCTTCCTGTCCCCACCCAGCGATGAGGGCCTCGGTTCTGGCAATGATCATGAACTCCGGGAAAAGCTGAGCGGCTTTCGCCGCTCGAATCTTGCCGCAGTGCTCTTCGATAGGGATCAATTCACGTCGAACCCCCGCGTAGAAACTACAGCGTTTGGGGTAGACGTTGTCTTCAATACAAATAGCAGCCACACCGGCCCGCTCACGGTCGGTGACGGTCCTCATGACATTCAGGGCGTTCCCATACCCGGTGTCGCAATCAGCGATCACAGGGATATTCACGGCCTCAACGATATTCCGTTCGACATCGAGCTGCTCGCTGGAGGTGATAAAACTGGCGTCGGGGATGCACTTTAGAGAGGCCGAAATGGCGAACCCACTTGCCCAAACACCGTCGAAACCGGCACGTTCGATGAGACGGGCGCTGAGTGCATCGTGGGCCCCGACTATCTTCAGGGCACCCGGCCTGCTCAAGGCAGCCCGAAGTCTTGCGGCGTTGGTCATATGGGCCACATGATGCGAAAGCGTACGGTGCTTGTCAATGGAAACTTTTGTCCGGCCTGGTTATGGCGGGGTCGAAAGGCTGTAGGCGAGGTCTCGTCAGCGAGCTTCTCCGGCAGCAGCTGACTTTCGCAAAATACGATGCGCGATCGACCTCATTTTCAAATCGTCATGTCACTTCCGTAAAGAAAACTATGCCAAACATAAACCTTGATCGTCTTTCAGGGAATGTCTTCGAATCCGTTCCGATCGTTTACGATGGAAACGCTCAATGTGGACGGTCATGAGTCGCATAGGCAAAGCATGACGATCGTCGATCGTGTGACTTGCTCAGATTGAGGCCTTCATCGAACTACTGCGCAAAATCGGTGATGTAATCGTTGAACCGTGGTGCGAGCGAGCGACTATCGATAAAAATGTAGCCACGTTCTGTACCGGCTTGATATGTCAGATTGATTTCGGTGTCGCTCCCGCGCCAGTTGTATTGTTGAGTAAGGCCCCGCGCCATTTGCCCTGGAATGCGCTCCAGCCGACCGAAGCGGTTTTCCAAGAAGCTCAGTACCTGCCGATGAACCTGGTCCCCTTGATAGCGAATGATGACTCGCGCGAATTGATCGTCCACCGAAAGATAGAGGATCCTGGTCATCTCGGTTCCCGCGAATGACAATGGCTCTGTTCTGTAGAGATATTCCATGATATGCGGATCTGCCTGGATCGGTTCCAGGTCCTGGCGAGAAGATAATGAGGTGCCCCAAGGAATGTCGTGGAATCCCTTCGGGTCATCTGTCATGGGAACGGCCCATACTGAGCCAGCACCGATCACGATCGTAACGATCAGGACCAACGGCCAAGTAAGCGATGCTGGTCGGATAGGGTCCTTCATCTCTGGAAGCGGATCAGACAACAACCGCATTGGCACCAACGCTAACATGCAAGAGAATTCAACTCAACCGAGGATCGTTCTTGAGAACTTCGTGGGGCGCATCTTATAATGCGCCGGTTTCCGCGAGACGGTATCAGTACTACTCCAGGTAGAAACTTCCAATGATTGAAAGCGACGTGTTCGTACAAGCCCTGCAGGACATGGGGGTCAATTTTTTCACCGGCGTACCGGATTCTATTCTCGGCGGAGTCATTGCGGAGCTCATGAACCGTCGGCTGTACACCCCTGCGGTCCGAGAGGATGAAGCGGTCGGTATGGCTGCCGGTGCTTATATGGCCGGGAAAACGCCCGCCGTGCTCATGCAGAATTCTGGACTCGGCACCTCTCTCAATACGCTCATTTCTCTGAATATGATTTATAAGCAACCCTGCATCCTGATTGTTTCATGGCGGGGTCAAGGGGGAAAGGACGCTCCAGAACATCTGGTGATGGGAGAAGTGATGCCTCAATTGCTCGATACAGTCAAAATTCTGCACCGTACCTTGACCGAAAAAACGGCCGTCGCCGATTTCAGGTGGGTGGCTCAGACGTTCATGCAGCACCAGATTCCGGTCGCGTTGCTCATCACGAAGGGCGTCGTGAAGGGGTTGCATCCGTGAACGTGGGCGGGTCATGCATCACTGGTCGGTCGCTGATCGAACGGCATAAGCGGCCGCCAGCGTCAGCGATTCACGGTTGGCGCGTAAGGTGGGAAGAGGTGGTGAGATGAGACCCGAGCAAGGCACATTGATCAGCCGAGCGCAGGCTATGGCGGCCTTACTGGAGCTGCTGACCGATCAGCCCGTCATTATCTGCAACGGGTTTCCCTCGCGCGAGGCGCACAAGATTGCGGATCGGTCCACTCATTTCTACATGATCGGCTCCATGGGAAATGCCCCGGCGATCGCACTCGGTGTCGCACTCGCAAAGCCGAATAAACAGGTGATTACCTTCGATGGCGATGGGAATGTCTTAATGGGAATGGGCACTCTCGCAACGGTCGGCGCGTTGAAACCGAAAAACTTCATCCACGTCGTATTCGACAACGAAGTGTACGGAACGACCGGGAACCAGCCCACAATCTCCAACGTGGTCCCGCTGGAGAAAGTGGCGAAGGCCGCAGGCTACGCGAATGTGGAACGGGTACTTGATCGCGATGATCTCGTCTACGAGTTCAAGGAGATGCTGAAGAAGGATGGGCCAAGCATGTTGCTCATCAAGGTGAACGAATTTGTGGAAGATGCCGGCCGTGTTCTGCACGATCCGCCGGACATCACTCGCCGGTTCATGAAAGCGATCGACTGACGTGACTCGTGAAACGTTATTCGTGAATCGCTAGTTGGTGCGGGAAGAACAATCCGTACTTTTCCGATTAACGATTCACGGTTGACGAATAACGGAGAGAAGCGTGGTTCTTCTGAATCCCGGGCCAGTGAACGTGTCCGAACGGGTACGGCAGGCACTGCTGAAACCTGACATCTGTCATCGAGAGGATGAATTCTACGAACTGCTTCACCGCATCCAAGCCAAACTGCTCAAAGCCTTTGTCCCCGAAGCTGAATCGGACTATGTCGCCGTCGTGATGACCGGATCAGGGACGGCTGCCGTCGAAGCCGCCTTGATGTCGTCGCTTCCTCACGGCCGCCGTATGCTCATCCTCAACAACGGCGTCTATGGTGAACGGATGTCCCAAATCGTGGGCCTCCATCGCCTGGGGGTGAACGAATTGAAGTATGAATGGACGGCTCGGCCCGATCCGGAAAAATTACTGCTTTCCCTGCGTCAGCATCAGGAAGTGCACGCCGTCGGCATGGTGCACCATGAGACCACCACCGGCCTCCTCAATCCTGTCCACGAGATTGCCGAGGTCGTCGATAATCAGAATCGGGTGTTTGTGCTCGATGCCGTCAGTGCGTTGGCGGGCGAGACAATCGACATCGCACGGTCGCACATCTATATGGTCGTGGGGACGGCAGGAAAGTGTATTCAGGGGTTTCCAGGCGTCTCGTTCGTGCTGGTGCGGAAGGGGTTCGTCGAAAAAATGCGCTCGTACCCGAAGCGCTCGTGGTATCTCCATCTGACCCATTACATCAACAACGAGGGGCGAGGCACGATTCCCTTCACGCCCGCGGTGCAGGTCTACTATGCCTTCGACGAAGCACTCAACGAACTCCTCGAAGAAGGCGTGACCAATCGCATCCAACGGTACAAGAAGACGGCAACCCTAATCCGTGAACGAATGGCCAAGCTCGGTGTGAAGGCCCTGCTCCCCACGGACCGGCAATCGAATACCATCACGGCCTATCACCTGCCGGATGGCGTTGCTTACGACGCGTTGCATGATCGGCTGAAGCAGCAGGGCTATGTCATTTATGCCGGTCAAGGCAACCTAGAGAACAAGATTTTCCGCGTGGCCAATATGGGGGCATTGTCCGAGGCACAATTTGTCGGGTTTCTCGACGCCTTCGAACAGGTGTGCAAATCGGCATGAAGGCGGTCATCCTTGCAGCGGGAGTGGGAAAACGGCTGTGGGAGGTGACCCAACATCGCCCGAAATGCCTCATCGAGATCGGCGGACGGTCACTCCTGCGCCGGTACTTAGAGTCGCTGGTTTCCGTCGGCATTCGTCGGGCGGAGATTGTCGTAGGGTACAAGCAGGAGATGATTCGTGCGGCGGTTGAACGGGATGCCTGTGGCGTCAACGTTACCTTTCTGGTCAACGAGCAGTTTCACCGAGGCAGTATTTCCTCGCTGTGGATCGCACGAACCGCGCTCGACGACGACACTATCGTGATGGATGCCGACGTGCTGTTCCATCCGGAGATCCTACGGCGTCTGGTATCGTCACCCTCTGAGAATGCGTTGTTGATGGATGAGACGGTGAAGCAGACCGGAGAAGAATGCATGGTGGTCGTGGCGGGGGGGCGAGTTATTGCGCTGACAAAGAGCTTGCCGGAACAGTATGATTACGCCGGGGAAGGGGTTGGATTTCTTCGAGTTCGGCATGCCGACACGGCTCGCGTCGTCTCATCTCTCCATGGCTACATCGACAGAGGCTCGTGGGATATGGAGTACGAGGACGCGCTACAGCAGTATTTTCAGGACGTGCGGGTCGGTCATGAACGGATCGGAGGGTTGCCCTGGACCGAGATCGACTTCATCGAAGACGTAAGAAAAGCTGAATTGGAAGTTTTGCCAAGATTATGAGAGAGTCTTCACCATGGGAGGATGTCCGATAGAAGAGAACGGGGACCTGGGCAAGGGAGCACTGGTGATCACGCATCGTTGTCTATGAAACCATGAGTAAGAGCATCCTTCAGAGGAGAGCCGAGATCCAAGGACTGGCGACGGCGATTCTGCTGCCATCTGTCGGGGTATTCGGCGGTCCGATCGGGCAACAGGTCCGCGACGTGGGACCTTTGACGAGCGTCGTAGGGGTCGGGCTCTTTCAACGGACCGTGCTCACGTTGCAACGGGCGGGGATTCGTCAGTTAATCGTCCTTTCCGGTTCTGAGGAGGAACAGCTGAAACAGGCGCTCGGCAAAGGGCCGCGTCTCACGATTCCCGTCCGATGGATGCCGATCCGCGAATTTCCTCTCGACGATCCTCGGACATGGGAAGCCTTGGCGGCCGAAGTGCATGGCTTTGCGTTGGTCGCGAGCGTCAATAGCGTGTTCTCTCGAGGGTTGATCGAGCGGTTGCGGCGTGACGTGCAGGACGGTCAAGCCATCGTGGTCTCTCAAGCCCCACCGGGGCAGGTCGATCAGCTCCTGGTGCAGTGCGTGCGATCGAAAGTCCAGCCCGGTTGCCCGGCCACCTTCGCCCCCCTCCGTTTCGACGATCCGGCCTTGCGTGTCGCTGATCTGGTGGTCGTGCCGGCAAGCCTGATGAGCATCGCCGATCAACCGGCGAGTGAGAAGGGGACCGCTCCGATCCGGCAGTGGCTTGAGCAGGCTGTTGTGGATGGTCGGGTGCGTGTCGTCTCGTCCGAAGAAAAACGGGGTAATTGGTATCAACCGGTCCGAACCCTGGCTGATGTCCACACAGCCGAAAAGAAGTTGTTCAGTTCGCTCAAGGGGGAATTTGAAGGGTTCGTCGATCGCTATTTCAATCGCAAGATCTCTCGCTGGTTCACGCGTCTGTTTCTTGCCACGGGGTTGTCGCCTAATTCCATCACGGTGCTCGCCGGATTAATCGGTCTGGTTGCTGCAGCTGGGTTTGGGATGGGTACGTACAGCGCCGGTATTGTGGCAGCCCTCCTGTTTCAATTGGCAGCCGTCATTGATTGCTGCGACGGTGAAGTCGCCCGATTGACCTTTACCGAGTCGCCCTTTGGTGCTTGGCTCGACGTTGTCTTGGACAACATCGTGCATATGGCGATTTTTGCTGGCATCGCCGTGGGACTCTACGCGACCCACATGGGACAAACAGACGACTGGGTTCCGCTCGCGCTAGGCGCCGCCGCCGTGTTCGGCAACGGCCTCTCGCTCGTACTTGCCGAAAAGGCGCACAAGATCAAAGCGGCGAGTGGGTGGAGAACCCCTACCCATGCAGCCTGGGCGGATGCCATCTTGAAAAATGTCGCCAGCCGCGATTTCTCAGCAGCCTTACTGGCCTTTGCGCTGTTCGATCAACTTTATTGGTTTCTGCTCTTTGCGGTAGCCGGCACATGGCTGTTTGCCGGCACCGTAGCATGGCTCATCCGTCCATCTGCAGTCTCATCCCTTCGACCATAAATGTCACATTGGCCGTCTGACTAACGTGTTGCGCTATATCCTACTCGCTCTTGGCCTCGTCGTTCTGAGCCTTCTTGTCTGGCATATCGGCCCCGCCAATATCTACACGGCTGCTACAAGACTCGGTCCAATAGCTTTGCTCGGCATCCTACTCCCATCTACCATCATGTATTCCATTGAAGCCTATGGGTGGAAAGTGGTGTTGGGGCGAGCGGCACAAGGGGTTCCATTTTGGCGACTGCTGACGATTCGGACCGCCGGCGAGGTGGTGAACATGACCACTCCGGCCTACCTGGGGGGCGAACCGGTGAAGGCCTTTCTGCTCAAAAGGTACGACGTTCCCATGGCAGAGGGGGCCGCTTCCGTCGTGATCGCGAAGACGACCATGACGATCGCCGAGGTGTTCTATATCCTTACGGGAATCGCCCTTGCCTTCTGGATGCTGGGTGCCGGGAGTTCAGCGGGCCAGACGATCACCGCAGCTCTGGTGAGCGTCGGACTGCTGGTCTGTTCAATCGCAGGATTTGTCTTCATCCAGCAGCGTGGACTCTTTGCCTCGATTCTGTCATTGGTCAAGAAACTAGGCGTGCGAATCCAGTCTCTGGAGACGCATGAAGAGCACCTGCGCTCGATCGATCAGACGATTCGAAATTTCTACCGCCACCATCAACATGCCTTTTATGCGTCGATGGCGTTGTACTTTTTGGGCTGGATGGCCGAATCGTTGGAGGTGTTCGGGATTATTTATGTACTCGGCGGTTCAGTGAGCGCGTTGTCCGCCCTCTCGATAGGAGCGCTTGCGGTTTTCATCAAGGGGGGCTCCTTCTTGATCCCCGGCAGTCTGGGCGCTCAAGATGCCGGCAATCTTCTGTTGCTCCAAGCGTTCGGTTACAGCGACGTGATGGGGATCACCTTCGCACTGCTGCGACGGTTCCGTGAGCTCGTGTGGATCGGCATCGGGCTGTTGTGTTTGGCGATGGTTGGAAAAGGCAGGATAGCGCAGGATCAAGAGATTAAAAATCCTTCCTGAGTGATCGTTCGGAGCCGTTCGACCATGCGATCCCATACAAACCCATGGAGCCGAAAATCCGCCGCTCGTCCCACCTTGTGAAACTGAAGCCCCATTCGATTCCCTTGGACCCAACGGACCTCTGCTTCTTCAACCGGCAGTGATCGTGCCTGATCCGGGAGGATCAGCCGGACGCGGAGGGTGGTTCGCCTCGGCGCAGCACCGACACATTCGATCGCGCAGCCGAACACGGTGAGGTTCATGACCTTTCCCTCCGCGATCGTGTCCGTATCGGAAAACATCACGGGGTATTGCACGGCCAGGGGGACTCGATAGTGGTGTCGAAAATAGGGAAATGTGGGTTCCACGGTGGCCCAGTCTAGTCGGCCTCGCGTGACAGAATGAATCCCCCTTTCGCGGGGACGAAGCGGGGTCCTCAGAATTGGGCGAATCCTCCTCACAGTGATGACCTTGTCCATTCAAGCAGAGTAGTGCTTAGTGAGGTGTTCACGCTGGAACTGTAGGATGTGTCGGATCAGCAACTCTCGATCCTGAGTTGCCATCCTGACGAAGCGCCCATGGAGGCGATAGGTGTTGAGTGGGTAGGTAATGGGATCAACACGCAACACTTCGACATAGGACTTAAAGAGCACCTGGCCGGGAAGGAGCAGAGTGCATGAGAGAATTTTATTCACCTCGAAGGCCTGGTCGAGCGTGACGCCGATACCGCCGCCGCTGATGTTGACGGACCGCTCGATGAGTGTTCCCTCCGCCTGGTCGCTCTCAGGCTGAAGACAGATAGGCAAGGTGACGGTGATGCGATAAAACTCGCGGCGCTCTGCCGGTGAGGGCTGCGGAGAGGGGGTATCCGATGACATGGTGGACAGGAGTATAGCAAAAAGCAGCTGCTTCTTGATCTCATTTGGCGAAGAAGAGTCTTAGGAAAACCGATGCCTCGCTCCTCTGCGGCTGGTGGCCAACGCGGCGACCGCTGCTCACGAGCTGCTCGCTGTCGTAGATGGCTCACTCGCTCTCAAGCGTCAGCCGGTTCTGGACCGTCTGGCCAGTCAGGTGAGCGAGGACTCTGGGGCGTTGGAGCTCGACGCAGGGTCCGGGGATGTCTCCCACCTGTTTCGCAATGTCACAGAGGTAGAGCCCACGTGTGTCACAGCCAATGCAAGCCGGTACCCATGCACAGGAGACACGGACAGACTCTGGCTCATTCAGAACAGTGCAACAACGGATGGGACCAATACTCCTACTGGTTCTTGGAGCGACAGAGCAGGGCGAAGGAGCTACCCAGGGCGAGGCCGCCGAGGAAGGTCAAGCCGAGGATCACACCGAGCAGCGAGTTGGATGGTCCCGCTTGGCGACGGATATATCGGTGGGCTTGGGAACTGACGGTCGCTTCGCCACCGATCCAGGTGCGCGGGTCGTCGGTCGAGGTCTCGGTGGAATTGCTCGCGGATTTCATACGTCCCTCCCTTCATCGAGCGCGATACATTCGTCGATCAATTGTTCTAATTCGTGCAGTTCCTGCTGCGGTACTCCGAGAAACCTCACGCCGAAAGTCCGATCCAACGCCCATCGGACCTGGGCTTGCTCGATCCCGATCGGAGTGTCATCCCCCGGCATGAGGAGTTTGATGCTTATCTGCTTTCCCGGTTGGACACCAAGAGAGCTTTCAATCCGGGCGCCACCGAGCGACAGATCAACGGTCTCCCCCTCCACTTCATGCGAGTTCGCCCGAAGCAAACTCTTGACTTGAGCCGGAACTCGATGATGCCGACGTCTCTCCATAGGAGGTAGAATACAGCTTTAACCGAGGAAAAGCACCTGGCAAGCCTCCCAAGTCGCTGATTGTTCAAGCATTCTCTTGCAAGTCGTCGCATCTTTTCGTAAGGTACGGCTCGATGGATGGATCTCGTTCGCGCCAGATACTGCTTGCCTGCGCGAGCGGACTGCTCTTGCCTCTCTGCTTTCCAAAGTTTGACCTGGGATTGCTGGCCTGGATCGCCCTGATTCCCCTCCATCTCGCGCTTGATCAATGCTCCAGACAGCGAGCCTTTTGGATCGGTTGGTTGAGCGGAATCGTTGGATTCACCGGGATCATGGCATGGGTCGTCACCGCCATGACGATCTATGGCAAGGTTCCGGAGATCGTCAGCTACGCAATTCTGTTGTTGCTGACCACCTATCTCGGACTCTATGTCGGGCTCTACTGCGTTGCCGTCGTGTGGCTGCGCGAACTCATCCCGCGCTACGGGATTTTCTTTGCGCCATGCTTCTGGGTCGCACTCGAGCTGTTCCGTACCAATCTGCTTTCCGGCCTTCCCTGGTGTCTCCTCGGCTATTCACAATATCGCGAGCTGGACCTGATACAGGTGGCAGACCACACAGGTGTGTACGGCATTTCCTTCCTCATTGTCCTGGTCAATGTGGCCTTCGCCGAGCTGTGCTTGTGGATCATGCCGTTTTTCAGAGGATTTCACCCGGTCCAGCTGCCGTGGGAATTGCTCACCACTGCAGCCGCCTGCATGGTGCTCTCATGGTTCTACAGTTCAGCAGTCCTGAGTGTTAAGGACCTGGGCCATCATAAACCATCCATTACCGTCGGTGTCATTCAGCCAAATATCGATCAAGCCGTGAAGTGGGATGCGTCATTCCGCGACGAGACGATGAGGAGGTTCGACCGGCTGACGACCCAACTGGGAACCAATACCGACTTGGTCGTGTGGCCCGAGGCAGCCACGCCGTTTATTTTCGAGCGGGAGAAAGAGTACCAGTTGCAGCTGATCGCTTGGGCGGAACGTGCGCAGGCACCGATCCTTCTCGGCAGCCCGGCCTTGAGATTCTACCCCGATCGCCGCCCCTACCTCTTGAACAGTGCCTATCTGCTGGGAACGGACGGCACAGTCCTCGGCCGTTATGATAAGCACCATCTCGTGCCGTTCGGAGAATACATCCCCCTCAAATCCTCGCTCCTGTTCTTTCTCGATAAACTCGTCGAAGGGATCGGCGATTTCGAAGCGGGACCGGGGCCGACGACGCTCTCGTTCAATCCGAAATCCTGGAACACAGAACGGTCGACCGGTACCAGGTCGGTCAAGTTCGGCGTGGCGATCTGCTACGAAGTGATCTTCCCGGATTTCGTCCGGCAATTTGCGGCGAACGGTGCGGAGTTTCTGGTGACGATTACGAACGACGGATGGTTTGGGCCGTCCTCGGCCCCCGCCCAGCACTTTGCCATGGTCGTCTTTCGCTCAGTAGAAAATCATTTGGCCTTCGCGCGCGCCGCCAACACGGGAATTTCCGGCTTCGTCGATCCGTACGGACAGATCATCGAAGCGACGCCCCTTTTTGTCGAGCAGGCATCGTACGCCACGATCCCGACCAG